>JBFWZL010000563.1:0-4014 GCA_050185455.1 Binatia bacterium | reverse complement strand
ATCTACCGCATCGCAAAAGGCATCCCGCGGGTGATCAATGTCTTGTGCCATCGATCCCTGCTGATCGCTTATACCCGTGAAGAACGCCAGATTGATCACGACACGATTCTGCAAGCGGCAAAAGAAATCGGGCGTGAAGATACCCCCACGAACCGGACGTTTCTCAAGGTGGCCTCTTCGCCACTCTTGGCTGGACTGTTGGTTTTCCTTGGAACTGGAATGTTGGTTTTTGCTTCCACCCATGGTTGGTTGCCAACTCGCACTGCTATCCCGCAAGAAGACCCTAGACCGGCCTCCTCTCAGTCGACCGAAGCACCGAGTGCGAACGTCGTCTCCCTCCCTGCCGCTGCTTCCTCTACGTCAGCTGAAGAAACCGCTCCCATAAAAGATATACAGCAAGAAGAGCAACAAGCTGCTCTTGCTCCTTCTCCCGAGCAACTCCCCACAGTGCAAGTGGCCACGATTTCTCGAGGCGCAGAACAGTCTGTGCTCACGGATCAATCAACCCACACAAGCCAGGAACTTTTGCAATCATTGCAGAAGCTGTCACTGCTCGACAGCGCCGTGCAAGCGGCCAATGGTCTTCTCCACGCCTGGGGCGCAGACCTTCTTCGTGAGGAGGAGTGGCAGAACGGCGCGATTGATCTTGGAGCCATTGCTCAAGCCCGCCGTTTAGAATACTTGCCGCTCAACGGGTCTTTCAATTTGCTCTCGCTCCTTGATCTTCCAGCAATCCTAGAGCTGAGAACTCCGGGGCAGCACGAGCTCCGCTTCGCCTTGCTCATGGGTATTCATGGAGACTACTGCCGTGTGTTAGTGGATCGTGAACAGGAAATTCCTAGCCGGATTCTCTCCGACCATTGGTTTGGGAAAGCCTATCTCTTCTGGAAGGATTTTGAGAGAGTCAATGCTCCCCTGACGGTCGGCAGTGTTGGCCAACAGGTCAGGCGGCTCTACATGTTGTTGTCACAGACGCCCGGGATCGATACTCGCCTTTCCGCCAACGCCCGCCTGGATACTTTCAGTCAGCAAACGCAAGAAGTGGTCGCTCGCTTCCAAAAAAGTAAACGTCTTGCCCCTGATGGTATAGTTGGACCCCAAACAATGATAGCGCTTTACAACAGTGTGCCAGGCTATCTTCGACCAAGCCTTAGCGATACGTCCTCCTTTTCAAAGGGAGGACGTACACACAACTCCCAGGAACCAACACAAACGTCGCGGGACTCTCAGGAAGACCAACCAAGGAAAACGTATGAGCACGATTCTTGACGCACTACGGAAGCTGGAAGAGGAGCATCACTCCCGCACGGCTGACGCCCGATCCCGCCTCTTGTTATCCCTTTCGCACCAAACTCGCCCGCTACAACTGCGGCGCTCATTTTGGAAAGCCAACGGAAATCTGCTGAGCATCATGGGACTGCTAGTGGCGGGATTCTCCGCCGGAGCCGGTTTCGTTTTCTGGCGCTCATATTCTAGTCAAACCAGCCCCGCTGCTCCCAGAGTCGTTGCCTCATCTCCTCCTCAGTCCGACATGCGCCCCGATTCATCGTCCGCACCGCTTCAGTCAGCATCTGAAACATTTCCCGCAGAACAAGAAAGTGACTCTCCACCTTTTGTCACATCTACTACAGCCTCTCTTCCCCTCCCTTATTCTCCGCCAGAAGAGCAGAATACCACCCCCGCTGGTGCTTCCGCCGTACAACGCTCTCCATTCGCCGCCACACCACCCGCATCATGGGAAATGGCCTCAACACAGCGAGAAATTACGCCTGTGGCAAAACACGCGCCAGCACCAACTCCATCAATAGTAGACGAGACAGAGCAGGACGGCTCCCGCTATGAAGTGCTTCTACCTAGTGGAGCAACTCGCACCGTCAAATCCTTCTCACCACCACCAAGCACCACAACCGCGCCGACAACACCATCCGGAACCGTGCTCAGTTTCCTCCAATGGTCGAGTGATCCGGACAGGAGAATCGCTTTTATCCGCGTGAACGGTGGGCCTCTCACAATGGCGCACGAGGGAGACACCATTGGAGGCTACACCGTAATAGAGATTCGTCAGAATGCGGTTGAATTACAATCAGGGGAGGCGCGCATGACGTTGCGTCCACATTAGACGTGAACACCAACTTTCCCTCTCGCGCGAGAGAAAACACGAAAGCGAGCGTAACCGTATGCGACGATCCCAAAGGGCAAGATGCCGGATTAGGATTTCTTTGCCTGGGCTTTCAGTTCCTTGACTCGACGCTTATAACTCTTCTCGCGCCGTTTCCGCCGCCGCCGGATTTCTTTATCTCGTTCTCTGTGCATGCCTCTCACCCCCCTCCTCGGGTGTTCCCGTGCAAGATAAGCTCTTATCCTGTTCTTCAGTCGCACCGCAACTAGGGGCTTGTTCTTTTCCGTGAGCCACTACTAGATGTTGTGGAGCCTGTATTTTTCTGCTACAGGGCGTCGTATCTGAGTATAACTTGGCTCAATTACCACAAACAACAAAATCACGTCGGGGGAGGAGTGGAGCTGTTCTCTATTAAGGGGCTGAAGGCCGGACCAACTTTCTTATTTCACGATCAAGCGCCTTTTGCAGAAGTGCTGAACGCGGTGGAAGATGAACTAGTTCGCGCCAAAGGGTTTTTTCGTGATTCACCGGTCGTCCTCCATTTTGGTAACCGCCTACTTCATAAAGAGGAATGGCGGAAACTGAAAGAACTTCTCCTCGCCGAGGGCCTTTTGTTACGCTACGCCGTCGCCACCGCGCAAGTAAGCCGAGAGCTACTTTACAAAGAAGGTTTACCGGTGCGTGACAGTTTATCGGTATCAACGTCAGAACAAAAACCGCAACAAGCTGCGCTTACCAAAGGTACGAACACTCTGTATCTGCGACGAGGTTTGCGCGGCGGCCAAAAAGAAGTGTTTGAAGGTGATGTGGTAGTGATGGGGGATGTCAATCAAGGAGCGGAAATTTTAGCGGGGGGGGATGTAGTGGTTGTCGGAACCTTACGCGGCATGGTCCACGCAGGTTATCCAGACAACAAAGAGGCGGTGGTAGTTGCACTCAACCTAACCCCTTTACAGCTCCGCATCGGCCCACAGATCGCCAGAGGGGATGATAACCAAAACAACCGACGCGCCCCTCGTCCAGAGATCGCTCGGGTGAAAGATGAAAACATTATGATTGAACCCTATCAAGGAAAGCCATAGGAGGCTCGGAGCTATGAGCGGACGAGCAATCGTTGTCACCTCAGGGAAAGGCGGCGTCGGCAAAACCACGGCGACGGCGAATATCGGCCTCGGTCTCGCAAGACATGATCGGAAGGTCGTGATGATAGACGGCGACATCGGCTTACGCAATCTCGACCTCATTATGGGATTGGAAAACCGTATCGTCTATCACTTGCTAGACGTTGTGCGTGGTCGCTGCCAAGCGCGCCAGGCCTTGATTAAAGATAAACGTTTCCCGAATCTTTCCTTATTACCAGCTTCACAAGTGGATCAGAAAGAGGACATTAGTCCGGAACAAATGCGGGACATTACCGCACAACTGAAGGAAGAGTTCGATTTTGTCTTAATCGACTGTCCCGCCGGCATCGAACAAGGTTTTCGCAACGCCATCGCCGGCGCGGATGAAGCGATCCTGATTACCACGCCGGAGGTCTCACCGGTGCGAGACGCAGATCGCGTGATTGGCTTGGTCCAACAAAAGGTCGGCGACCCGAAGCTCATTATCAATCGCATGAACCCGGAGATGGTAAAAAGAGAACAGATGCTTAACCAAGACGACGTCCTTGAAATTCTGGCCGTGCCTCTCCTCGGTATCGTGCCGGAAGACGATGAAGTGGTGGTGGCGGGGAACTGTGGCTCGCCGGTGGTCTTGAATGAACGATCACAGTCGGGGCGGGCATACGGACGAATTGTGCGGCGGATTCTCGGTGAAGACGTACCGATTCCCGAACTGAACGGGTATGGCGGTTTCATCCACCGTATCGGAAATCTCTTCGTGAGGAGATTGGCTCT
>JBFWZL010000562.1:0-4023 GCA_050185455.1 Binatia bacterium | reverse complement strand
TATAATCCCAAAGGATATTGGGAGCGAGTGGATGTTTATAAGCTCCATCAAGAGTTCTTCAAGTCGGTGGGAGTAGATTGGCACAAAGTCTCTCGGTTGAACCTTGGTGAGGTAAGCGACAAGCAACGGGCCGCTTTCACGGAGCAAGCCAAGCTGATCGTACACAAGTTGGATGCCTATCGTCCGTGGGTGCTGAAGGATCCGCGGATGTGTCTTTTGTTTCCACTATGGCGAGAGTCATTGGAAGTCCCCATTTACGTGTATATTTATCGAAGTCCCCTGCAAGTAGCGCAGTCTCTCCATACTCGTGACGGCTTTTCCATCCGGTTTGGTATGGCTTTATGGGAATATTACAATCTGGCGGCGTTGAAACATACTCAAAACTTTCCCCGCCTGCTCGTGGCGCATCGCGATTTGATGGCGCAACCGCTGGAAACTGTACAGACGCTCTATGCCGAGCTTGAAGCGCGGGGAGTGCGCGGCCTGCGCTTCCCTAGTGAGCAAGAAATTCTCTCCTTTATTAACTCTGCACTGTATCATGAACGAGGAGAGGTTGGGGCGGAGGGGCAGTTTGCCAACCAGGCACAGCTGACCCTCTCCCGGGCTTTTGCGGAACGGCGTGTATTTGAGTGGAAGGAAATACCTTCGTTATCAGCGGGGGCGTGGGAAGCGCTGCAGGAATATGAGACGAAGGAGGAGACGACCACGGTATATCGGTCGACGCAGACCGTGTTGCAGAAGAAAGTAGATGAGATCCAGCAAGCAAAGGAGGCAATACAGAAACAACTGCAGAAGATGGAAAAAGTGGAAGTCACGCAATTACGGACGCGGCTAGCCGCAGAGCAGGAGACGCGTGCGCGGGTGGAGGAAAAAATGGCCGACCTCCAGCAGCAATTGATGAAAGAGACGCAGCTACGAACCGAGAAAGATCGACGCCTGAAAATCCTTGAGGACTCAGTCACTAATGTTACGAACGATGCTGCGAGACTTGCTCGACTCATGCAACGATTAGACGATGGCTTGACCTCGGTATTGAACTCTCGGCGCTGGCTGCTCGGTCATCGCTTAGGTGTGATTTGGCGTAGGCTCCGTTTCAAACCGCCGATGCCCATGCCGCACGACTTTCAAGCGCAAATCGCCGAGGAGTTTCGGGGCTGGCGGAGAACCTTTGAAAACAGAAAAGAGCAAGCAAAGGTGAATGGGGCGGGACCGAGACCAACGCTCGGGATTCCCTCTGCGGTTACTCTATTGTCCTTAAGAAGAGGAGGAGAAGTTGCAAAGGAATTCACGAAGTCCGTACTTGTAGGAGGGGGGAAAAAGCCTTTAGAGAAAGTGGCGGCGACTGAGACAGGAAAAGTGTCCGTCATCATTTTGAACAGGAATGGCGCTCACCACTTAAAAGGATTATTCGAGACGTTTCTTGCCCACAACACTTACCTGAATATTGAGTTCATTGTCGTCGACCATGCGTCCACCGACGGCAGCCGAGACGTCATTCGTTCGTTTACGCCTAGATTGCCGGTGCGTCTGATTACGTATGAGGAGAATTACAGCTTTGCATACTCAAACAATCGCGCGAGTGAGCAAGCAACCGGGGAATACCTCTTTTTCCTCAATAACGACATCCTTTTGCAATCGGACATTCTGGCGCGACTCGTTCGCTACCTTGAAGATCCAACTGTTGGACTAGTCGGTCTCAGATTAGCCTATCCCTTGCATCATGCCGTGTACCCGGGAGCCGTGCAACATGTTGGCATCAAGTTTTCCGAAGACCTCGCTTACGGCTTTTATCGACCATACGAACTTGGAGTAAAATCTGGCAGCAGCGCGGCTTATTATGAAAGGCCGCAAAGATTCCCCGCAGTAACGGGGGCGGCGTTGCTCTGTTGCAGGGAGGAATTTATCCAAGTCGGTGGATTTTGCGAAGAATACTGGTATGGATACGAGGATATCGATCTGTGTCTGACATATTTCTTTCAGTTGCACAAAAGTAGTCTTTCGGCGAACGATCTTCTACTGATTCATAATGAAGGTGCAACGCGGAACCTCACGTCCTCCACTAAAGTGCAGCAACAGCGCCTTCATAACCAAGCCGTTCTGCAAAAACGATACGGTTATATCGTTAATCGTACGTTACGGCGGGAACTTGCGATCGGCGAACAGTTCTGGGTGGAGGCAAGGCTTGTCGTTGCTTTTGCCGTGACGGAAGCGCATGCGGAAGCGAGAGCCGGAGATTATTTTACGGCGCTCGAACTTGCGACAGCCTGCACGGAGCAATGCGGCTGGGAAACTAGACTACTCGCGCGCAATCAAGATTGGTATGACGTGACCGATGTGGATGTGTTGGTAGTCATGGTGGATGCGTACGACCTCTCCAAAGTGCATCATGCAAAACCAAGTTTAGTCACGATTGCCTGGCTGCGGAATTGGTTTGAGCGTTGGGTGGAGCGCCCTTCCTTTGATGGCTACGATATCTACTTGTGTTCATCGCAAAAAGCAGCCAGCTTTCTCCGTGAACAGCATGATAAGTTCGCTCATGTATTTCCCATAGCAACTAACGAGCAACGATTCCGTCCGGAAGGTTCCCGACTCGAAGACGCTATTGATTACTGCTTTACCGGCAGCCGCTGGGATGTTGAACGCGACCTCGAAAAATCGCTTGTCCCTCGACAGGTTCAATACTCCTTCGCTTTGTATGGACATGGTTGGGATGAACAAGCCGCTTTCCGGCCGTATTGGAAAGGCTTTCTACCTTATTCTCAGCTTCCGTCCGTATACCGCACGGCGAAGGTGGTGATTGACGATGCCAACCACACTACGAAACCGTGGGGGTCGGTCAATAGTCGAGTGTTTGATGCATTGGCGTGCGGGGCGCTCGTGCTGACGAATGGCAGGATCGGTACAGAGGAAATCTTCGGCGAGAAACTTCCCGTCTACGAGACTGCTGAGGAATTGCAGGCGCTCCTTGACCACTATTTGCATGAAGAACCGGCACGGCAGGCGCTGGTTGCGGAGCTGCAAAGGACGGTTCTCGCGCACCATACCTATGTTCACCGCGCCATTCAGTTGCAGTCAATCTTGACTGACTTTCGCGCTCGAAAATTTCGTATCGCGATCAAAATTCCCGTCCCGAAGATGGATGAACTCCACGAGTGGGGAGATTATCACTTCGCGTGTGCGCTCAGGCGATCACTGGTGAAACACGGGCATTCGGTGCGCATCGACATCTTGCCGGATTGGTACACGGAGCAAGGGTTTGGTGACGATGCGGTGATTGTTCTGCGAGGGCTGGGCCAGTACGCGCCAAATCCTGCGCATATCAATTTGATGTGGAACATCAGCCATCCCGATAAAGTGACCTCTGATGAATATAATCTATACGATCATGTTTTTGTGGCTTCTTCTTCGTATGCTGAGAGACTGGTGCAGCGCATCACTGTGCCGGTCTCTTGTCTCCTACAATGTACGGATCCGCAACTCTTTTATCCTGACCCCGGCGCAGAGACGCCTGAAGAAGCTGTGCTATTCGTTGGCAACTCGCGGAAACAGTTTCGCCCGATTGTGAAAGATGCTTTAGCCGTTGGGCTGCCCCTTGCGGTATATGGGACTCGGTGGGAAAAGATTATCCCGTCACGGTACATTCGCGGGACGCATATTCCTAATACTGAACTGCGCCGCTATTACAGTAAATGTAAGGTGTTATTAAATGACCATTGGCCCATTATGCGAGAGGAGGGATTTTTTTCCAATCGCTTATTCGACGCTGGTGCGTGTGGCGCGTTTATCATTTCCGATCAAATAAAAGGAGCGAAAGACCTCTTTGGCGATGCGCTCGTTATGTATCGAGATGCGCAGGAGCTCAAACAGTTGGTTGATGAGTTTTTAGAGGATGACAAGAAGCGGAAGCGTTACGGTGAACAACTGCGCGATCTTGTGATTCGCAAGCACACATTTGAGCATCGCGCGGCAATTATCATGCAGGCCCTTGACTCTATTGACAAGAAGAAGCGATTTGTACAAGAG
>JBFWZL010000561.1:0-4029 GCA_050185455.1 Binatia bacterium | reverse complement strand
CTTGGCGGCTTGGTATCGACATCAACTGCAGGCGACGGTCATTGGCATCGCCGGCAGCAATGGGAAAACAACAACCAAAGAGCTGCTTGCACAAATGTGCGCCCCCCAGAAGAAGACGTTTGCAACCCAGGGGAATCTCAACAATCATATTGGAGTTCCTTTAACCCTCTTACGCACGGATCGAGATGTGGAATGCCTCATACTTGAACTGGGAACGAGCGGCGCAGGGGAACTCACAACCCTTTGTCAGATCGCTCAGCCTCAGATTGGCGTTATCACTTCCATAGCTGAAGAGCACACGGAGACTCTGCACGACCTAGCAGGCGTGATCGCGGCGGAAACTGAACTCATTTCCACCCTCCCTTCTGAAGGCGTCGCCATCGTGAATGGGGATCAAGATGATTTGCTGACCGCCGTGCGACGCCTTGCCCGCTGCCGAGTCGTCACGTTTGGCGAGCGTCAAACCAATCCCTATCGAGTGACAGATATTCAGGTCTCGCGCGCAGGCACTTTTTTCTCCGTGTCCATGCCTCAGGGGAACCGAGAAGTACAAGTCAAACTGTTGGGACATCCCTTTGCCCTTGCGAGCATAGCGTCTCTAGCAATAGCGCAAGAGTGTGGACTAGACCTTGACGCCGCCGGTGAAGCATTACGCACTGCGCACGGCGCCGCACGCAGGATGGCGGTTATTGACCTGCCCCACCGCCAACTCTCCATTCTCGATGATTGTTACAACGCTAACCCCGCCTCGATGCAGCAAGCGATGCTTACTGCTCAGCAAGTGCGAGCTCCGGGGGAACGGGTTATTTTCGTGCTTGGCGATATGCTTGAGTTAGGCGTGGTAAGTCAACAACGACATTGCGAAGTTGGAGAACTGGTTGCGACCCTGACGCCCGCTCCTGATGTAGTAGTGACCGTCGGTCACGAGGCGCGCTTGATCGCGGTCGCGGCGGAGAAAGCAGGGTTAGTGGTGCACGTATACGCGCAAGCGGAGGCGGCTGCTGCTTTCATACAGGACACTGTCACACGTTATTCCGGCGCCCAATTGATCCTTGTAAAAGGTTCTCGCGGGACTCGATTAGAGGAAGTGACGCGCCGTCTTGTCGAGCATGAATTCTGAATGCTGAATATGTGAGTAGGAAGGAAATTGGGAATTATGAGTCCAAAGGTTGGCATTCTCATGGGAAGCGATTCAGACTTGGGAGTCATGGAGGAAGCGGCGAAAGCGTGTGAAGAGTTTGGGGTAGGCTATGAGATGCGCGTGTGTTCGGCCCATCGTACGCCGCACGAGGCCGCGGAGTATGCGAGAACCGCGCACGAACGTGGGCTAAAAGTTCTTATTGCCGGCGCAGGCGCCGCCGCGCATTTGGCTGGCGTGTTGGCTGCGTTTACCCCGTTGCCGGTAATCGCCATTCCGGTAAAAAGCAAGGCATTAAAAGGGTTAGACTCGCTCCTTTCCATGGTGCAAATGCCAGCTGGGGTGCCGGTAGCGACAGTGGCTATTGACGGAGGCAGGAATGCCGGCCTCTTGGCTATACAAATACTGGCGACCGCTGACGCGGAGCTGCAGGCGCGTTACGTGGCATTCAAGGAGAAACTTGCCGAATCCACCCGCGAAAGGGATCGGAAGTTGCAGGAACGCATCAAGAGTAAAAAAGCATAACAAGTTGACGAAAAGGGGCAAATTTGCCTAGTGTAGGATTATGATCTCCGTACATGACGCTCTGATGACGATTCTCGAAACCGTTGCTCCTTTGGCTGGAGAGCGGGTCAGTCTCCTGCAAGCTGTTGGCCGCGTACTGGCCGAAGAAATTCGTTCCGCGCGAGAAGTGCCTCCTTTTGCTAACTCGGCGATGGATGGATACGCCGTGCGCTGGGAAGATATCTGTGACGCTGACCCGGATGTCCCTGTTCATCTCGATATCCTTGAAGTCATTCAAGCCGGAGCCGTCCCGCAATACGCCGTGACAACTGGGACGGCCAGTAAAATCATGACTGGCGCGGTAATGCCGCATGGTGCGGATACGGTTATTCGCGTGGAGGATACGGAGGAGCACGATGGCCGTGTCTGGATCAAACGCCAAGAGCGGGTCGGGTCCCACATTCGTGAAAGCGGGGAGGACATCCATCCTGGTCAGAAAGTGCTGGAGAAAGGACGCGTCCTCCGACCGGCCGACATCGGCTTGCTTGCCTCTGTCGGGCGAAGTTTTGTTCTTGTACATCAGCGTCCAAGAGTGGCAATTCTGAGCACGGGTAATGAACTTGTGGAGGTCGATCAAACCCTGCACCCAGGCCAGATTGTGAATTCCAATGCTTATACCTTGGCGGCTGCGGTGCAAGAAGCAGGCGGAGTGCCCGTGCCGCTGCAGATTGCGCAGGACACGCTCGAAGAGATTCGCGCGGCGCTGAACGAAGCTGTTCGCCATGATGTCGTACTTTCAACCGGCGGCGTTTCGGTGGGAGATTTTGACTTCGTGAAAGCGGCCATGGATGAACTTGGTATCCACCGATTATTCTGGCAGGTGGCGCAGAAGCCGGGCAAACCGTTAACATTCGGCCTACTTCGAGAGCGTCCGTACTTTGGCTTGCCAGGAAATCCAGTTTCTGCTCTCGTGTGCTTTTATTTGTACGTGCGCCCTGCGCTCGCCAAGATGACGGGGCACGAGAAGCCTTTCTTGCCGGTCGTGTCGGCAACTATTGGAGAAGACATTCCTAAAGCAAAAGGATTAACCGAATTCGTGCGCTGTCGATTAGTATCCTCTAAGGGACAGTATGAAGTCCATTCAACTGGTAGCCAAAGCTCAGGAGTGTTAAGTTCGCTCTCACTAGGCGAAGGATTAGTAATCGGACCTGCCGAATTACCGCTCTTACCTAAAGGGCTCCATGTCAAAGTGATCGTACTTCACAGTGATCAGTTTAGTGGGAGTGAAGCACCATTTTGACTTCTATCCATCTTTAACGCGCGCGCTTGACGCCATTGGCGTTGAAGGTGAAACTTTTTCCTCTATGGAAGCATTTATATAAACAAAGCGAGACAACTCGCGAATTAACCCACAATGGAGGTGGATCAATGAACGCGTTCGGAAAAGGTTTTGTGGTTGCAAGCGCAGTGGCAACGCTCCTTGCGAGTGGCAGCCTGACAGCGAAGGCAGATGAGAAGGCTGGCGGTGAAGTCTCTTGCGCCGGTATTAACTCCTGCAAAGGTCACGGCTCTTGCGCTGGCGAAGGGCATTCTTGCGCTGGCAAGAATGCCTGTAAAGGCCAAGGCTGGGTAAAAGCAAATTCGGAGAAAGAGTGCACGGATAAGGGCGGCACGGTTGTGAAACCAGAACAGTCATAAGTTTCTTTTCCGGGGCGGATTCACGTCCGCCCTTTTCCCGTCATTGGTCCTATCCTCAAGCAGCAAAAAACTATAAAGAAAAAGGCTCTCTCCTATGGGTATTTCAGTCCCCTACCTCGGCCACGGCATCGGGCTGCGTACGCAACATTTTCCTCGCCTCTGGAAAGACGCAAAGGTCGATTGGTTCGAAGCCATCTCGGAAAATTTTATGATTCGCGGGGGACGACCGCTAGCCGCACTGGAAAAAGCGAGAGAAGTCGCTCCTCTTGTCCTTCATGGAGTGTCTCTTTCTTTGGGTTCGACTGATGCAGTAAACGAAACCTACCTGGAAGAATTACAAATCCTTATCCGACGATTCGAACCTGCCTGGGTGTCCGATCATTTGTGTTGGGGCAGTATCGGCGGCCATTACGCTCATGATTTGCTCCCCTTACCTTATACCGAAGAAGCGATCGATATCGTTGTCAAGAAAATTCAAAAAATACAAGAAAAATTAGGCCGGCAAATTCTTGTTGAAAACGTATCAAGCTATCTCATCTATACGCATTCGACGATGCCCGAGTGGGAATTTTTGGCTGCAATCGCGAATCGCGCGGATTGTGGTATTTTGCTCGACGTCAATAACATCTACGTGAACGCCTCTAATCATCACTTCAGTCCTCAGACGTATATTGAAAACGTCCCGCGTG
>JBFWZL010000560.1:0-4030 GCA_050185455.1 Binatia bacterium | reverse complement strand
ATACGGATGAAGCCATGCTCGGCTTAGAGCAGCTCAGCATCTTTGCTGAAGAAGGCATCGACCCACGACGCGTGATCGTCGGTCATACCGGCGACACTTCCAACCTCGCGTATCACGCCTCGATCATGGACAAAGGCGCGTATGTCGGATGTGATCGGTTTGGTCTGGAAATCATTTTGTCAGACAAATTGCGACTAGCGACGGTGATTGGCTTGTGCGGCATTGGTTATGAAAAGCAGATTGTCTTGTCACACGACTCAGTCGGCTGTTTTAAGGGACGCGCGATGGTAGCGCCTGCGTCGTCGCAATCATTGCTCGCAAACTGGCAACCGACACATCTTTTCAAGAATCTCATTCCCAAGATGAAAGAAGCCGGAGTCAGCGACGCCAAGATCAAAACCATGCTTGTCGATAATCCACGTCGGTGGTTTGCGGGAGAGTAACCTCTTAGGGGGAAAGGGCTAGGGATTGGGGGTTGGATTTCCCCACCAGCCCCTAACCTCCCATCCCCAGCCCCTATGCTTTATCTTCTCTTCTTCCTCTCCGGTTTTACCGCGTTGTTGTACGAGGTGATATGGCAACGGCTCCTCCACCTCACTTTTGGACTTTCTCTTTATGCGGTAACGACGGTTACGGCGTCATTCATGCTCGGTCTCGCCCTTGGGTATTTGCTGGGGCAGAGCCGCCGTCTGACACAGTATCACCCACTTGTAGTGTATGGCGTCGCGGAGGGCGGGATTGGCGTCTTCGCTCTGTTCTTCCCACTTTTTGTGCATGGTATCGACGTCGTGTACGTCGCCGTGGGAGGCAGTTTCCTCTTCAGTGTCCTGCTCTCGCTCCTTGCGTTGACGTTCCCGGCCACGTTAATGGGGCTGACCCTACCAACGCTCGCTCGCTATGTCGCACAGGATGGGCCAATGGGCAGACGAATCGGCCTGCTCTATGCTTTGAACACCACCGGCGCCGTGTTTGGCGCGTTCTTCTCCGGGGTATTCTTTATCCGCACCTACGGCGTATTCAGCACGACCCTGATCGCAACCGCCATTAATGCCGCAATTTGTCTGATCGCGTTAACCCAACCACGCAAGAAAATTCAGGAACACACGCTCACCGCGTTTCTTTCCTCTCTATCTCCATCTCTGTCTTCATCTTTGTCTCTGTCTTTCCTGACCTTTCCCTTCCTGGCCGGATTTGTCGGCCTGGCGTTGGAAATCCTCTGGGTGCGCACCCTCGTCTGTGTCGTCTCAAACAATACGTATTCCTTCGCTATCGTCCTAGCCGACGTGCTCGCCGGACTTGCTCTGGGCGCGTGGTTGTATTCCGCGTTCGGTCCATCGCAAGCTACGCCTCAGACAAAAGCGTTTGTCTTCTTACTCGCGGAGGTGACCGCCGCCGTTTTTGTTCTGATTTCCCTTAGTACATTTAACCATCTCCATGAGATTGCCCTCGACCTGAGCCGCAGGATTGGTGGAAACCATTGGCTGGGACTCGGTCTCGTTCGACTAGGAGCAGCCGCGGTCGTAACGCTAGTCCCGGCCATGGTCTCCGGCTTTGTCGCTCCGCTACTGATCGACCTCTTCCGTGATCGCATCCAGCAGCCAGCCCAACGTCTCGCGAGCGCGGTGTTTGCCGCAAATACCTTCGGCAGCATGACTGGCGCGCTGACTGGCGGCCTCGTTCTTATTCCAATGTTCGGCCTCAGTCATGGCATGGTATTTCTCGCCGTATTGTCTATCACTTTAGGTTTCGTCATGTTTTTCGTATCCGCGCCGACGAGCCGCGTACAATTGACGTCCGGTTGTTTACTCACCTCCGCCGCGTTGTTGGCAGTGTTTTTCCTTCCCAAGGAATTAACCCTTACCAAGTGGTACGACCGCTTCGAAAATGTCCAAGGAAAGTTACTCTTCTACCGGGAAGGCGCCTTCGGCACCGTTGCGGTTTTCCAAATCGGCGACGCCAAAGAGTTGACTATCAATTGTATCGAAGAAGTGCCCACGCATCGCGACGCCGTCTCCACCTTCAAATTATTAGGGCACCTGCCGTTACTTTTGCACGACGATCCCAAAACCGTGCTCGTCAACGCCGTCGGTGGCGGCGTCACGCTTGGCGCGGTGACAAAACACGACGTCCAGGTTGAAGCTATTGATATCGTCCCAGACGTACGCGATGCGATGGCGCTATTCGACAAAGAAAACGACCATGTCCTCCAACGAACAAACTGGCGGCTGATCGCCGATGATGGCCGGCATTACCTTAAAATCTCCCCGCGACAGTACGACGTCATTACCGCCGACGCTACGCATCCAGCTGCGGCTGAATCCTGGGTCTTGTATACACAGGAATATTATGAGCTGGTCAAAGCAAAACTCACCGAGAAGGGCATTTTTGCGCAGTGGCTACCGCTGCATAATATGGCGCCGGCGGATTACCTTTCCGTGCTCCACACGTTTCGCGGCGTGTTCCCAGAGACCTTGCTCCTCTTTACTAATCGCTACACACTGCTGATCGGCGCAAAAGCGAAGTTACTGCTGACACCCTCCGCTCTGGACCAACGGCTCTCTCGTCTGAGCGATGTGGTGCGAGCCGATCTCAAAGAAGTTGGAGTGAGCAACGGTCAAGATGTTTTGAAGTTCATCATTTTTGATGGCGTGGGCCTCGATAAGCTCGTGGGCGAGCACTATCCGATCCTGACGGATAATCACACGTCGGTCGAGTTTGCTGAACTCAACCGTCTGGGCATGGCGGGCACCATGCCGTTCATTTTAGCGAGGTTGTTGCCGGCAATTCGCCCGGAGGCGTTGGCGGAACAGTATGGACTTGCACCCCAGGTCGCGCTCGCTCGCGCGCGGTTTATGCGTGCGAAAGCGGTCGGAACCGACGATCCGCTAGAACGCTCATTCCAGGCGCTACGCGAGGTCGATCAGGCGTCCCAGTTAACGCCGGACGATGGGGACATTCATTATTACAAACAAATTACGACGCTGGAATTTCTTGACTTATTGAACGCCCGGTATACAGAGTTATTGAACTCCTCTTCCCCACAAACATTCTTGCCCAAGGCTAGATTCGCCGTACAGCTCCAACCGCAAAACCATTTCGTACAAGAGCTGCTGGGCGTCACCTTGCTCAAATTGCAGCGCTATGAGGACGCGGTCGCGCCGCTCGAAGCGGCGGTCGCGCTCAAACAAGATGATGTTACTTACCTCTCCAATCTGGCGTTTGCCTACGATCAAATTGGACGATCCGCAGACGCGTTACGCGTGTTGAAACAGGCGAAAACGGTGAAGCCGGAAGCAGGCAAATTTCTTGATGAAGCGATTAAGCGGATTGAGCAGCAAATGGGAAGCAGTAATGGCTAACCGCCTCCACATTTGCTCCGAGAATTCCAGAGTGGCGCGTCAACAACCTGCGCAATGCGCAAGGCGGAGCTGAACGAATTTACATCCCAACCGGCAAATTGTAAAACCGGATCGCATTCCCGCCCAATACTTTGCGCTGCGCATCAAGCGGCAGTGGTTCAATCCGCTCTTTGATTTCTTTCGCCACGCCGAACGATGAGTCGATATGGGGATAATCCGACGCCCAGACAAAATAGTCGGGACCGATGTGCTCAACAACCTGCGCGGTCATTGTTTCGTCTGGATCAGCAGACACGAGACATTGGCGGTAGAAATATTCACTCGGCTTCATTTTGAGCTGGGTGCGGCTTTTCATGGGAATGTATTTGTGGTCCATGCGGTCGAGCCACGCGGAAATCCAATTCGCGCCGGACTCCAGCACGGTGCATTTCATACGCGGATATTTGTCGAACATGGCAAGGGACATCATCTGCGTGAATCCCGCCATCACGTCAATCGCCAGAAACGTAAAGTTGAAGAGACCAAAATCCGCGCCTGGACGCACCCATTCGCGAAGGCGAGTATGTTTCTGTTGACACCTTGCCTAATGGGGATATATGATGAACGTCTCCTTTAATTCCAATATAGCAATTTGGCCTCCATGTGCAGATAGGGGACATACAAACGTTATG
>JBFWZL010000559.1:0-4046 GCA_050185455.1 Binatia bacterium | reverse complement strand
TATCTGTTGTCTGGAACGAGAGGTTTCCAACAAACAGTTTCGTTGCCATAAAAGACCTCCAAAAAGAAAGGCCCCGGAGCCTATGAGAGGGTCCCCGGGGCCTTATCTGTATCGAACCAACTCAGTATCGCGTTCAGAGTGAACCGGACGGGGAAGATTTTAGCAGGGTTTAGTTCTTCTAACAAGGTAGCATAAATCAACAGAAAGAAACTTGTTATTAAAAAAGAGAAGCTTTCATTCAGCAGATCAACATCGCATCTCCGTAGCTGTAAAAGCGATACCGTTGCGCAACAGCTTCAGCATAGGCTTTAAGAATAAGTCCCCGTCCAGCGAACGCGGACACAAGAAGCAGAAGAGTTGAGCGCGGGAGATGAAAGTTAGTGATGAGCCCGTCGACCACTTTGAACCGATACCCAGGATAGATAAATAAATTCGTGCGATGATGACCGACATGCACGGTTCCGTCTTTGTTCGCAGCGGACTCTAACGTGCGTGTGGTGGTTGTGCCCACGGCAATAATCTTTTTGCCGGAACGTTTAGCGACATTAATACGCTCCGCAACCTGTTCACTGAGGTGGTACTCTTCTTCTTCCATTTTGTGCTGCTCTATTTGCTGGACGCGAACTGGCTGGAACGTACCTATCCCCACGTGAAGAGTCACAAAGACAGTCTCCACACCTCGGTGGCGTAACTCGGACAGCAGTGATTCCGTGAAATGCAGACCCGCCGTCGGCGCGGCCACCGCACCGATTTGGCGAGCATAGACGGTTTGATACCGCTCTCGGTCCTCGGCTTTCCCACTAACTTCACGTTTGATGTATGGCGGAAGCGGCGTCTCCCCTATTTTTTCAATTTCAGAGAAAAAGTCGCCCTGACAAGTGAAACGCACAACTCCACGTCCGGCATTCGGAGCCTCTAGCCATTGCCCGACTAATGCAGAAGAAAAAAAGACACGAGAGCGAAGGCGGATGTTTTGTCCACCTTTGCAAAGCACTTCCCAGGTCTCCCCCTCCCCTTTGGCGCGGCGCAACAACAGCACTTCAATCGCGCCGCCAGTTTCCTTCCGTCCATGGAGACGAGCGGGGAAAACCTTCGTGTCATTAAGGACGAGGAGACACTCCGCAGGCAGGAGTCGCATGATTTCAGCAAACCGATAATGAGACAAACGTCCATTGGAACGGTCCACCATCAATAAGCGAGAACTTGCGCGTTCCGACGCCGGTTCCTGAGCAATCAGCTCAGGCGGCAGATCGTAGTCGAAATCGGAGAGCAGCATAGGGAAAAGCAATCTCCGGCTTCTCCCTCTTGTTAAAAAGAAGAAGCACAGAGTGCGGGGGATTTAGGTCGTGGCTTTCTTTGCCGCGTTTATAAACGGTGTAAGAACATCAATCGGTATGGGGAATAACGTAGTCGAATTATTCTCCGTTGCTACTTCGGACAATGTCTGGAGATAACGCAGCTGGAGGGCGATGGGATGTTCTTCGATAATTTTCGCCGCATCCGCCATTTTTTGCGCAGCCTGAAATTCACCTTCCGCATTGATGATCTTCGCTCGCCGTTCGCGTTCAGCTTCGGCTTGCTTCGCCAGCGCCCGTTGCATCTCTTGCGGCAGGTCGATGTGTTTCACTTCCACCAATGACACTTTAATGCCCCAGGGATCAGTCTGGGAATCTAAAATCTCCTGTAAGTGCGAATTGATTTTCTCTCGTTCCGCCAACAAGTCATCCAGTTCAGCTTGCCCGCAGACACTGCGCAGCGTAGTCTGCGCGAGTTGCGATGTAGCGAACAGATAATTTTCGATTTCCACCGTTGCTTTGTTCGGGTCAAGCACGCGGAAATAAACGACCGCGTTAACTTTAACCGACACGTTGTCGCGAGTAATAACATCCTGAGACGGCACATCCATCGTAATGGTGCGCAGATCAATACGCACCATACGTTCGATCCATGGAATGACATAGATCACGCCAGGGCCACGATGAGATTGCAACCGCCCGAGTCGGAAAATGACTGCTCTTTCGTACTCAGGCATTATTTTGAGGCCACTGATGAGTAGGAGAACTACAAACAACACGAACACCGTTGTCGAGCCAAAAGGCATACTTTGTCCCCTCCTTGTCTTTGGTTACACTGTTGCTTTTCGCACGCGCAAGACCATACGACTGACACTGACCACACGCACTTTCTGCCCCACCTCCAGTTCTTCGTCACTTTCGGCTGTCCAGTATTCTCCGTGCAACCAGACTTTCCCTTGCGGCGCGATTCGTTGACGGACTTCGCCAATCTCTCCAACCAGTCCTTCTTGTCCCGAGGCTGGTCGTTGCGTCCAGGTTCGCACCGCAAGGGTCCCCACGAATAACATGAACACGCTGACGCACAGCGCTGCCGTCACAATCATGCCGCGATCAACTGCCAATTCCTCTGCGGGCGCATCAAACAAGAACAACGAGCCAAGGACGAAGGAAATAATTCCGCTTACTCCGAGGATGCCGAAACTTGGGACGAATAGTTCGGCAATGAGAAGAACAATACCCAAGAGCAGCAACAGCACGCCTGTCGAGCTAATGGGCAACACCTGAAACGCTGTCAGCGCCAAGATTAAACAAATCCCACCAGTAAGTCCCGGGAAGAGCGTTCCCGGATGAGAAAACTCGAGGTACAAACCAACCAGTCCCGCGAGCATAAGAATATAGGCGATGTTCGGATCCGCAATGAGATTGAGCACCTTGTGCTTCAAGCGCATCTCCAAAGTCACGACCCGAATTATTCCATTAACGTCCCGCGCGGTGTTAAAGCTCAAGGTAGCCTTGGCGTTTCCAATATCAACATTGCGCCCTTCGCTCTTTTGCAGCAGCTCTTGGACATCTCCCGCCACGAGGTCAATCACCTTTTTTTTCAACGCCTCGACTTCAGTAATCGACACGCTTTCACGCACTGCCTTTTCCGCCCACTCCACATTGCGTCCCCGGCGTTGGGCGATAGCCTCGCTAAACGACGCGGTGAAGTTCTCGATTTTTTCCCGCATGTCGCCCGAAATATCTTGTCCACTCCCACTGACAGGGTGCGCGGCGCCAATGGTCGTTCCCGGCGCCATCGCCGCAATGTTGCCCGCCATCGTGATAAAGACTCCAGCGGACCCGGCCCCGGCGCCGCTCGGAGCAACATACACGATGACAGGTAAAGGAGATCCCAGAATGTCTTTGACGATGGATCTCGTGGAGTTGAGCAGCCCGCCGGGAGTGTCAAGTTGAATCACGAGCGCCGCCGCGCCTTCCTGAAAAGAACGCCCTATACTTTCACGAATAAAATCGGCAACCGCGGGGTTGATGGTTGTCTCAAGGACAATCAGGTTGACATGCGTGGAAGGAGTCTCAGCCACTGCCAGCGAACGCATCTCCCCAAGGACGAGGCCGAAGAGACTCACCAGCGCAATAATGGCTTGCATGAACACAGCGTCATAACCTCCCCATTTCTCGTAGCACGGCTTGAATATCTTGCCAAACCAGTCGTTTGTCCGCCGGATTGCGTAACAAATAAGCGGGATGGAGCGTGGGCATCAGTTTAATCCCTCGATAAGCATGCCAGTTGCCCCGCAACCGAGAAATTGGAGTTTTTGTTTGTAACAAAGTTTGCGCGGCGAAGGCGCCGAGCGCCACAATCCACTGCGGCTTGATCAATTCTAATTGCCGAATCAAGAAAGGTTCACACGCTGCTATTTCATCCGGTTCAGGATTGCGGTTCTCAGGAGGGCGACATTTGACGACGTTACAGATGTATACGTCCTCCCGTCGCATTTTCATGCCTTTGGTAATGATCTCGGTGAGCAACTTCCCGGCGCGCCCCACAAAAGGTTCACCTTGCAAATCTTCATCCCGTCCCGGCCCTTCCCCAACAAAAACCAACTCAGCTTGAGGATTTCCCACACCAAACACGATCTGGGTGCGTCCCTGACAAAGTTTGCAACGGCGGCAGTCGCCAATTTCGGCGCGTAGTTCTTCTAATGTCTGCACGGTTTGCACCTGTGGCGATAAAAAGAGGTCTCCAGT
>JBFWZL010000558.1:0-4059 GCA_050185455.1 Binatia bacterium | reverse complement strand
GTCAATCCGGCGTTGAAGGTCCGTGCATCCGTGCTGCCGACCGCGTTGCCCACGCCCGTGGTGCCGCTCGTCTCGTAGAAAGCGATGTCGCCGCCGCTCGCCCGGGTGAAGGTCACCACTGAAGCCGCGCTGCCCGTCGTTACCACGACACCGGTCTGGTTGGAGTAGGTGTTGACCGTAGCCGCGAAGTCCGAGGCTGAGCCCGCGTTGCCGGTGGTCAAGGTGATGTTGACACCGTTGAGGGTCAAGGTCTGGGAGCTACCGGCATTGATGGCCGTGAAGCCGGTATCGGTCACGATCGTCTGACTATTCTTGATCGCCGTCGCCCCGGTATCGGCAGACTTATTATTGATGGCGGTAATCACCTGATCAATATTGGTGGCGCCGCTCAGGTTCGTAATGGCCACGCCATTGACGGTGATACCGGCGGAAGAGAGTGCCGTGAAGACCGTGCTGCTGACAGAGTTTCCTTGCGAGAGCTTGGCGCCCTGGTTCGCAGTCTGCGCGTTGCCAATCGAGAAGGAGATCGTCTGATTGGCGTTCGCGCCCACCTGGAACTGCGCGCTAGCAAAGGTGCCGTCTAACAGCTTCTTGCCGTTGAAGGACACAGTATTGGCCAAACGATCAAGTTCGGCGATCACGCTCCCCGCTTCAGCTTGCAAGGATTGCCGGTCACTAGAGCTGTTCGTGTCGTTCGCGGACTGCACGGACAATTCACGTAACCGTTGCAACAAGTCAGTTACCTGCTGTAAAGAGCTATCCGCGGTTTGCAGGGTGGAGACGCCGTCGTTGGAATTCCGCACGGCCTGATTGAGACCGCGAATCTGTGCGGTCATGCGGTCGGTAATGGCTAACCCGGCGGCATCATCCGCGGCACTGTTGATGCGAAAACCCGTCGACAAACGCTGAATTGCCAGTTGCAGACTATCTTGGGTCTTCCCCAAACTCCGCTGCGCGTTGAGAGCCGCAACGTTCGTATTGATGACTAAACCATTCGCCATAATGATATTCTCCTACTCTACGGCGCCACGCGCCAACACATTGGTTTCAAAACTAAAGATTCAAAGATGACACGAGCCTTGGTGCTTCGGTTTCTTTCTGCGTTACTTCCCTGGAGAGCCTTTGCGCGAACTCTCGATACAGGGCGCTCAACGAATCATGATCGAAACCATCCGCTTTCAGATAGTGTTCGTCATTCTGCCACAGCGAACCCGTCCACCGAGCATAGAAGCGAAAACAGCTCACCCGATCCTGCTCTGGAGTGGGTTGCCAATTGTCGGCGGTCCGTACACTGATGCTTCGAGGGGTATAGAGCACCCGTCCTCCCGCCTTGCGCAGCCGCAGACAGAAATCCACCTCTTCAAAACGGTTGGCCAGATCTTCGCTAAACCCGCCTAAGCGGCAAAACTGTTCCCATCCCACGAGAAATGGGCCTTCCACCGCTTGGAACTCTCGTTGTTTTTGTACGCCGTGAAACGCCATGGGCAGCATTCGATAAAGCGAGAAGGGGCTCTGATTAATGTCAAAGGCCGTACCAGCATGCCAGACAAGTCCCTGTTCGTTGAGAATCAGGCCGCCAATCACGTCTGCCTCCTGCTCTTGGGCGGCGACCTCCAAGAGCCCTTCCAACCATCCTGGGGCAGGCACAATGCCAGGCTTCAGAAACGTAAGGTATCGCCCTTGGGCTTCGGCCGCCGCCTGATTGCAGCAGGTGGCGAAGTTCCATTCTGGGTCCCCAGTGATCACTCGGACATGCTCACCGCCTACGGAAGCAATAAGCGCGCGCGCTTCAGGATGAGACACGGCATTGACGATCAGAAGCTCAAACAGATGAGCAGGCACATGCTCGCCGAGGCTTCGCAGCGTCCCGATCACAGCATCATAAGACGAATCGTTCACTGGCAAGATCAGCGAGCAGGGAATGGTTTTCTCACTCCCAGAGGAGAGATTGATGATCGATTTTGGTTCCGTGGCTCGCGCCTCTAGCATCTCCTTCGCCATCTCCACAACGCGCTCAGCCGTTTTTCCATCCAGGAAAGCAAAATGACGATCAAGAAAAGCCGAGATCCGCTGCTGCTGCTCAGGCGAGAGGCCTTGGGTAAGAAGTCGCTCGAGTTTTTCCCCGATATCTTCAAACCCGTTGGCGGATTCCGCCACGCCCTGAGCCGCATATGAATAGAGATGGTCCACCAGGGAGATTTCGATGAGAGGCTTATTAAAGAATAAGGCTTCAATACCAGTGGTCGAATTGCCGACCAGCACACAGGCATCACTCAGCGCCAGCAGAGAGTACGTGTCGGCTCCTCCCACCACACTGAAGACGGAAGCTACACCTTTAAATTTCTCCAGCGTTCGCTCAACAACATCTTTACTTTGAATAGGATGCCACTTGAACACCACTACCACCTCAGGGTGGGCGCGTAGCCACTCCAGAAAAATACTGGGCGCAAACGGGTTGTAACTGGCGTAGGACATGAAAAAGACCACCACTTTTTTATCCGGCCCAATTCCCAGAGCCTGACGGGTAGCGGCCATGGCGTCAGGTTGGGTGACTTTTTCTTTAGTCGCCCATAAATCGATATTGCCCAAGGCGACGGTTTTTTCAGGACTACATCCAGCGGCAAGCAACACCTGACGATCAGCTTCTCCCCAGACCACACAGGCCGTGGTGTAATCGGTATGAAAACGATAGAGCGGCCCGCGTGCGTAACATAACCCTTCTTGAAACGTCAGGTACGGTATTGCACAGACGTGCGAAAGGTGACCAAGGATCTTTCCCCAACTGTTTAGCTCGTGCAAGGCGAACAGCAAATCGGGTTTCTCCACCTCTAGCATCTGTTTAAAGCAGTAAGCATTCTCCACCACCGAGCGAATGACTTTGTCCTGGATCACGAGCGGAACCGAATGGAGGAGGGGATTGGTCAGGAGTTTATCCTGCCAGATAGGTCGAAGCGTTTGCCAGGCCTCGCTCACTTGGGCGGCGATGTCGTCAGTCGCATAATCAAGGACATGCTGGTAAGGAAGACCCGCATCGTTGAGCGTAATTTCGAAAGCGGCTTCCGCCGCCGCAGTAAAGAATTTGACTTCCATCCCGCGCCGCGTGAGTTCCTCCATAATGGGGAGGAGAATGCGATTGTGGTACGGCAAAGCAATAAAACAAAGGGCTTTCTTTCCAGCAAAAATATTCATGGTCATCTCTTTCCTTGAGAAAGGTACTAGAAGCGTCCCGCTCTATTTTCGTCTGAGCGATTTTTTTCCATCGGCTACGCAGCGATTTGCAACTCGTCTCGCAGCACGGCGCGGACGAGTTGGGCAAGCGAGGTGCGGCCAAGGAGGCCCTGTTCGCGCCAGGCTTGAATAATTTCAGGGATGCGCCGGGGATGGGGCTCCCAATAAATGGATTCACCCTGCCATCCCTCTTCGCCCATACTTTGACAAATGATGGTCGGTTTCCGACAGAGAGAGGCGCGCTCGGTGGTGGTGCCGGCAAAGGGGGAAATCACTAAATCAGCCAATTGCAGGAGCAATCCAACCCCGACTTGTTCGTCGATCATGACGTGCGGCAAGGCGCGGAGTTCATTGACGTACGCTTTCAGCACCATGTCCCGCTCATAATACTGCCGACGAACGGTTGCCGGATTTACACGGATCACCACGCTCAGTGGACCAGGAACGTGCGCCAACGCCGCAAGCGTTTCCCGCACTTCCCACAGTAAATTCACATGGTGGGTGATAACCACGATAAATCGGTCGGGAGGAGTCTTGAGCATCTCCCTGGCCTTCGCTTCTTTGTCTAAATACGCCTCGGTATACTCATCCTGCCCGGGCCAGAGCATGTAGGTTTCTTCCCATCTGAGGACGGAGACCTGTGAGGGAGCGGCAATACCCCGTCTGATCAGAAAATTTTTCGCCCACGGAGTTTTTACCGCGTAATGCGTGGCAGGCAGGTGACTCAAGGTCGTCTTGTTCCCAAGCGGACTGACTTCCAACCCGATCACTGGAATTCCCTTTTGTCGCGCCTGTGACACCAGCCAGGTGTAGAGACCGCATGCGTCCCGG
>JBFWZL010000557.1:0-4066 GCA_050185455.1 Binatia bacterium | reverse complement strand
CCGGTCATCATTACAGTCTATGCTGACCGCTCGTTTTCCTTTGTCACGAAGACGCCTCCTGTTCCTGTTTTAATTAAAAAAAGCCTTAACATAGAAAAAGGATCTGGAGAACCGGCGAAAAAGATCATTGCCTCCCTTACTCGTGCGCAAGCGAAAGAAATTGCTACAACGAAGCTACCTGATCTCAACGTGAGAGATCTAGACGCAGCTATACGAACCGTTGAAGGAACTGCTCGAAGCATGGGAATCTTAGTGGTGGACTAATATGGCAACTACAAGTAAAGGCTATCGTTCAGCATCCGAAAAAATTGATCGTGCAAAACAATACCCTCTGCCTGAAGCACTTACCCTTATCAGAGGCCTGTCGAGAGCAAAATTCGATGAGACTGTGGAGCTCTCCGTACGTGTGGGAGTAGATCCACGGAAAGCCGACCAAAATATTAGGGGAACGGTTATCCTTCCTCACGGAACAGGAAAAACCGTACGTGTGGCTGTTTTTGCTAAAGGAGAAAAGGCGAAGGAAGCTGAATCTGCTGGCGCGGACGTTGTCGGTGGAGACGAACTAGTGAAACGCATTAGTGAGGAGGGATGGCTTGAGTTCGATAAAGCGGTGGCGACGCCTGATATGATGGGGTTAGTGGGGCGTCTTGGAAAGATTCTTGGACCACGTGGTCTTATGCCTAATCCAAAAGTCGGGACTGTGACTATGGATGTAGGCCGGGCTGTCCAAGAACTGAAAGGTGGAAAAGTTGAATTCCGTGTCGATAAAGCTGGCAACGTACACGTCCCTGTGGGGAAGGTTTCGTTCGGTGATCCGAATCTCGTTGATAATGCAAGCGCAGTGTTAGACAGTCTAGTAAAGGCAAAACCATCCTCCGCCAAAGGCACTTACCTGCTGCGCGTGGCGGTATGTACGACGATGGGACCAGGAGTTCATGTCGATCCCAATACGATTCAGAAAGTCGCGGTATCGTGATGGAGCACTGCGGCAGAATAGAAAATGAGGGCATATGGATCGCCAAGGTAAAGAACAAGTAGTGTCCAACCTGCAATCTCGCTTCGCTAAAGCAACGACCGCGGTGGTAGCGGAATATAAGGGGCTGACTGTCTCTGAATTAAATAAGTTGCGACGAGAGCTGCGCGAGGTCGGCGGTGAATATTACGTAGCAAAGAATACCCTCGTCGAAATAGCTCTTGAAGGGTCCCCTTATCTGTCCTTGAAGGATATTCTGACCGGCCAAAATGGATTGGTCTTCGGGTATAGTGACACTGTTGGCCTTGCGAAAGTCGTGGCTCAATACGCTAAAGAGCATGAAAAATTTGCGATAAAAGGGGGGGTTGCTGAAGGGCAATTTCTATCATCCGCTGGGGTTGAAGCCCTCTCGCAATTGCCGAGCCGAGAAGTGTTGCGCGCTCAACTTCTTGGCGTTCTTGTTCGCCCGGCAACCCAACTGGCAAGCCTGCTAGCAGAATCTGGCACGCGTTTAGCCCGTCTCCTGGACTCCAGGAAATCTCAGCTTGAAAACAATTGATATCAACACAACATAATACACTAAGGAAAGGAGGATTTATGGCCCTTGCTCCAGAAAAAATGGAAGAGATAATCTCCACGCTCTCAGACCTCACTATTCTCGAAGTTTCTGATCTGGTGAAGAAACTTGAGGAAAAATGGGGGGTGAGTGCCGCTGCGCCAGTGATGGTCGCAGGTACTGCCGCGTCAGGTGCTGTGACTGCGGCTCCTGCTGCCGCGCCAGAAAAAGAAGATTTTGACGTCGTATTGACTAGCTCTGGAGAGAAAAAGATTCAGGTCATCAAAGTTGTTCGTGAACTCACGGGGCTCGGCCTGAAGGAAGCGAAAGATCTTGTTGACGGTGCCCCGAAAGCAGTCAAAGAGGCTGTGCCAAAGGCTGAGGCTGAAGCGATGAAGCAGAAACTTGAAGAAGCCGGAGGCTCGATCGAGCTAAAGTAACCCTCGCCAAGAGGAGAGAAAAAGTATGGCTCTGCAGCTGGCAAATAACTTCCGCATTCGACGGTCGTTTGGTCGGATCGGTAAGACGATTGAAATCCCCCACTTATTGGAGATCCAACGGCGTTCTTACGATGAATTCTTACAGCGAGTGCTCCAGCCTGAAAACCGTGCCGACTCTGGATTACAGGGGGTCTTCGGTTCGGTTTTCCCTATCAAGGACTTTAATGAGACTGCCTCTCTAGAGTTCGTCAGCTATACGCTGGGGGAACCTAAGTACAGTGTGGAGGAATGTCATCAACGAGGAATGACGTACGCCGCCCCATTGAAAGTAACGATTCAGCTCGTGTTATGGGAGATGGATCAGCGCACGGGAGCGCGAACTATCAAGAACGTGAAAGAGCAGGAAGTCTATTTCGGAGAAATTCCGTTAATGACCGCTCATGGTACGTTTATGGTAAACGGCACAGAGCGGGTCATTGTAAGCCAGTTACATCGCTCCCCTGGTGTTTTTTTCGATCACGACAAGGGCAAAACTCACGCTAGTGGTAAGCTCTTGTACTCCGCGCGCATCATCCCCTACAGAGG
Organism: Binatia bacterium; assembly: GCA_050185455.1. Classification (GTDB taxonomy): domain Bacteria; phylum Desulfobacterota; class Binatia; order Bin18; family Bin18; genus SYOC01. The sequence goes on along the minus strand of JBFWZL010000557.1, from coordinate 1,512 downwards.
ATCGTGGATAGATTTTGAATTCGATCCCCGAGACATTCTCTATGTTCGTATCGACCGGCGCAGAAAATTTCATGCCACTGTGCTTCTTCGCGCACTGGGTATGACGTCGGAAGATCTCTTGAACTATTACTACCGTAAAGATTCAATTTTGCTTGATAGTAGAAAACCTTCCAAACTTTTTAACCCAGAACAGCTACTAGGAGTACGCGCGAGTAAGGATGTACGTCATCCGGTGACGAATGATTTGCTTGTAAAAGAAGGTCGAAAATTCACCCGCTCCGCGCTCAAGCAAATTGAGGCGGCAGGGTTAGAGCAGATTCCTATCGCACTCGAGGATGTTATAGGCTGTGTAGCCGCGCATGATATTGCAGACCCAACAACCAAAGAAATACTGATTGAGTGTAATCAAGAGATTTCCCGGGAGAAATTGGACCTCTTGCTAGAAAAGGGTGTAACTTCCGTCGAGGTTTTATTTATTGAAGATTCTTATGTCGGCCCTTCTCTACGTAATACCTTGCTTCAAGATAAGATCTCTTCTTCTGAGGAAGCGATTCTTGAAATTTACCGTCGCCTTCGCCCTGGAGATCCTCCAACACTCGAAGCTGCGACGGCGTTTTTCCATAATCTCTTCTTCAACCCGGAGAGGTACAACCTCTCGCGAGTTGGCCGCTTAAAGCTGAACCACAAGCTCCGCCTTACTGCTCCGCTAGATCAGGGGACATTACGGAGAGAAGATATTCTTGAAGTCGTTCGGTACCTAATTGAGTTGAAAAATGGAAACGGAGTCGTCGACGATATCGACCATTTGGGGAACCGTCGTGTACGAGCCGTTGGCGAATTGGTGGAGAATCAGTTCCGGATCGGGCTTGTACGTATGGAACGCGCCGTAAAGGAACGCATGAGCTTGCAGGATGTCGAAACATTGATGCCTCAAGAACTCGTGAACTACAAACCCGTCTCTGCTGCCCTAAAGGAGTTTTTCGGATCGAGCCAGCTCTCACAATTCATGGATCAAACGAATCCTCTCTCGGAAGTGACGCATAAGCGTCGCCTCTCTGCTCTTGGGCCAGGCGGACTGACCCGTGAACGTGCGGGATTTGAGGTTCGAGATGTTCACCCTACTCACTATGGGCGCGTCTGCCCAATTGAAACACCAGAGGGGCCAAACATCGGTCTCATTTCCAGTCTTTCCACTTATGCGCGAGTCAACGACTATGGTTTTATTGAAACTCCTTACCGAGAGGTAGAGAACGGAAGGGTTACTGATAGAGTGCGCTATTTGTCTGCTCTTGAAGAAGAAAGCCAGACGATTGCTCAAGCGAATGCTCCTGTTGACGCCCGCGGTTTTTTCTCTGGAGAACTGATCTCGGCTCGGCTCGGCGGCGAATTTATTATGGTTCGCCCTCAACAAGTCCAGCTGATGGACGTATCTCCTACTCAACTCGTAAGCGTTGCCGCGGCACTAATCCCATTTCTTGAACACGATGATGCAAACCGTGCTCTGATGGGATC
>JBFWZL010000556.1:0-4092 GCA_050185455.1 Binatia bacterium | reverse complement strand
GACCCAGGCCGGACTGTGTGAACGAATGGACCGATGAAATTACCCCACTGCGGGTGAGAAACGTACCAAAGATGGTCAAGGAGAACGTGAGAATCACGAGCGCCATGTTCCACACCTTCAGCATGTTTTTCTTTTCCTGAATCATCACGGAGTGGAGGTAGGCTGTGGCGGTAAACCATGGCATGATCGCCGCGTTTTCCACCGGGTCCCAAGCCCAATAGCCTCCCCAGCCTAGAACCTCATACGCCCATCGTCCTCCAAGGATGTTGCCGACAGACAAAAAGAACCACGAGGTAAGCGCCCACCGCCGCGTAGTGCGAATCCAGACATCTCCTAACTTCCCGGTCACGAGCGCCGCCATGGCAAAGGCAAACGGAACGGAGGCGCTGACATACCCTAAATATAAGGATGGCGGATGGAGGGTCATCCAGTAATTTTGTAATAACGGATTGAGATCAGATCCTTCCTGAGGAGTAAAAGAGAGACGTTCAAATGGGGGAGTAATAAAACAGAGCAGCCCCAGAAAGAATAGCGAGATCACCATCAAGGTCACCGTGACATACGGCATGAGTTCTCGATTCTTGTTCCGGTTCTGCATGTGGACGAGAGTAGAGAAAAAAGTGAGGAGAAACGTCCAAAAAAGTAGGGAGCCTTTCTGACCGCCCCACAAGGCCGCAATCGTGTACTGTAGCGGTAACGTCGAACTTGAATAGGAGGAGACATATTCAACGTTAAAATCTTTCGTTACCAGAGCATGCAACAGTGCGATCACCGCAATTGTGACACAGATGAATACGCCATAGGCTGCTTGTGCGCCGCTGGCGATCCAATTGAGGTGGCGACGCGAGGCGCCCCACAGACTAGTCACAATTGCATAGATGGAGAGAATGAAAGCGAGATACAATGCGAGAGCGCCGAGGTGGGTCATAGGTGGATACCTAAAAAATCAGTCTGAAAACTTATGGACTTGAGGTTTTTGCCTGTGCTTCCGGCTTCTCTGGTTCGTATTTTGAAGGACAACTGGTCATGATTGTCTTCGCAGCTAGGCTCTGTCCAGTTTCATACTTGCCCTCGACAATGACATCGCGCCCTTCCGCGAACATGTCGGGCAGAATGCCTTGATAGTTGACCTGCAAACCCATCAGAGCGACGGATTGTTCTTGTTCTTTGAACGGTCCGAGAACAAAATTAAGTCGTAAGTCTTTGGGGTCCCATTGGACCGATCCAGCCTGAACGCGACCAGCGAGTCGCACCCCTTCATTGGCGAACGCGTCTTTTTGGGGTAGAAACTCCTCAATTGTAAGGTAATAATTGCCTGTTTCCCGAATGCCAGTGTAGATGAGATAGCCGATTGCCCCGACAACTAGGAGAACGCCCAAGAAAAATCGTTGTTTTGCCATAATCGATCTCTTTCGAGAGCTACCCCATTTCCCTTATGCGCGCAAGCAAGGGGCTCTTCTGTGAATTCATTGACTTTCTGTAGGTGTTTCTGTATGTGAGGAAGGCTGAAGGCAGACCCGATATATAGCACATAACCATGTTCGAATCTCTTGGCGAAAAACTAGATGCAGTCTTCCGCCGTCTTCGCGGCCACGGCACGTTGACGGAGAAGAACATCGAGGAGGCGCTGCGCGAAGTTCGTTTAGCGTTGCTTGAGGCCGATGTCAATTTTCGCGTTGTTAAGGACTTTGTTGAACGGGTCAAAAGCCAAGCCCTTGGCCAAGAGGTGTTGGCCAGTTTGTCTCCCGGACAACAGGTCGTTAAAATCGTCCATAACGAACTGGTTGAGCTACTAGGAGGAACGCGCGCTGAACTCGACCTTGCCGCTCCACCGCCGGTCGTACTGATGCTAGTGGGACTAAACGGCTCAGGAAAGACAACTAGCGCAGGGAAGCTTGCTCGCTACCTCAAACTAGAACTTAAACGTTCTCCTTACCTCATTCCTGCGGATACGTACCGCCCCGCAGCTATTGATCAACTCCGCATCATTGCCTCCGACATTGGTGTCGCTGTCCACCCTACTCCCACTGACGGTTCAGCGACTGACCCAGTAGCTGTGGCGAAAGAAGGTCTTGAGGCTGCTCGCCGTCAGGGGCATGACATTGCGATCATTGATACTGCCGGACGGTTACAGATTGACGAAGAGTTAATGGCGGAACTAGAGCGGCTGAAGGCGGCGGCTCGGCCTCATCAAATCTTACTTGTCGCCGACGCCATGACTGGCCAGGAAGCAGTAAACGTCGCAACCGGATTTCACTCCCGGCTCGGCCTCAACGGCGTCATTCTTACAAAAGTAGAGGGCGATGCGCGAGGCGGCGCCGCACTTTCCCTGCGGACCATCACGGGAAAGCCTATTCTGTTTATAGGTATTGGTGAAAAACTGGATGCGTTCGAGCCGTTCTATCCAGATCGAGCCGCCTCGCGCATTCTTGGCATGGGGGATGTTCTGTCATTGATCGAAAAGGCCGAAAAGGTCTACGATCAAAAGCAAGCGGAAATCCTCGAAAAGAAACTGCGCAAAAATCAATTCACTCTAGAGGATTTCTATGATCAGATGCGTATGCTCAAAAAAATGGGCTCAATGACGGATCTGATCGGCATGCTGCCTGGCGGAAAGAAACTAATGCAAGGGGCGGACATGACGGCTGCGGAAAAAGAGTTCAAACACATCGAGGCCATCATTTGCTCCATGACCAAGGAGGAGAGGAAAAAACCGGAGATCCTCAACGGGAGCCGCCGAAAACGGATTGCAACTGGCAGCGGCACCTCCGTCGCAGAGGTGAATCGTTTTCTCAAGCAATACCTCGAAGCGAAAAAGATGATGCGAAAAATGACCCAGATGGGAATGGGAAAGATGGGACGAAGTCTTTCTTCTCTCTGGGGAAACGGATAAGGAAAGTAAGAAGGACACGAGAAGGATATTTAAGGACATTTATGGTTAAAATCAGACTTGCCCGTCACGGGGCAAAAAAGAAGCCTTTCTACCGTATTGTGGTAACGGACTCTCGTTCGCCGCGGGATGGTCGTTTCATTGATCAGATTGGATACTACGACCCGACCAAGCAGCCGTCTGTCGTCGAAATAAAAAGGGAGAAACTCGATAGATGGTTGCAGCATGGGGCGCAGCCGAGTGAGACCGTTGCGCAGTTAATCAAGAAGATCGGAAGGGAAGCGGCAGCTTGAATTCGGGGGGGGAGAGAACGCTATGAAGGATCTCGTCTTATATCTAGCCAAATCTCTGGTCAATCACCCAGACGAAGTCGAGGTGAAAGAAATCCAAGGCGAGACCGCCGCGATTCTCGAACTGCGGGTGGCCAAGGATGATCTCGGCCGTATTATTGGAAAGCAAGGACGGACCGCAAAATCTATCCGAACGTTACTTAACGCAGTCGCTTCGCGTACGAATCGCAAAGTTGTCCTCGAAATCGTCGAAGAGAAATAAAACCCCCGACGAAACCAGATTCGTCGTACTGGGTCGCCTGGGAAAAACGCATGGAGTGCGTGGGGAATTGCGGTTCTTCCCCTACGCTCTTCCTTGTCCAACTCTTCAAAAAGGACTCACCATCCTCCTTCAAAGGGAAGATGGAGACACACGCCCTCTAACTGTGGAGAGTGTTCGACAGCATGCCCCATTTCTGCTCATTCGTTTCCAAGAGGTAACCTCCCTAGAACAGGCGCAAGAGCTGCGCAATGCTGTGGTCTCAGTTGAGGAGCGCTGGCTCGCGCCAGTGCGAGAGGGAGAATTTTATTATTATCAAGTTATTGGCCTCAAGGTGCTTACTACTACAGGTGAGGATATTGGCCGAATTGCCCAAGTCTTTTTTTCTGGCGGACATGATGTGTGGGTTGTTCGTCAAGGCAAAAAAGAGCATTTGATCCCGGTGATTGAGAACATTGTCCGCTCAATCGACATTGTCGGTGGGCAGGTCGTTATTGAGCCCATGGAAGGACTGCTTGATAAGTAAGCAGCAACAAGCGGTGAGATTAGGTAAACCTATTGAGTCCTTAGAGTCTATAGAGTCAAATCCAACACATTTAATGAGCCTATGAACCTCAGTGAACTCAAGAGAGACTTAATGGACTCAATGAACC
>JBFWZL010000555.1:0-4094 GCA_050185455.1 Binatia bacterium | reverse complement strand
CTTGTATGCTAATACTCTCGGGTTTCTGGGACAATACAACACAACGAGTTATTCTCTTAGCGCAATTCCAGTCGCAAGTCAGAATGGCGCGATGCAGCGCGACTATTGGCACTCCTCACACCGTAAGTTTCACTGTCTAGAGTCCGCTGCTGCAATTGGCAAGAAAGCAGCAGAACGCACCCTTCGACGCCTTGGCGCCCGACAAGTCAAAACCCAAACAGCGCCTGTCGTCTTCGATCCTGACATGGCGGCAAGTTTACTCCGTCATCTAGCGGCAGCGGTAACGGGTTCCTCTCTCTACCGTAAGACTTCTTTTTTGCTGGATAAGGTTGGAGAAAAAATCGCGGCCCCAGGAGTGTGGATCGACGATGACGCCCGCATTCCCTCGGCATTAGGATCCAAGCCATTCGATGGGGAAGGATTGCCGACCCGTCGTACACCAGTTGTCGAAGATGGCGTACTAACAAACTATCTGCTCGACACCTATTCGGCTCGGAAGCTCGGACTGCGTTCGACAGGCAGCGCTGCTCGTTCATTCGCCGACGCGCCGGCCGCAAGTCCGACAAATCTCTTCCTCAAAGCAGGATCAACTCCCCCTGAAGAGATCATCCGTTCTGTGCGTTCTGGACTCTATGTAACTGAGCTTTCCGGGTTTGGCGTCAATCCTGTTACTGGAGACTATTCACGTGGCGCGGTTGGGCTGTGGATCGAAAATGGAGAACTAGCGTATCCGGTCGAAGAAATCACTATCGCGGGGAATCTACTCGAGATGCTGAAAAATATTGAAGCTATTGGCAATGACCTTGAACTGCGGGGGACAATCGCAGCGCCCACAGTAAAAATTGCGCGAATGACGATCGCCGGAGAATAACCCCCATTTCACTGACCTCACCGAAACACACTAGAGTCAGTTCGCGTGCGACAACGATTGTACGACTATCTCACGCAACATCCAGGCGGAGCAACGTCAAATGAGTTGCTCCATTTTTTCTTCCCTACAGTCGTTATCACCTCTTTTTCACCTGGACGCGCTCCCGAGATTGGTTCACGGATTCTCAACGCTGCCCTCGGAGCTGACCCGCATTTCTCTTATGACTCAAGCAGTGACCGCTGGTACACCACCGTACACACCACGTTGCAGCAACCAGCTTCACATGCCACGTTTGTTGTTGTTGATATAGAAACGACTGGATTAAAGCCTGGACCCGCAGGCATTACTGAGATTGCCGCGATCCGCATTAATGATGGTCAGTTCTCTGCCGAGTTTCATTCCCTGGTGAATCCAGGTCGACGTATCCCGTCAGCAATTACGCGCCTGACCGGCATCACTGATGAAATGGTGCGTGATCAGCCATCCATTGAGGTCGTCTTGCCACAGTTCCACGCCTTTCTCGATGCAGCGGTTCTTGTCGCTCACAACGCGGATTTTGATCTCAGTTTTCTTAACTTTGACGCGCGTCGCCTATTCTCCTCACCTTTACTCAACCCCTCGCTTTGTACGCTCCGTCTTGCCAGACGTTTGCTCCCGGAGCTGCGCTCTCGTTCTCTTGATACAGTAGCCTCACATCTCGGGGTCGCCAACTTCGACCGTCATCGCGCCCCAGGAGATGCACGAATCACGGCCGAGATTTTATTGATTCTCCTGGAAAAGGCGCAAAGGCTCGGGATTCGTTCACTCGGCGAGCTGGTGGATTTTCAACACAGCGCGCGAGACGGTCGCCGGTTTGAGTTTTCTATTCCCCGTCCCTTTCTCACTAACCTGCCGGACAGTCCCGGCGTGTATCGTATGCTCGACAGCGAGGGACATCTCCTTTACATAGGTAAAGCGAAAAATCTGCGGCGTCGTGTGTCGTCGTATTTCACCAATTCGTCAGGGCACAGCGATAAAGTGCTGGATCTCGTGCGCACAGTGCGTGAAGTCACCTATGAGCAGACCGGCTCGGAATTAGAAGCGGCGTTACGTGAAGCGGCGCTGATCTGCGAACTCAAGCCACCGTACAATACTCTTTCCAAACATTTGCCACGCGTAGCGTTTCTGAAACTCACACGTACGAATTCCTATCCGCGCTTGGCGATCACGAATAAACCTGGTACGGATCGCTCATTGTGTATTGGCCCGTTTCGCAGCCGAGAGTTCGCGGAGAAAGCCCAACGGTTGCTCGCTCGCCTTTTTGGACTGCGCACCTGTGTGGACAATCTCACCCCGGACTCTACTTTCACACCATGCCTGAGCGGACAGATTGGCGCGTGCACCGCCCCGTGTAACGCCAGCGTCACGCATGAAGCTTATGGTTTGCAAGTCTCCGCTTTTTTGTCTTTTCTGACCGGCAAAGACGCGTCATTGCGCGCATCGTTAATCGACAAACGCGACAAGCTCGCGGAAGAGCTGCGCTTCGAGGGCGCGGCGCGCATTCAGCAGGACATTCAACTGTTCGACCAGATCCTGCATGTTCACAGTCACTTGCATTGGATCGTCACTCGCGCCCACGCTTTTCTGTTGCTGCCAAGTCGCGAGCCCGGCGCGGCGCAAGCGTATCTGGTGCTTAACGGACGCTTAATTGAAGGAGGAAAAATTCGTGCTCACGAAGATCTGGAGCGGTTCGTCGAACTTGCACGCGAACGGTTCGCTGTCGACCGCGATCGTCCGTTACGACCGGAGGAAATCGACGCCAGTATAATCTTCGCTGCATGGCTGCGGGATCCAGACCGCTCGCAAGGCGCGGTATTTCCTGTAGAGAGCCCCTCCTCTCTCGAAGAAAACCTCGATGGAATTGCAATCGCGCTTGGAGATATACAACGCAGGACCTCTGCGTTGTCATCAGCTGTCCGACGACTTTCTCAACTACTGCGGCGGACGTTTGAGTGGGATGTTGATTGTGACGGTACTGTATCAATCTCCTTCAACTCTGAAGATCGACGGTGAAAGTTTCAGCACATTTGGTACTTGCGGCTCTATAGGCCTGACCGTATAGTTTCCCCACTATGTCTATGGATTCTGCCTCCGCGCGATTACGCGCCTTACTTCGTCGTCCCGGACCGGCGCTCGTTTTGGGCGCTCATGACGCTTTATCTGCTACTCTTGCCGAAGAAACCGGCTTCGACGCCGTCTGGGCGAGCGGCTTTGGCATCTCCGCCGTCAACGCACTACCTGACGCCAATATCCTTACCATGAGTGAAACACTCGACACCGTGCGACGGATGAGCGACGCTGTGCAAATTCCGGTCATTGCGGATTGTGACAACGGCTTCGGCAATGCCATCAACGTCATGCGTACAGTTTCGGAATATGAACGCGCTGGCGTGGCAGGTCTCTGCATCGAGGACAACATCTTCCCCAAGCGTTGTAGTTTTTATGCAGGGGTGAGGCGGGAGCTCGTGCCGACCGATGAACATGCCCGGAAGATCCAGGCAGCAAAAGCCGCCCAGCGCGATCCCGATTTTGTGGTCATTGCTCGAACAGAAGCCTTTATTGCCGGCTGGGGCACCCAGGAAGCTCTCGCCCGCGCCCGCGCCTATGCCGATGCAGGCGCTGACGCCGTGCTCGTCCATTCAAAGCTGTCTACCTTCGATGAACTGCGGGAATTCACCAATGCCTGGGACGGTCGCTGCCCTTTAGTTGCCGTACCAACGACATACGCGGGGATTACGGCCAACGATCTTGCAGCAGCGGGCTTCAAGCTAGTCATCTTCGCTAATCAGGCGCTTCGCGCCGCAGTCAAAGCCATGCGCCAAGCATTGACCACGTTAAAGCAAGAAGGGAGACCAGCCGCAGTGGATGATCGGATTGCCACACTACCGGAAATTTATGAACTCGTTGGCGTTTCTGATCTTCAGGCGAACGAACAAAAATTTCTCCTGCCTGGCGGCCACAGTGTGACCGCGATCATCATTGCCGCCGGATTCGAGGAATCGCTGCTGCCGCTCACAGAAGATCGTCCAAAAGCAATGCTGGAAATCAAAGGCCAGACGATTTTGGAGCGACAAATCCACGCCCTCAACGAGTGCGGTGTAAAAGATATCGTGGTTGTCCGCGGTTATCAGAAAGAACAGATTAACCTACCGAATGTTCGTTACTACGACAACGACCGCTTCCG
>JBFWZL010000554.1:0-4087 GCA_050185455.1 Binatia bacterium | reverse complement strand
TCATGATCGATATATTTTTCTCCATGATCGTCGCTTTTTATCGCGGCACCTACATTGATTATTGGGCCATTATTCTGTGCGTCGTGCTCATGTCGATTTCTGGGTTGTTCTACATCATTGGTGGTCAAGCGCTCTTTGCAAAGACGTTGCGACTCGTTCCGATCTCCGGTTTTGACTATGGCGTCTATGCCGCTAAGTTCGTGTCCTTGCCCGTGCTCGTCGCCATCATTTCTGGCATGGGTGGGAGCATCCGTTTTTATCGCACGATTTTTCTAGAGGAGATTAACAAAGACTACGTTCGCACAGCACGCGCCAAAGGGCTCCCTGAGCGTACCGTGCTTTTCGTTCACACGCTCAAGAACGCCATGATTCCCATCCTTACGAGCGTCGTCGTCAGCTTGCCGTTTCTTTTCGCTGGTAGTTTGTTACTCGAATCCTTCTTTGCCATCCCTGGTATGGGCTCATTTATGATTGACGCCATTCAGCGGCAAGATTTCGCGGTCGTACAAGCAATGGTGTCACTGGGATCATTCTTGTACATTTTTGGACTACTGTTGACTGACATTAGTTATACACTGGTGGACCCACGAGTGCGGCTGGAGTAGGGAGAGTGGAAGCGCAAGCACAAAACCCGTGGCTGCTTCTCGGTTTTCAGCCAGTCTTCCTGTGGAGCGACATACTGATCTATCTCCTGTTTCTGTGCAGTGGAGTCTGGCTCACTTTTGCTCTGCGTCGGGAATATTGGCGTGCGGCGTTGCGCCAAATTGCTACGAATCACGCGGCAATGGTCAGTTTCGGCGTTCTTTGTCTGTATGGAACGATTGGGTTCCTCGACACACTCCATTTTCGGAAGGTAACCCAGGAAACGTTAAGTGGGGGGAACATTCAGAGTGTATTGGATGTTTTTTGTGCTCCTTTAATCGCCGCCAGGGAAAAGACCTACTCTTCTCCCTTCGCCATCTATTCATTTACGAAGGAAACTCTCATCACGCCGGACGGAAAACAAATTCGCGCTTATCCTCGCTTGCAGTTCGCTGGCAGTCATCTACAAGACCCGAACAACAAAGCAGCAGACATCAAAGCGAAACTCCTGCGAGGCATGGGTTGGGGACTCGGAGCCGGTATCTTCCTTTTTGGGGCGATGCGTTGGTTGGGTGGAGGCGTATGGACGGGAAGCTTTCTGCTCACGTTTTCGGTTGTAGGCTTCGTCGTCATCGAGTTGAGTCCCAATTATCACATCCTGGGTACGGATAAGACAGGACAAGATGTTTTTTACATTGCCCGGAAGAGCGTACGCACAGGCCTCATCATAGGTACGCTTACCACGTTAATCGTCACCCCTTTCGCGATTCTGTGCGGCGTGTTGGCTGGCTACTTAGGCGGTTGGATCGACGACATTATCCAGTATGTGTACTCCACGCTCGAGTCGATTCCGGACATTCTTTTGATAGCCGCTGCCATGTTAATTTTTCAGGTTGGGCTGACAGAAGAGGAAACCATTATTTCGGCGGATAAGCGTCTGGTGTATCTCTGCCTGATCATGGGAATTACCTCTTGGACTGGTCTTTGTCGCTTACTGCGAGCTGAAGTGCTCAAATTACGAGAAATTGAATACGTGCAAGCGGCGGACGCGTTTGGCGTCAGTCGGCCTCGTATTATGCTTCGTCATCTCATCCCCAATGTCATGCATATCGTGCTGATTTCCATCGTGTTGCGCTTTAGCGGCCTGGTGCTGGCGGAGGCGGTCCTGGCGTATGTCGGCATCGGCGTTGATCCCTCCATGCAGTCGTGGGGCAACATGATCAACCAAGCCCGTCTAGAGCTTGCCCGCGAACCGGTCGTCTGGTGGAATCTCTTTGCGGCCTTTGTTTTTATGCTGGGCCTGGTGTTGCCTGCTAACTTGTTTGGTGATGCGGTACGCGATGCGCTCGACCCACGGTTACGGACTCGGTGATTATGCTGTTGCGCGTACACAATCTTAAGACTTATTTCCATACGAAAGAGGGCGCTGCAAAAGCGGTGGACGGCGTCTCCTTTGATATTGATGCGGGAGAGACTGTCGCGCTTGTGGGAGAATCCGGTTGCGGCAAAAGCATTACCGCTCTGTCTATTATTCAGCTCGTCCCACAGCCAGCTGGGTATCATCCGAGCGGCGTGATTGAATTTCTCGGACAAGATCTCATGCAATTGCCGGAAGCGGAGAAACGCAGATTGCGCGGCAGCGCCATCGCCATGATCTTCCAGGAACCGATGACAGCGCTCAATCCTGTGTTGACGGTAGGATACCAACTCACGGAGCCACTTCTCTGTCATCAAGGGCTCACGCAGGCCGAGGCGCAACGCCAGGCGATTGATCTTCTGGGTCAGGTAAACATTCCCGACCCTGAACAACGTTTTCGCGAGTATCCGCACCAGCTTTCCGGCGGCATGAAACAACGGGTCATGATCGCCATAGCCATGGCGTGTGAACCTCAGTTGCTCATTGCGGATGAACCCACGACAGCGCTCGATGTCACTATCCAGGCGCAGATTCTCGATCTCATGAAAGAGCTGCAACGGAAAAAAGGCACGGCTATTCTGCTGATTACTCACGACTTGGGCGTCGTCTCTGAAACAGCGGACCGCGTCGCCATTATGTACGCCGGCCGCATTGTGGAAATGGCGACGCGTGAGCGCTTGTTATCTAACCCCGCGCATCCTTACACGGTCAAATTACTGCAGTCGTTGCCATCAGGTGATCAACGCGACCGCGCCCTGCAAACTATTGAAGGCCGCGTTCCTTCACCGCAACAGTACCCCGATGGCTGTCGTTTCGCGGACCGTTGCCATGTGGTGCAATCTGCCTGTCGCACGGTGGATCCGATCCTGCTGCCGATTGAAACCAATCACACCGCCGCCTGCATTCTCTACGATGAGCAACGGCAACAGCGGAAGGTCGCTCCACTCGAAGTACGGACCGCGGCAGCGTCGCGACCACGCACCTTGGATCAATCGACGGGCAAGCCGTTCATCCGTCTTGAAGGGCTCAAAGTTTACTTTCCTATTAAGAAGGGCCTATTCAGACATGTAGTTGGCCATGTGAAAGCAGTTGATGGGGTAGATATTGAAATCCGTAAAGGCCAAACTCTTGCGCTCGTCGGCGAATCCGGTTGTGGCAAAAGCACGCTGGGCAAGGCGTTGCTGCAACTGATCCGACCAACTGCAGGACGTGTCGTTGTCGCGGGAGAGGATCTCGCTTCACTTGATCGAGCGGCGCTACATCCTTACCGTCGTAAGCTTCAGGTAATCTTTCAGGACCCGTACTCTTCCTTGAATCAACGTATGATGATCGGAGAAATTGTCATGGAAGGCATGGTGGCGCATGGCATTGGTCGCAGTCGCGCCGAACGAGAAGAACGCGTCCAAGCAATTCTCGCGCAGGTCGGTCTCGGGCCAGAGGTTATCCATCGTTACCCGCACGAGTTTTCCGGAGGGCAGCGCCAACGGATCGGCATCGCGCGTTGCCTGGCTGTCGAGCCGGAGTTCATCGTCTGCGACGAAGCCACCAGCGCACTCGATGTCTCCGTCCAGGCGCAAATCCTGAATCTGCTGGAAAAACTGCAGGCCGAGCTTGGACTCACATATTTGTTTATCACCCACAATTTGGGAGTGGTGGAATATTTGGCGAACGAAGTCGCGGTCATGTACCTCGGTCGTATTGTCGAAAAAGGAAAAATCGAAGAAGTCTTTCAAAATCCCCGCCATCCGTACACGCAGGCGCTGCTCTCGGCTATTCCCAGGCTTGATCCATCGACTGGTGTTGAAAAAATCCGACTCTCAGGTGACGTGCCTTCTCCGATCAATCCTCCCTCAGGTTGCCATTTTCACACCCGTTGCCCGCACGTCATGCCTCGTTGTCGGGAGCAATACCCACCTGCTTACCCGCAGTCAGATTCGCACGAGGTCAGTTGTTTTCTGTATGATTCCGCAGTTTCAGAGGAGAAACTTTCCGTCCAATACGGCTCCGCAAGCGGGAATATCACGTAGAGTTATCACTCTTCTACCGTAGCATTGCTCAATGCGAATAAATCTGAGATATAAAGAACCG
>JBFWZL010000553.1:0-4115 GCA_050185455.1 Binatia bacterium | reverse complement strand
GCCGTCAATAAAACGTTCGCTGCTGTCAAACTCTGCTTTTCGACTTTCATCAACTCTCTCAATTTCGCTTCGGTCAAATGTCGCTGGTATTGGCCCGATCCACAAATGATTTAGGAGAACTATATCTCTGGACGTCCCACGGGCGACCGTGAAGCGCAGGCGTTAGTGCCGGATATTCCGCACGGCCACAATAACCCGACGGGAACCTACAATGGGCTGCGCGGTCTGTCGCAACCAGTCAATCTGGCCATCCGTAACCTCGATAAGTTGTCCATCGCCGCCATTAATGGCGTGGCGATTCAGACGGGCTTTTCGCTTGCCCTTGCTTGTGACTTTCGCCTTGCCTCCACCGAAGCGCGGATGGGGAGTGCCACGTTGCGTTTCGGGTTGCTCCCCGACGAAGGCGGACAGTATCTATTGGTTCAAATGATGGGCGTCGCGAAGACGATGGATTTCCTTATGCGAAAACGCATTGTTACTGCACAAGAGGCTCTGGCACTGGGATTGGTGCACGAAGTTGTATCGCCAGCGGATCTCATGAGTAGGACGCTGGATCTGGCGCGCGAATTGGCGAATGGACCGCAGGTGGCCATGCGCATGCTGAAACGGTCGATTTACAATGCGGCAGAGATGACGTTTGCCCAGTCCCTTGATGAGATTGCTTCAAAGACCGCCGTATCAGACCATCATCCAGATGCACTAGAAGGAATGTGCGCGTTCCAGGAAAAGCGCGCGCCACGGTTTAATCAATGGCTGGAAAAAAGCAATGAGTAACGAGTGCTGAATAACGAGTGACAAGAAACCTTGAACGTGAACTCTCAGAGGGACTATCGTTGTGGCAAAACAATTGACCTTAAGCGTTGTCGATCAATCTCCGGTCCGCCAGGGAGGAACCGCGGCGGATGCGTTACGAGAAACGATTGAGTTGGCGGTGGCGTGCGAAAAACTCGGTTACAAACGGTACTGGGTCGCCGAGCATCATAGCCTGCCGGGATTTGCTGGCACCTGTCCGGAAATCATGGTCGGTCAGATCGCCGCGCGTACGCACTCGATTCGTGTTGGTAGCGGCGGGGTGATGCTTTCGCACTACAGTGCGTTAAAGGTGGCGGAGACCTTTCGCATGCTGGAATCACTGTACCCTGGACGTATCGATCTCGGGATTGGTCGCGCTCCCGGCAGCGATCAACGTACGGCAGCCGCCCTCTCGTATCCGGGGCCTATGCGTGACATTAGCTATTTCCCGGAACAGGTCGATGACGTTATTGGTTATCTCAAAGATGAGCTGACGCCGGACCATCCCTTTGCCAGTGTGCATGCAGGACCGACCCCGACAGCGCCGCCGGAAGTCTGGCTTCTTGGCTCTGGATTCGATTCCGCACTTCTTGCCGCCGAACGTGGATTGCCTTTTAGTTATGCGTACTTCTTCGGCATTGGCGTCGAACATGGTCCGGCCATTGTGGAGAATTATCGCCGCCGGTTCCGTCCTTCTGAGCATTTGTCCGAGCCGAAGGCGAACGTAGCCATCCAAGTGTTATGCGCGGAAACGGAACAAGAAGCCAAACGACTCGCATCGAGTCGTAATCTCGTACGCTTGAAGATCATTACCGGGAGAAGAGGAGGCGTGCCGCCGGTCGAGGAAGCGTTGGCGTATCCGTACTCACCGCAGGAGCGCGCCTATCTGGAACATTCCGCACAAACGACGGTCGATGGCGACCCGCAACAGGTC
The DNA here is from genome assembly GCA_050185455.1 of Binatia bacterium. GTDB lineage: Bacteria > Desulfobacterota > Binatia > Bin18 > Bin18 > SYOC01. Next base: position 2,389 of record JBFWZL010000553.1, on the reverse strand, counting down.
AAAGAGAAACTCGAAGCCCTTGCCGAGGTGTTTCAAACCGACGATCTAAGCGTTGTCACGATATGTTACGATTTTGTCGATCGGGTTCGCTCGTATGAACTCGTGGCTGAAGCCTGTGGAATCAAATGAGGAAGGGGAAACTGACGTGGCGAAACCGTTAGAAGGTCTTGTCGTGCTCGATTTAACTCGTTTTCTGGCCGGACCATATTGTACGATGTTACTCGGCGGCCTGGGTGCGGAGGTGATCAAAATAGAGCAACCCGGCAGCGCCGAGGTGCATCGTAATCGACCGCCGTTTGGCGGACCACAAGGCGCCAGTCTGAACAAGCAAACGGAGGACGACATCAGCCTGACCCATTTGCAGCGGTCGCGTAGTAAGAAGAGCATCACACTCAATCTTCGTCACCCGGAAGGCAAGGAGCTGTTCTTGCGGCTTTGTGAAAAAGCGGATGTCGTGGTGGAGAACTTCGCCGCGGGCACGTTGGAGCGGATGGGGTTTCCCTTTCCCATGTTACAGGCGCGCAATCCCCGCCTCGTTCTCTGTTCAATTTCCGGGTTTGGTCAACGGGGACCGCGGCGGGAGTGGCGAGCGTACGATCCGATCATTCAAGCCGCCAGCGGCATCACTAGTATGACAGGGTATCCTGATCGCCCCCCCGTCCGTGCTGGCGCCGCAGTGAGCGACACGACGACGCCATTGGTGGCTGTGATTGGCATTTTATCGGCTTTGCAGTTACGTGAGAAAACGGGGCAAGGGGAATGGGTGGATATCTCCATGCAGGACAGCTCGTTCTTCCTATTGCCGGAAATTATTGAATTCCTCAACGCGGGTGAGGAGCCGCGACGAAGCGCCAATGCGCATGTGAGTGGTGCGCCCTTTAACAATTACCAAGCGCAGGACGGTTATGTGTCACTGTGCGCGATGACTTCTAGCGACTGGGGCAAACTGCTTGTGGCGATTGGTCGGGAAGACCTCGCCAACGATCCGCGATTTGCGAATATCATCTCTCGACGCGATCATCGTGAAGAGGTCGATGCAATCGTGCAAGAATGGATCGGGCAGCGCACCGTGACTGAAGCGGTTGAGTATTTACAGAAACAGGGGGTGCCAGCCGGACCTGTGCTTAGTCCCAAGGATCTTATGCACGATGAACATTTGGCGACGAGAAATATGGTGATTGATCTGGAACATCCTCTGCATGGCCCAATCCCCGGCGCCAAAGCTATCGGTATGCCGATCAAGTTTGTCAACAATCCCGTGCAATTCGATCAACCCGCGCCGGCGCTGGGGCAGCACAACGAGGAAATCTATGCACGATTCCTTGACTTCGATCACGCGAAGCTGGCGGAGTTGAAAGAGCAGAGTATCATCTAAATCAGACGAAGAGGGCGCACGGTGCGCCTTCCGTCTCTCCTCTTACTGGACTCCCTCCAATAACGCCAACCGCACCAACGCCAGCGCATTGAAACTCATGCGGGTGCGATCTGGGCGGCCTCGGCCCGCCATTTGATAGAGCCGATGCTTGAACCCTCTGCCATCGGTAATGGCCATGAACGTCTGCCCACGAGCGAGGTTTTCTGATTTATCTGTGCGGTCCGGAAGCGAGTAAATCGCTAACCCAAGGTCACTGCCTGCTTGAGTCCGTACGGCCTTGGCAAGTTCATCGACTAGGGCCTGCGGGTCATTGAAGAGGGCGTCGACCTGCGCGGGTTGGTGAGACAGTGAAAACAGCAAGCGACGCAATGCTGTGTGGTTGTTGCAAACGATACCTTCGACAAACCGTTCAGCATCGGCTTCTTGCAGCCGGTCCGTTACCATACCGCCAGTGAGATCCTCGCAAATCGCGATGGTTTTGTTCTTCTCGCGCAACAAAGAGCCGACCGCTGTCTCCATGGTCTCTTCGTCGGCGGCAAAGATGTATTTCCCAATAATCTGTCGCATCTCGGCTTCCACTGGGGCTATCAGTTCATGCGCGGCCTCTTTTGTGGGCGCTTTAGCGGCGATGCGAATATCGACCTGCCCTGGATGCGCCAACACGCCGACCGTGGGATTTTTCGAGTTCGCAATGAAATGCCCCATAAGATCGTCAACACGACTCTCACCAAGTTCCGCGACTTTGAGAATACGGTAGGAGATAATCTCCGCGAGGGAAAATCTACGACGAAGATACGGCGCGACTTCGTTGTCGAAGAGCCATTTCAGTTCGAACGGCACGCCCGGCAGCACGAAAATACTGCCGCGCGGATCTTCAACAATAAAAGAAGGCGCCGTGCCGTTTGGATTATCAACTGGAATTGCGCCTTCCGGCATATACGCCTGCCGCTCATTGTTCTTCGTCATAATAAAGCCGCGATTGCGAAACCGTTGATCAATTTGTTCGAGGAACGG
>JBFWZL010000552.1:0-4125 GCA_050185455.1 Binatia bacterium | reverse complement strand
GTCGTCGTTCATGAAGCTGCGTGTATGTCCGGCTGCCCTGTCGGCCCTCGGGTCGATATAATGATCGGTTCCCGCCGTGTCATGTACTTTCAACGGAAAACTCCGACAGGACGAGAAGACCTTATCAGTTGGGTGTGTGTCGAGAGTGTGGAAAGTGCGATCGAGAATCATCTGCTGGAACCGGATAGCGTATGACCTTCGATGAAGTTCTGGCTGGGATAATTAACCTCCTGCAACGGGAAGGACGAATCTCTTATCGAGCCTTGAAGATTCGCTTTCAACTTGATGACGAATACATCGAAGCGCTGAAAGATGAACTGATCGCCGCGAAGCAGCTGGCGACAGATGAGGACGGTAAAGTATTAGTGTGGGTGGGCGCTTCACCCGCTCCAAGCGCCAAGGCCCAAGCTCAAAGTCTTCCCAAGTTCCCCGCCGGCGAGCGTCGGCAACTTACGGTGATGTTCTGTGACTTGGTGGGCTCGACCGCATTGTCGGCTCAACTCGATCCGGAGGAGTTGCAAGAGATCGTACGGATATATCAGCAGACCTGCGCCGAGATCGTCGAGCGGCATGAAGGCTACATTGCTCAGTATTTGGGAGACGGACTGCTTGTCTACTTCGGTTATCCCATCGCACATGAAGACGATGGCCGGCGCGCGGTGCGGACAGGGTTAGAAATTGTCGAGACACTTCAGAACCGGGCGTGTCAGCAAACGGCCCCTCTTTCGCTTTCTCACCGTCGCGGTGCGGATTTCTTACAAGTGCGCATCGGCATTCACACCGGTCTCGTCGTGGTTGGTGAGATGGGAGGCGGCGATCGGCGGGAACAACTGGCCTTAGGGGAGACGCCGAACCTTGCGGCGCGGCTTCAAGGGGCTGCCGCACCTAACACTGTTGTGATCAGTGCTTCCACTGCTCATCTAGTGCAGGGGTACTTCACGGTCCAAGAGTTGGGAGCCCGATCGTTCAAAGGAATCAGCCATCCCACGTTGCTCTACCAAGTTTTGCGTGAAAGTGGGTTGCGCAGTCGTCTCCAGGTTGCGCGTACGACGGGACTGACCCCGCTAGTCGCGAGAGAACAGGAAGTCGATTTGCTCATACAACGCTGGGAGCAAGTCAAAGAAGGCCAAGGTCATGGCGTACTCATCTGTGGCGAGCCGGGAATCGGAAAGTCGCGACTGGTGCAAGCGCTTACAGAGCACGTCATGAGAGAGCCCCACGCGCGTTTGGTGTGTCGCGGTTCTCCGTACCACCGGCATAGCGCACTCTACCCGGTCATCGATTTACTAGAGCGCGTGCTGGAATTTCAGCGGGACGACTTACCAGAGCAGAAACTCGACAAGCTAGAAAACAATCTCGCTCGGTTTTCCGCCCTTTCGTCAGACGCTCACGCTTGTATTGCTTCTCTGTTGTCGCTTCCCACTACTCGGGCCCCGCTGTCCGCGCTTCCTCCCCAGCGACTGCGGCAGAAAACGTTGGAAGCGTTATTAGCCTGGCTCCTGGCGGGCGCCAACCAGCAGCCTTTGCTTGTTGTTGTTGAAGATCTGCACTGGGTCGATCCCTCGACCATAGAATTGATTTCACTGTTAATCGATCAATTGCCAACCGCTCGTATTCTAGCGCTTTTAACGTTTCGCCCGGAATTTTCGCCGCCTTGGCCGTTGCGCTCGTATATGACCACACTATCGGTGTCTCGTCTCGGACGCCGCCACGTTGAGACGATGGCGGCGAACGTTGCCGGTGGCAACACCCTCCCACCCCAAGTCGTGCGGCGCCTCATGAAAACCACCGACGGAGTTCCTCTCTTTGTGGAGGAATTCACCAAAATGATAGTGGAGTCAGGCTCATTACAACTAAAGGATGGGCAATACGAATTAACCGGGCCGTTGCCAACTGTGGTAATTCCGGCAACGCTTCATGACTCCTTGATGGCGCGTCTCGATCGGCTTTCGACGGTCAAAGAAGTGGCGCAGCTTGGCGCGACCATCGGTCGTGAGTTTCCTTATGAAGTGCTTCGCGCCATATCGCCGCTTGATGATGGGATTCTGCAACAGGAATTAGAAAAGCTTGTGGAAGCTGATTTGCTCTATCAACACGGGTTTCCTCCTCAGGCGACATACGTTTTCAAGCACGCCTTGATTCGCGAAGCGGCATATCAATCGCTCCTCAGAAGTACGCGCCAGCAGCACCACCGTCAGATTGCCCAAGTCTTGCTCGAACGCTTTCCTGAGCTGGCGGACACACAGCCGGAATTGCTGGCGCATCATTACACGGAAGCGGATCTGCTACCCCAGGCGATTCCCATGTGGCTGAAAGCTGGACGCAAAGCCATAGCACGTTTCGCGAATGAGGAGGCGATTTCTCATTTCGGCAAGGGACGGGAGTTACTCGCGTTGCTTCCCACCACGCCCGAACGCATTCGTCAGGAAATTGAACTGTGTGTGACGCTTGGCGGGCCGCTGATTGTTACGAAAGGATATGCGGCTCCGGAAGTAGCGGCAGTATATACGCGCGCACGCGCACTGTGTGGGCAAATCGGAGAGACTCCCGAGGCTTTCCCTGCTCTCCTTGGTCTCTGCGCTTTCTATGTTGTTCGCGCTGAAGTGCAAACGGCGCTAGAATTAGCGGAACAGGCATTAAAAATCGCGCGAGGCGCACAGGAACGGTCGCTTCTGCTCGCTGCTCATTCCACTATTGGCGTGCCACTCTTTTGGGCGGGAGACCTGGCAAAGGCGCGTGAGCACTGGGAGGAAGGCCTCACTTTGTACGAACCACAACGCGATCGTCTGTACTTCGGCATTCAGGACTTCGGTATCACATGCCATTGCTATGTCGCCATGGCGTTCTGGTTGCTCGGTTATCCCGACCAAGCGACCAAGCATAACGCCGAAGCCCTCGCGCTCGCGCAACAGCTCTCTCACCCTTTTAGTCAGGCCTGGGCCGTCGGCTGGGCTGCGCGCCGTTCGCGGCATCTTCGCGATAGCCGCGCCGTACAGCAGCAGGCGGAAACGCTTTTGACGCTCGCAACTGAATATGGATTTTCCCAATTCGCTGCACATGCAACTATTCTGAAAGGCTGGGCATTAGCTGATTATGGGTGCACAGAGGAAGGGATAACGCTCATGCGTCAAGGCTTGGAGGCAATGCGCATCACTGGCGCCGAACTGTCGCGTCCGTGGTTTCTCTCACTCCTCGCGGAGACCTACGGGAAAAACGGGCAATTCGAGGAGGGACTTGAGGTTCTGACCGAAGCGTTAGCATTAGTGCAACAGTCAGGCGAACGCGCTTCCGAACCGGAATTACATCGACTCAGAGGAGAATTCCTTCTGGGGGCAGAGAGGCGTTCTGACTGACAATAAGCCTGTTGCCACAGGTGGCGCGTATAGACGTAAAAAAATTTGCGGAGTTTGCAGGCAGTGAGGAAATTGGTACGCTCCTTACTGTAAGAAGATAATGACGAAATTTCATCTGAGGAGGGCGTTAGAGATGATCGATGCACCGAACCAATGGCGTTTGGAAACCCCGGGACATGTAGGTTGGGAACGAACAGCCCAGCCGAATGACCCGAACAAATATTTCATGGTGTCCTGCGACAGCCATACTAACGAACCGGCTGATTTGTGGCGCGAGCGACTGGAGCCGAAGTATCGAGAACGTCTCCCAAAGATTGTCGTGGACGAAAACGGCGTGAAGTGGCAGGTCTCGGAAGGATGGCAAAAATCGCGGCTGCATGACATGGTGTTCCAAGGAGAAGACCTTGAACGGCAAAAATCCGGCGCCGATCCTGAACAACGATTAAAAGACATGGCGCGTGATGGAGTGGATGCCGAAATTATCTTTCCGAACAAAGGCCTACTGATGTGGGCGACGCCGGAGCCGGAATTCGCCATGGCTCAGTGCCGGGTCTACAACGATTGGGCCTGGGAAACCTTTGGCAAATATAATGATCGTATGTCGCCAATGGCGGCGTTAGCCACTGGTGATCTTGAAGGCTCGATCGCTGAGGTGAGACGCGTGGCGAAAATGGGTTACCGTGGGTTGACGTTGCCCTGTAAGCCTATCTTCGGCCCCTATGATGCAAAACAGCCCAACTACAATCTGCCGATGTTTGATCCTTTGTGGGCT
>JBFWZL010000551.1:0-4134 GCA_050185455.1 Binatia bacterium | reverse complement strand
GAGGTAAATACGCCGAGTTCGACGAGAAGAAAATTCGCCTGGCCCTGTACCGCCCTTTTACAAAGCAATTTCTTTTCTTTGATCGCTTGTTGAACGCGGAGGTTTACTCGATTTTTCGCTTTTTCCCCACTTCCTTGGCTGAATCTGAGAACCCCGTAATCTGTATCAGCGACAAAGGGCATCGTGCAGACTTCAGTTCGTTAATGGTGAACGCGATTCCAGACTTGCACGTTCTCGCAAGTCTAGATGGATTTCAATGCTTCCCCTTCTACCTCTACGACGAAGACGGCAGCAACCGGCGCGAGAACATTACTGACTGGGTGCCGAATCAGTTTCGCGAGCATTACGGTGACAAGAAGATCGCGAAGTGGGACATCTTTTATTACGTCTACGGCATGCTGCATCATCCGGGCTATCGCGAGCGATTCGCCGATAACCTCAAACGCGATCTGCCGCGCATTCCCTTTGCCGACGATTTCCACGCCTTTGCCGAGGCAGGGAAAAAGTTGGCGCAGCTGCATCTCGATTACGAGCAATTGGAGCCGTATCCGCTACAGTGGATGGAGACGCCTGACATCCCTCTGTCCTACCGCGTGGAGAAAATGCGGCTAAATAAGGAAAAAACTTCTTTACAGGTAAATAATTCGGTGACGCTGGCCGGCATTCCTCCAGACACATTCCTCTATCGCTTGGGCAACCGCAGCGCGTTAGAGTGGATCGTCGATCAGTATCAGGTCTCTGAAGATAAACGGAGCGGTATCAAATCTGATCCGAACCGGCCTGACGATGAAGAGTATATCGTGCGGTTAATAGGTCAGGTGGTGCAGGTTAGCATCGAGACTGTGAAGATTGTGCGCGGGCTCCCTGCGAAGTGGGCTGGGGCAACAGACAAATAGCGAGAAACGTGCATCCCTCGCTCTGTCTTAGTGAGAGTGTGTGACTATGAGAAAGCTGACCAAACTGGAATTGCACGGCTTTAAGTCGATTCGTCACCTGGCAGACTTTAAACTTGGACCTCTGAATATTCTTATCGGAGTAAACGGAGCGGGCAAGTCGAATCTCATTTCATTCTTCAAGTTGATCAATTGGATGACGCCTTCTCCAGGTAACCTACAATTTTATATAGGGAAATCTGGCGGAGCGAACGTATTACTCCATGACGGAGTTGCTACGACACCCCAGCTTGAAGCGATTCTGACCTTCGAGACGGATGCTGGAGTCAATGAGTACTCCATGCGTCTTTTTCACGCGGCTCCCGATACCCTGATCTTTGCTGACGAGAAATATCGTTTCTCCCGACACACTTCTGGGGGAAAAGCAGATTGGAAATTGCTGGGCGCTGGTCACCGAGAAGCCCGGTTGGTCGAAGTTGCTGAAGAGGGAGACCAAACGGCGAAGACGATTCTCTGGCTGATGAAAGGATGTGTTGTGTATCAGTTTCACAACACCTCTGACACGGCGCGGATTCGGCAACGGTGGGATGTCGAGGATAATCGATTCTTAAAAGAAGATGCGGCAAATCTTGCTCCTTTCCTCTTGCGGCTTCGCGACACGCAGCCCAAAGCATACTCTCGTATCGTTGAGACGCTTCGACAGATTGCTCCCTTCTTTGCCGACTTCGTTTTGGAGCCGTTAGGTGACACAGTGATCTTACAATGGCGTGAGCGCAACAGCGATATCATCTTTGGACCCCATCAAGCGTCGGATGGAACCTTGCGAGTCATGGCTCTCGTCTCGCTGCTGCTGCAACCGGAAGAAGATCTTCCTACCGTCGTGATTCTAGACGAGCCGGAGTTGGGATTGCATCCTTACGCGATCCATGTCGTTGCCGGCTTGCTGAAAAGCATTGCCACACGAACACAGGTAATTTTGGCCACTCAGTCGATGACATTTGTGGATTGTTTTGAGCCGGAGCATATCATTGTCGTCAGTCGGCCCGGTCGAGAGTCAACCTTCAAACGACTTGATTCCGAGCGGTTGAAGGAGTGGCTTGAAGAGTATTCTTTGGCTGAGTTGTGGGAAAAGAATGTGCTCGGGGGAAGACCTGCCTCATGATCCGGCTGCATATGGTCGTTGAAGGTCAGACTGAAGAGACGTTTGTCAACATGGTGTTGGTGGAACATCTCGGGCAGTTCAACATTGTGACGGATGCCCGCTGTGTTGAGACTAGCCGCAGGCGAGGACAGATTTATAGAGGAGGAGTTCTTGATTATCGTAGAGTGAAGAAAGATCTCAGCCTGTGGATGAAAGAGGACCAGAACGAGGACGCGTACTTTACGACGATGCTTGATGTATACGCATTGCCGGAAGATTCTCCTGGCTTTGCAGACGCGCAAAAACAGTCTGACCCTTATAGTCGTGTCGCCACATTGGAAAAAGCCTTTGCTGATGACATAGAGCATCGCAGATTCATCCCGCACCTGCAATTACACGAGTTCGAAGCTCTGCTATTTTGTGACTTGTCGAAGTTTGATGCTCGTTTTAACGAGCACGCTGATAAGATCCAAAGTCTTGCTGCTGAGTGTTCTCAATTCACTTCTCCGGAGTTGATAGACGACGGAAAGAATTCAGCGCCGTCAAAGAGGATCATTCGAGAAATACCAGAGTATGAAGGAGCAAAAGCTTCCGCAGGTCCGTTGATTGCTCAGAAGATTGGTTTGCTAACGATGCGGCAAAAGTGTCGGCACTTCAATGACTGGTTGGACAAGCTTGAAACCTTGAAACGGTAGAAACTACGTGACGTCGAGAGATTTTGGAGGTTAAGACATAGCTGTGACTGATCGAGACAGCGCTTCGTTATTGACCTCTCAATTCTTGGGATCTGTTTAGAGAGCCAAGCGAAATCGGATGGCAGGTGTTCAGGTAGTTTGCTGAACTCTTCTGACTCGTGAGGGCGCAGCGGGCTGCGCCCTCATGTTTTTATACTGGCGGTCTTACCTCCGTCAGAAACTCAATCACCGCTTTACTGAAGACATCGTTGCGGTCGCCAGCCACCATGTGACCGGCCTCGGCAACGTCGATATATTTCGCGTGCGGCACCGTGTCGAGGAATTCCTGGGTGGTGGAGTCACTCACAACATCACTAATTTTGCCGCGCACCAACAAGGTTGGCACCTTGAGCGCTCGCGCGGCGGCTAGCATCCGTTCGGGGTCGCGCCGCCGTCGCCGCGGATTGATCATGTTGGGATCCCAGTGCCAGCGATAGCGCCCATCCGGACCGAGACGCAGATTTTTGGCTAGGCCACTGTTATCCTTGGGACGCGGTCTATGGGGAATGTAAGAAGCAACATGGTCCGCCGCTTCTTCAAGGCTGGCAAATCCGTCCGGATACGCGCTCATGAACGCGAGAATACGATCCGCGCCTTCTTGCTCGATACGGGGTGTAATGTCTACTAGCACAAGAGCTGTGCTGACAGGCTGAGAACTTTCCCCTTCCGCCACTAGCGAGGTCATCCCCCCTAAGGAAGCGCCTACCAATACTGGTTTCTGGCGAAAATTGTCGAGCACCTTGTGCAGGTCCGCGACGTAGGTATCGATCATGTAATCGCCTTCGGGGCACCATTCGCTATCCCCGTGCCCGCGCAGATCGAGAGCGATTCCATACCAGCCTTGTTGGGCCAAGGCTTTTGCCGTTCCACCCCAGGCATGGCGTGTTTGCCCTCCGCCGTGTAATAGCAGCACTGGCGGGGCATCCGGTGAACCCCAAGCGTCGCCGACAAGGCGAAGTCCTGTACTTCCGGTATAGGTTACCCGTTGCGGTAAGAGCATGGTCTCTTCCGTTGGCATTCTCTGCCTCCTTTCTGAAAACGGTTATCATAGCTCCCCACTGTAGCAAGAGAGAAGGGGAGATGTAAACGGAAAGAGCAAGAACATCAACGAAAAAGACTTCGTTGCTCTCACCCCATGCCCCTTTGACTCTCTTGCTGCTTTGACGGAGGATGCAACGGAAAGAGTAATTAGGGTGCAGTACGAAGAGGAACTGGAGAATCGGGGAACCGGAGCACTAAGGGCCATTTTTCTTCTCTGATTCTTCCCATCTCCGTTTCTCAGGTTCGTGTTTAAGATAACCAATTCCTGTTCAGTGGGAGTTCTACGATGACGGCGAATCAACCTCTTGCGTTGCCCGATTGCTAT
>JBFWZL010000550.1:0-4137 GCA_050185455.1 Binatia bacterium | reverse complement strand
CCGCCTTGCTGCCGCCCCTGTCCACAAACTCGATCACTCGCTTGCGCAAATCGGCTGAACATCTCATGCCCGCATTGTAGCGCAGCCGCACCTCAAATCCTATCCATATCTATGGGCTTCACTATAGGAGTAAAATAACGAGCTAATTCCGTGACGAAGAGCAACCGCTGGGAGTGGTGAACTTCGTCTTCGGTTCTCCCTGTTGCTCAGTTTGCTCTGGCGTTCTTTCGCGCTCTTCCGGACTCAGTGGCTTCGGTTCTTCCACCTGTCTCTCGGTTCGCTGTAGCAATCTCTCGCGCTCTTCCGGACTTAACTGGGGGCTCGTTGTTGGCAGCCCGGTGTCCGGCTTAATTTGATCGCTGAGAATCTGGCTGGCGTTTCCCAACGCGAACCCTATGCACATGGCAAGCACGATTTTTCTCATGTCTTCCGCCTCCTGGCGACTTTTCTCTTGCTAACACTTCGTTACGCAGGAGGTTACTTGAAGAAGCTGAAGAGGCACCCTCATCAAAAAAAGAGCGCCCTTTCGACCTACCCATGGTGGCTCTTTCCCCAAGAGCCAGAATTCTAATGTACATCCCGAGTTGGGCAAAGGCTTACTGTGGACTATAGGTCGGGACGTGATTCCAATGAGACCTGTAACAGCGGATCGACTGATTGCGCCCAAACTCTATGTACCGCGAGTTTACATTAGCTACGGCCATCCCGTTTAACAACGCATAGTTCGTTGCCGTAAACCACTTCTCGCACGGTTCATAGGGGTGGATCGTGAAATAATCTCCATAGCGACTGTCGCTACGATTATGTGTGCCGGAAGCTGTCAATCTTACAGTCCCAAAAAAACCGATTCCTGAGGTGAACTCGTCATCAAGGCCGACAAAGCCCCGAGCGGCGTTTCCACCACCGCCCTTTTTGCCCCCGGCGGCGATAGACAGGCCAATATCCCCACGTTTGTTCGCCGTGACCACCGGAAAGCCATAGCAGAAGTTCTGGCTGAAAATATGGGGCTGAGCAATCAAACCCAGCCCTGAAAGGTTGAACACCGCAGCATGAACATGGCCCTGAGTATGGGCGGTATCCGTGCCGACATTCCAGTAGCACGCCAGCGCTCCGGGGCCGCCGTTGGCGCCCGGCGCCGCCGTGCAGCGGTGACGAAACCCGGTGATCTGAAAGGCGGTAGGTCTCTCAATGAAATCAAAGTTGCCGGTCCCTCCTCGACAATCTGGGTTGGTGAAACTAGAGGCGGTAAGAGTGCGAGTCACCTGTGTGGGAGCAGCAGCAGCCTCAGACCACCTATAGATGCGCATCACTGTAGTACTATCATGATGCACCCAGTACATTGTCTCAATATTATTCGTGCCTTCGGCCGGCACCCACACGCGTTGTCCAGCGCTGTGAGACCGAGTGAAGGTATTAGTGGTTGCGGTCACGCAGTCCGTCATCTGATCGATGTTAAAGCGATAGATCCGCGCAAACCCCGTCCCGCTCGTCGGCAGGGCGTTGATAGTCAAATATAGGAACCGTTTGGTCAGTCCCAGGTGCGGATAGTCCGGCACGATATTGTTCGCCGTTCCTGCTGGATCGATCGTGTACGAGCAGGCGGCTGCCGGTGGAGCCCGGCGGACAAAAATCCGCACCACCCCATTCGTAACTGCTGTGTTGACGTACAAGGTGGAATGAAAAAACACTCGTCGGGCGTCATCGATGACCACGTCATGGTCACAACAGATATTCGGCGCGTCGGCCGGGCCGCCTGGCAGTGCGACGTTTGCCCATGTCGTCCCTCCGTTGGTGGAGAATTCAGCGTGGTTGAAATTCCCCGCGGCAAAGACATGCAGAGCGTTATTGGCGGCGGCGGGTTCGGCGAGGGTGCTGCCGTTAGCGCCATTGGCGTTGGTATTTTTTCGGTTGCGACCAATAACTAAGTTCTGGGGGTTTGGAGGAAACTCCGTTTTGGCGGAACCTATTGTTGTCGGACGTCCAACCTCTAGCGGAAGTCCCGGGGGACCCTCAACCTCACTGGGGTATTGCGCTGCCGCTTGCTCGCGGCGTTCAAGTTTGCGCAAGAGCATGGCTTCATGCTCTTGCGGCGACAGGTGCGGCGCCGGAGCTGACAGCTCGGCTTGTGAGTCCGGCGCGATTTGCTCTGTGACAACCTCCGACAAGAGTGCTTCACTTTCCTGCGCCGAACCGGCGACCGGAATGAGAGAGACAAAACCGGCTAAAGCATAAGCTATCCCACTACCACGCATCCAGTCCTTTCGCATGTCTACTTCCTCCCGTGCGTTATTTTGTTAATCCTCGTTGCACAAGCGGTTACGCAGCATCGATCGCTTTCTTCTCCTCTCTCCTCTCCTTTCTTTTTCTTTGTTGATTTTGAGGCAGCTTCCTCTATCACCATTTTTCCGTGGAGACAAGGGACAGGAGGGAAGGACGCAGGGCGAACGCATCTAAACGTGAGGAAAGTCACAGGCGTTGTCTCTCCGGAGAGAAGCGCTAGGGTAACGGGGCAGGCAGCGATAGGCAGACGGCGGGAGCAGCATGGAGGAACGAGGCCGGGCGGCGATCACGGAGCATTTTGCGGAGTTGACTGATCCTCGCGTGGAACGCACCAAGCGGCATTTGTTGCTAGACATACTCGGGATTGCCCTCTGCGCGGTCATTTGTGGAGCAGAGGGAGGGGTGGACCTAGAAGCGTATGGCAAGGCCAAAGAAGAGTGGTTGCGGCAGTTTCTGCGGTTGCCGCATGGGATTCCGTCGCACGACACGTTTGCGCGAGGGCTGGCCCGCTTGGATCCGGACGAGTTGCAGGTCTGTTTTTTGCGCTGGATCCGAGCCGTGAGTGAAGTGACCGCTGGCGAGGTGGTCGCCATAGATGGGAAGACGTTACGGCGCTCGTTTGATCAAGCGAGCGGCAAAGGTGCGATCACGATGGTCAGCGCCTGGGCCACCGCCAACCGACTCGTCTTAGGGCAACAGAAGGTGGACGAGAAGTCCACCGAGATTACCGCGATTCCAGCGCCCCTGGAGCTGTTGGCCGTAGAGGGCTGCATTGTGACAATTGATGCGATGGGGCGTCAACGAGCGATTGCGCAACGGGTGATCGAAAAAGGGGCAGACTACGTGTTGGCACTCAAAGGGAACCAGGGGACGCTCCATGAGGAAGTAGACGGGTTCTTTCGCTGGGCGCAGCGGCACCAGTTTGCCGATATCCCCCACTCGTCCTATGCCACGGTGGAAAAAGAGCATGGCCGCATTGAGGAGCGCTGCTACTGGCTGGTCTCCGACCTCACGTGGCTCCTCCCCACAGCCAACTGGCCCGGCTTGCGCAGCATCGGGATGGTGGAAGCCACGCGCACCGTGGGGGAGAGGACTACGGTGGAGCAGCGGTACTACCTGACGAGCTTGGCGGGCGATGCCCAGCAGTTTGGCCACGCGGTGCGTGGCCATTGGGGGATCGAGAATGGGCTCCATTGGGTGCTCGATGTCGCCTTTCACGAAGATCAGAGTCGGCTGCGGCGCGATTATGCCGCCGAAAACTTCGCGGTCTTACGCCATCTGGCCCTTAGTTTACTGCGCCAGGAGCCGAGTTGCCGCAACGGCGTCAAAGTCAAACGACTCAAGGCGGGTTGGGATGATACCTACCTCCCTAAGGTGCTCTTCCCAAAAAATTAAGATGCGTTCGCCCTGGGGAAGGACGGGAGCGCAGTTTCACGAAGCGCTCCTTCCGAGATTCATTGACAGAGGAATTCATCCTGACATACAGTGTTCCCGATCTGAACTCGCTTCTTCCGTTTCCTGGGTTCCATTCCATTAAGGAGGAAATGTCATGAGTACGCCTACGCTAGCAAAGGGGAAAACCGCCATCCTGGTGATGGATTGTCAGAACGATATCGTGCACGAGCAAGGGAAAGTGGGCGGCAGCCTTACGGGCGGCGCCATGCCGAGAACCATTAAAGAGAAAAACATTCTGGGGAACATCAAGAAATTGATGGTTGCGGGGAGAGCCGCACAGGTTCCTATTATTCATGTGCGACATGCCTATCGACCAGACTACGCGGATCTGCCAGGCAATGTCAAAATCTTTCAAGGCATGAAGCAAATGCAAGCGCTCCAGGATGGGACATGGGGAGCCGA
>JBFWZL010000549.1:0-4139 GCA_050185455.1 Binatia bacterium | reverse complement strand
CTCCTGGGGCCGCACCGAGCTGCGCCGAAGCTGGTGTCTTAGGCGTTCTCCCTGGCCTCGTTGGTTGCGTCCAGGCTCTAGAGGCAATGAAGCTAATCTTGGGTGTCGGAAAACCGCTGATCGGACGCATGATGCATTTTGAAACCCTGAGTAGTGAAGTTCGCGTTTTAAAACTGCGGCGCGATCCCAATTGCTTAGTGTGTAGCGACAATCCAAAAATCACTGAGCTGATCGACTACGAGGAATTCTGCGGACTGCGCACAGCCAATGCGGCGTAGCTGACTCAAGAACGGCGTTGCATAGAAAAATCGCCCTGAAAAATCGGGCGACGAGTGCGGTGTTGGAGGGTAGTATGAAACAAATCGTCGTGCATCAAGAAAAATGTACTGCATGTCGTGAGTGCGAGCTAGCGTGTTCGTTTTCTCATGAAGGGGCGTTTATACCCGCGCTCTCGCGTATTCGCATCGCTGATTTTTACGAAGAACAGTTTTACCAACCGATGGTCTGTGTCCACTGCGCTGACGCGCCGTGCGCGGCGGTGTGTCCCACCGTGGCGATTCAGCGTCAGGCGGATGGGCAGATCAAAGTTGTGGATGACCGCTGTATCGGATGCAAAATGTGCCTATTGGCCTGCCCCTTTGGCGTGATGGGATTCTCGCCGGAAAAAGGCGTCGCTCATAATTGTGATTTTTGTGAGGGCGATCCTCAATGCGTGCAGTTCTGCACCCCTGGCGCTCTTGAATTCGCGGATGTGGTGACGGCCTCTGCCCCCGCGAAACAAAAAGCCGCCGCCGCCTTGGGTTTGCCTCAGTCGTAAAACGTAAACGAAGAAATAGAAACCCAAAACTGCTTCATTTTGCGTTACGTCTTGCGTGCGAGATTGAGGGAATCATGGCGACTAGATATGTCCTCATCGGCAATAGCGCCGCATCTCTTGCGGCGGTGGATAGCATCAGAAAATTCGACAGACAAGGCGAAATTACGCTCATCAACCGTGAGGAAGGACCGGCCTACTCACGGGTTGCCTTACCATACTATGTGGCCGGGGAAATGAGTCTTGCCGATCTTCTGATCCGCCAGAAACCTGACTATGGAAAAGTCGGTGTAACGTTCGTTGAAAAAGAGAATGTCGTGGCGATCAATCCGTCCGCAAAACAAGTTGAACTGGAAAGCGGGAAGAAAATTTCCTACGACAAGCTTCTTATTGGAACCGGGTCTGAAACCATCGCTCCGCCGATTCAAGGGCTCGATCAAGTTCCGCACCATTATCTGTGGACGCTGGATGACGCCATTGGCATGAAGGCCGCCGCGGAAAAGGCAAAGACGGCAGTCGTTATTGGCGGCGGCTTTATTGGCATGCTTGCCGCCGAAGCCCTACGTAAACTCAAGATCCGTTTGCACATCGTCGAAATGGCTCCCATTCTCTTGCCGCAGTTACTTGACGAAGGCGCGGGTAAACTATTTCTCCAGGCGGTTCGGGATGAAGGGGTAACGGTGCGAACTGGATCACTGGTCGCCGCTCTGGCAAAAAAGAACGGCGCTATCGAAGTGACCTTGAAAAACGGCGATGCCTTTACCGTGGACATGGCGGTGGTGGCGACAGGTGTCCGACCAAATGTGCGTTGCCTGCAAAACGGAACTGTGACGCTCAATAAAGGCGTACTTGTCAACGAGTACATGCAAACGAATCATCCTGATATCTATGCGGCTGGTGATGTCGCCGAAGCGAAGGACTTTCTCGCGGATGATCGGTCCATTTACGCTATTTGGCCAACCGCCATTGATCAAGGACGCGCGGCGGGCGCTAATATGGCGGGCAAGCGTCAAGCCTATCCTGGCAGCCTTGGCATGAACGTTGTCGAACTGTTTAATGTAACCCTGGCGCAGCTCGGACGGTTTCATGAAGGACCTGGAGACGCCGTCAAAATGCTTGCCAAGGGAGAAGATGGATTTTACCGCAAGATTGTGGTGGATAAAGACGGGACGCTCGTCGGCGCGGTTTATTTGGGGGATGAGAATGGCGTTGCCGAGATGGGCGTTATCCACAGCGCCATCCGACGACGCGAACAATGGCAAGGGTTTAAGGATGGTCGACCGCCAAAGTTTTCCTATGGGACAGTAATGTACAACGCGCCCAGATACTAAGACATGGCGAACTCCGTTACAATTTCCGTGCAGCTTTTTGCGACTCTCAAAAAATATCTTCCTCCGGGGAGTGAAGACAAGGCTACTCTGACCTTACCGTCAGGATCGACGGTGCTGGACGCCATTGACGCCTTAAAGATTCCGCGCGATCACGCCGGTATGCTGGTGGCGGGAGACACCTATGTTGAGAAAGAGACCCTGCTGACTGACGGACTACAACTCAGCATCTTTCCGCCGCTTGCGGGAGGCGTGTGCTAACGTAGTGCGGTGAGGTCCTTTTCTGGAACTGTCGGATAGGGACACGGCGCACCGTGTCCCTTTTTTTATTTTTTATCACGAGAAGGTAGGGGAAATATGATTTCAGCGCAAGAAATGTTGACGTTACAAACTGTCGCTCGCCGCTTACGAGTGCATTCTTTATGCTCGACCTCCGAGGCCGGGTCTGGGCACCCCACCTCTTGTCTGTCTGCCGCCGATCTCGTGTCCGCGATCTTTTTCCATGCTATGCGGTTCGATCCAAAGAACCCTGCTCACCCCTGTAACGACCGCTTTGTCTTATCGAAGGGCCATGCAGCTCCTATCCTGTATGCGGCGCTTGCCGAGGCGGGAGCGTTGCCTGTCGAGCAGCTCATGTCATTACGCAAGATCGCGAGTGACCTGGAAGGACATCCGACGCCACGGTTGCCGTGGGTGGGAGCGGCGACTGGTTCTCTCGGACAGGGATTATCGGTCGGCGTGGGTATGGCATTGAACGGAAAATGCCTTGACTCTCTTGACTATAAAGTGTTCGTGCTGCTTGGCGACGGGGAAATTGCTGAAGGCGGAGTATGGGAAGCCGCCGCGTTGGCTTCGCATTATCGGTTGGATAATCTTGTTGCCGTCATTGATGTGAACGGTCTAGGGCAGAGCCAACGTACGATGTATGACCATGACGTTGCTGTCTATGCCAAGCGTTTCTCCGCCTTTGGTTGGGATGTCCGAGCAATCGATGGTCACAATCTCGAAGAGATCGTCGCCGCATTGGATGCCGCGCGAGTCGTCAAAGATCGGCCTGCCATGATTGTGGCGAGAACGCTTAAAGGGAAGGGCGTGTCGTTTTTAGAAGATCGCGATGGTTGGCACGGGAAGCCCCTCAAGAAGGGCGAGGAATTGGAAAAGGCTCTCAAGGAACTACCGTTGGAGGGGAAGAACGGATCGTTCCCAGTAGCCCGTCCGTTAAACGGTAGTGTCACCATGCCTTTAGCGGCGGGAGTGTTTCCAACGCCAAACTATCAGTTAGGGGAAAAAGTCGCCACGCGTTCCGCGTATGGCTCCGCACTTGCCAAGCTTGGAACAGTCGATCCTCGCGTTGTGGCGTTAGATGGAGATACAAAGAATTCTACCTTTGCGGAAAAATTTAAAGATGTTCATCCGGAACGCTACTTCGAGTGTTTCATTGCCGAGCAAAATATGGTGGGCGCCGCCGTCGGGTTGGCGGCGTGTGGAAAAACTCCTTTTGTCTCTACGTTTGCGGCATTCCTCACACGCGCCTTTGATCATATCCGCATGGCGGCGATTTCAGGCGTATCAATCAAATATGTGGGGTCGCATTGCGGTGTGTCGATTGGCGAAGATGGTCCGTCTCAGATGGGTTTGGAGGACCTCGCGATGATGCGCGCGATTCCTCGCTCGACGGTTCTTTATCCAAGTGACGCGGTATCCGCTGAGAAACTGACCGCGCTGGCAGCGTCTTTGCCAGGCGCGACCTATCTGCGCACCTCACGTCCAGCGACACCGGTGATTTATGCCAGGACGGAAGAGTTTTCGGTGGGTGGCAGTAAGATCGTGCGTTCCAGCGCGAACGATCGACTAACGATCATCGCGGCTGGGGTGACGCTGCACGAAGCGTTGGCCGCTTATGAAGCTCTGAAAGCGACTGGTATTGTTGTCCGTATTATTGACGCCTATTCGGTGAAGCCGATTGATGCCGAAGGTATTCTTACCGCCGCGAGGCA
>JBFWZL010000548.1:0-4139 GCA_050185455.1 Binatia bacterium | reverse complement strand
AGTCACCGCCAGGGCAGATTGGTTTCGCGTGAAACCTTCCAAGTCGTGTAGAGTGGGACTTTGATTTGGGTGTCGTAAGCAAGCGAGGTGTCGGCCACTTCGATAAGCAGCAATACATCGGCAGGAGTCGGGTGGGCGCTACGATAGAAATCCGGACGCGGTCGCAGCAGCGCGATGTCATGCGGTTCGGAGTGCAAATCAAGAAAGAGAGGATCCTGGATGGAGACAATAGCCTTGCCTCTCACAACCTCCGCAAACTTGTTCCCTATGTACTTGACTGTTCCCGCATGCGGACTGCCGATCGGCGGCCTATCGATCACCTCCCCCTCGATTAACTCTACGCGCACATCCGGCGCGAGAATGCCCGTTTCTCCCATACGGTAATACTCGGCCACAGTTAAACGATGGCGCTGGAAGATGTCATATGCTGCATTAGGCATGGCGCTCTCCTTCAGGAGTTTAAACCGACGTAGAAAAAACATATCGCGCAAACCAGAGATTGCCAATCAGTGTGGCAGGCTGGGATGAGCGTTGCGAATCCCAGCCTCTTTGTTTCACAATACCGTAGCCTGGATGAAGTGCAACGAAATCCAGGGTTAATATGTCCCGGGTTGCCTCTGGGCTACGCAACTTCATCCCAGTGCTTCACCACAACTCTCGCACCTGAAGGACAAATCCCGACAATACAGGATCGCTGCTGAGCAACGGGGGATCGTCAAGGATTTCGATGGCCTGATTAGGACGGTAAATGTAGACACGTTTTTCTAGCGGGTCGATGAACCACCCGAGCTGGGCGCCGTTTTCGCGATATTCTCGCATCTTCTCTTGCAGATCTTTCAAACGAACAGTTGGCGAGCGCAATTCGACAACGAAGTCGGGACAAAGCAAGCCAAACCCCAGACGCTGTTCTTCAGGAAGCGCTTCCCACCGCTCTCGTCGCACCCAGGAGGCGTCGGGCGAGCGTTTCGCTCCGTTTGGCAAGGTAAAGAGCGTTGAGGAATCAAAGACAATGCCACTCCCATCCGCTTCGGACCAATTTGCTAAACGTTGCGTCAACTTCGTGTTCCGTCGTCCGGATTCTAATCCCGTTGGCGGCATAATCACCAATTCCCCTCGCGCCGTGAGTTCAAGCTGAACATCCGGGTTCTCTTGACACAAGCGGACGAACTGATCTTCCGTCAGCTTGGTTTCGTGGAGGTTAAGTTTGAAGGGGAGACGGTATTCTTCTGGTAAGTGGACTTGGGACATGGCAGACTCCTTGTGCTCGCTAGAGTCTAAATTCTCCCATCAAGGCAGGCAACGGCTTTTTTCAAAATGGTGCAGCGGCTTACTTCGACCTTTTCAAAACCCCTCCGCCACTGATTCCACTGCCGCACTTGCCACTGTAGCTACGGTTTCAGAGGAACCTTCCGTGACTTGCTATTGGGGTTGAACCGGCGGTCGAGACACAGGCTGAGGCGCTGCAGCCATCTCGGTGATCGTCTGGGGTTCGGTGCCACGACGAAAACATTCAAGGAGAGCCGATCGGCTTCCTGGCAACGCCCGTAACCCGGTACGGGGATTAATGTGCACAAAAGTAATTCCGTTGGGCAGGGCAAAGTCCCGCACGGGCGCCTCTCCTAACGCCGCGCGCATAAATTCCAGCCAGATGGGTGCGGCGACACGACCGCCCGTTTCTTTATCGCCCAACGAACGTTTTTCATCATAACCAACCCATACCCCTACTAGCATCTCAGGAGTGTAGCCCACGAACCAGGCGTCTTGAAAATCGTTACTCGTTCCGGTTTTTCCCGCGACCGGTCTCCCTAAGGGACGCACTGGTTTCCCTGTACCTCGTTCCACCGCACTCTCTAACATGCTGGTGATAAGATAAGCGTTCTCCGGCGCCATGACCGGTTGTTTTGTGGCGGAGAATTCGTGAATCGAGCGACCAAACTGATCGGTGATCTTGGTCATATAGAGCAGCTCAAAGAGTTCACCGCCGGTAGCAAATACGCCATACGCCCGAGTCAGTTCTTCCAGCGTGGCCTCCGAGGTTCCGAGAACCAGCGAAAGGTTGCGCGGCAGGCGACTGCGAAGACCAAACTTAGGAAGGTAAGAGGTGAGATATTTCATCCCTAACTGCTCGGCCATTTTTACTGTCACTACATTGCGCGAGAAGGCGAGCGCTTCTCGTAATCGTGTCGGACCAAAATAGCGCTGCTCATAATTTTGCGGCTTCCAGAGACGTCTATGATCCCAGTATGACACCGGGGAGTCGACGACTACGGAAGCTGGAGTGTAGCCGCGCTCCAGAGCTGCAGCATAGACGAGCGGCTTGAATGCAGATCCAGGCTGACGCTTTGCTTTTGTCGCCCGATTAAATTGACTCTGATGGAAATCGTATCCGCCAACCATGGCCTTCACCTGGCCGGAGGTTAAGTCAATAGCGATGAGCGCGCCTTCGGGCCGAGGCTCGCCATCACGTCCGCACTTTTGGCGCTGACACAAAGCGTCAATACCATTTCGCAGGGCTTGCTCGGCCGCCTGTTGCAAAACCGGGTTGAGGGTGGTGTGCACCTCGAAGCCCAATTGATGGGTTGCCTTCCCGCCATACCGTGTTCGTAGGAGCTGGCGGATATGTTCAACGTAATGGGGAGCGGGAGCAGACAACTCCTCTTTGGGCGATGGAGCAGCTAAGGGAACCGCCATATCCCAAGCCCTCATCGCTTGCGCGTAGGAAATGTAGTGCTCATCCATCATTTGTTCCAGGACGTAGCGCTGGCGTATTTTCGCCTGTTCCCAATTTTTGAGAGGAGAGTAGCGACTGGGCGCCGGAGGTAAGCCAGCGAGCATGGCCGCTTCCGCCAAGGAAAGACTGTCAGCGGACTTGCCAAAGTATTCACGCGCGGCTGCCTCAATGCCATAGGCCCCACTCCCGAGATAGATTTGATTCAAATAGAGTTCAAAAATCTCTCGCTTGCTCAGATGTCGCTCCAACCGCAGTGAGAGAATGATTTCTTGGAGTTTTCGGCGATAACTTTTCTCGGGCGTTAGCACAAGATATTTGACCACCTGTTGCGTAATCGTACTGCCGCCTTGTACTTTCTTTTTTGCAGTCCAGTTCGCCAGAAAAGCGCGCATGATACCGAAAAGATCAACGCCGGGATGGTAGTAGAAATTGGCGTCCTCGGCAGCTAGGAAGGCTTGCTGAACGACTGCCGGCACTTGCCCTAGCGCAAGCGGATACCGTTTCTCCAGGTAGAATTCACCTAGCAATGAACCATCATCAGCATAGACTCTGGTCACCGCCGGCGTCATGTAACGAGCAAGCTGCTCCACCGATGGCAACGCAACAGTCAGATCCTTATAGACCAACCAAGCGACACCGACCAAAAAGACGGGGAAGAGAATCGCCATCATGCGGAACAAGAGCGCCAAGGGGCGTCCTTCACGCTGCCAGTACCGATATGTCACCGGATAACGAGAACGCATAGTCATAGGTAGATGTATTTTACTCCGCCCCTTGTCTTGGACCAAGTGTTCTCATGAAGACTAAATTTCTCGCTGTTCGCGCCGATTCCTCTCCAGAAGACAATCTTTAGCAGGGCAATCATGACTCCTCTACGATTAGTAAGGACAACCCTTTCTCACTCTGAGCGGCACACCCGGCATGATGCCCGCTGTTCAGTCATTTTACCGTTACGTTTGACCACCGGCTCTGGCGAGATGATCCCCGCGGTGGTGCTCAATGTCAGTTCTTCAGGCCTCTTGGCGGTAGTGGACGAGCGCGCCTCGCTCATTTTGCCTCTGCCTCGGGGATCTCACGTGGACGGAGAATTTTTCTTCGATGACCTTGCAGTTCCTCAACTCACGCTCGAAATTGTTCGTAGTGAGCGACGGAGCAACAATCAATTCGCTCTCGGGTGTAAATTCGTAAACCTTTCCCCTCAGGTGGCGGCGGATATTCGCGTGAAAATCAGTGCGCGCTTGCGTAAAGGTGATCTTCACAAATCACAGTAGCTCGCGAGAGTAATCCCCTGTTCATCAAGTGCATTCCGCACGACAGGACTGATCAGCGCGGCAAGCTCCACGTCCCGGCGATACGTTGGAGTCCAATATTGCACTTCTTTACACGGCAAAAAGGCAGGATGACAGTA
>JBFWZL010000547.1:0-4158 GCA_050185455.1 Binatia bacterium | reverse complement strand
TTGGGAAGCAAGCTCACACGGAGAATTCCATCCTCAGGAGGAGAGGTAACAATATCGGGCGGCGGCAGAATCGCCGGAGCTTCGACGTAAGTCCCCACCATGACTTGATACTCAGTTTCGCTCTCTTGGCGAACTGTGACCGTAACTACATACTCCAGGTTGAACGGAAGGCGATCCGGGACATCGAGTTGAACATTTGGAGGATGTGCCCCGAACCGGCCTTCACGGTAAGTGAAGAGACGTTCATCAGCGTGGATTTTCCAGCCTCCATTTTCTTTTCGCAAAGCGTGTCTCAAGATGTCCGTGATGACGACTTCGCCCTCTCCAAGATCGCGAAAATGGTCCATATAACGAAGGCGGAATTGAGTGCGCAGGGAAGCTGTTTCACTCTCGATGCTTTCGAGCTCTGTTTTTTCTACCTTTAGTTTGACGTTATTTTTGCGAAGCTGATTAAAAACTTCGCGAATATCATCTTTGGTTCGACCCGTCCCGCTGAGGAAATCTTCTGCGTAGGTATCGAGCAGGTGCGGAATATCGAACGTTTCCGCTGCACGCACCAGTCGGTCCACGGTTTCTTGGAGGTCCGGTGGAACAGCGGCTGCCGATTGTGAGGGAGAGCTCTGCTGTGGGTCCGTTGGTTGTGAGCGTTGGCAGCTTGAAACGAGAAGAAGTCCGGCAGTAAAGACAAAAAGGCTTCGTAGGGAAATCAAGCGTTGCTTCATGGTGCCGCCTATCAAAGCACGAACTGCGACCGGCGGCAATTTTGGTTAATAAGGAGAGAGCAGGCCGTGACCTTCCAGCTCTACCTGTAGTTGGCGTGGGCCGCGTAGCAACTACAGGGTATCATGAGTCGATCTCTTACTGATTGCAAAGAGACTACCGTCGCAATGAAGACCGGTTCTGGATTAAGGGGTATGTACCAATTCCAGTTTGATACCGTCCGGGTCGGCAAAGAAGACCGCATAATAACCCCGGTACGTAATCATATTCCCGCGGCGGATCGAGAATCGTTCCGCCATTGGCTTCGACTTCTTGCGCCAGCGCATCAACTTGCGCACGATCGTCGGCGCGAAAAGCGAGTTCGCATAGCCCGACACGGTCTTTGTGGAAGGTATCAGTGGCGAACTTTGAATCAGCTTTCTTGATCCAGAAGCTGCCGGCGTTCGTCGCCCAACCGCGCATCGCGCCGTAGTCGTGCATATTGGGGTACCCTACCTTCGGCATCAACCAGCTATAGAATTGACATGCACGATCGTAACTGTTGACGGTGATGATTGTGTGATCGATTCGTCCTGCCATAATTCCTCCTATACAATTTTTCCGTCTTCTGTCAGACAAGGGGATGGATATCCGGTCGGCAGACATCGCACGGCGCATAACCCATTTCTTCGGCGCGCACTTGTGAGGGGATGAACGCACGATCGCCCGCTGTTTGCTCTTTCAGACAGGAACAGTCCGGACGACAAAACTGGCGGCCGTGTCGCCACCCAACGTACATTCGCGTTCTGGGAATGGCGAGGCCTTTACTTGTTGCAACGACTGGAATGCCCTCGACCGCAAGAATTTTTTGTTTAATCTCGACGAGATTGCCGGCGTACCCGGTGAGCGCGCCATCACTGCCAATGATGCGATGACACGGAATGTGAATGGGCACCGGATTGTACCGCAATGCTTGGGCTACGGCGCGGACAGCCTTAGGCTGGCTAATGGTGTCGGCAATGCTTTGATATGTGACGACTGTCCCATAGGGGACCTCGGCGGTGGCGCGCAACACTTCCCGTTGAAAATCGCTTCGCATCAAGACGTCGTCCACAATCCACTCCAGAGTATGTGTCTTGCCGCTGAAATAATCTTCGAGTTTCCGAATGAGAGCCGCGACTTCTTCTCCATCATTTTCGATCGTAAAATCAGTGCGCCAACGAGCGGAAGAAGCCGTCGCTTCGTCCTGTCTGACAAACTCGACAAGAGCGACTCCCTTTTCTGTTTTGCCGAGACGAATGTCTCCAACAGGTGAATGCCACACCTTAAGTTGCAATCGCGGGCGATTCTTGTGGGTGAGACGGGCATCAAGTCGTTGCCGCGCGACGAGCAATCCCTGTGCTTCTGCTTGAGGGCTAGACATGGCGCTGAGGTGAGCGTGTAACCGCTGATAGCGATCAAGCAGCTGACGGCAGGCGTGGCAAGTCCCGAAGTGAGCAGTAACCTGCTGGCTCAGGTTATAAGAATTTTCTCTGAGCGCTTCCGCGATGAGGAGATCTTCGCTGAAGCCGCATGGGAGCTGTCGTGTCTGTGTGGTACGCATAGTTCTTACTCCTCGTTTTCCTGACGAGTCCCCTGGTCAAGGGTGAGACGAAGCTTGCGTAGCGCCTGGTACACATGCGCCCGGGCGCTATCTTGGGAACAGCCCAGGTTGAGGGCAATAGTTGGATAATCCAATCCCTCGAACTGACGCTGTAGGAGCGCGACTCGTTGGTGGAAGGGTAACGCGTCGATCGCCGTGAGCAAAGTGTGCGCGGTCTCTCGTGAGATCATAACGCCCTCTGTATCTACTCCCGTTTGGCTTTCTGGTTGTCCAGATAAAGATTCTGTTTGATCCGATGTCACTATCACACGACGGTGACGCTGACGGTCACGGACATAATTCTTCGTGAGATTGACGGCAATTCGCATTAACCAGGCGCGAACATTGGCTTCGGCCGGCAAGGCTGCGTACGCACGATGTGCGCGGAGAAAGGTATCTTGGAAGAGATCCTGAGCATCCTGTGGATTGCGGGTGAAGCGCAGTAAGTATCGATACACTGCTTCCTGGTGTAGCGTTATGATCTCTGCAAACGTCGCTCGCTCCTCTTGTTGCAGTATTGCGTTCATTGCCATCGTAGGAACAAGACACCAGAGCAGAAGATTTGTGAAAAAGAAAGGGGAATTTCGCTATAAGTTGAGACTTCTTGGGAGTGTGCAAAAAGGGCAAATTTTTCCTGTTTGTGATTGCACCCTTTTATGGAGATCCGTATATTTACCATTATGAGACGAGCGCTTGTTGTTGTTCCCGCTCTTTGTTCAATGTTGCTCGTCGTGTGGATGCTTACCACACTCTTCACGCCGCAACAGTCCTCCGCGAGTAGCGCGAACTATTTTCCCCTTGCCCTCCATAATTCTTGGACTCACTTGGTCACTTTTTCTGGAGATTACCTCTACTATATGACGGAAACCGTCATTAAAGATGATATGCACCTGCCCGAAGGAAAATCCTACGTCGTGGCGGAAGAGTACGAGCCGCTGACGACAGCTTCACCAGAAGCGAGAAGTACGGTTGCCTACTTTCATAAAGATGGTTTCCTTCACCGTTATCCCTGGCTCGATTCAGACGGTATGAAGGTATGGGATACAAAACTCGGCGAAGGCGCCGAGCAGATTCTACCCATGCCCTACCAGGGCAAGACCAGTTGGCAGCTAGGGATGCAAACGAATGCGTGGCCGCTTCAGGGTGGTCAAACCATGACGGCCTCCGCAAAGGCATGGATTGACCCCATCGAAGTCCGCGTACCGGCGGGCGTCTTTCGTAACTGCCTGCGCGTCGAGACAGTATCGGCGAATCAATATGTAGACCCGAAGAATGAATCCAAAGGATATCGACTTCATCATGTCGAATGGTATGCCGACGGCGTTGGACTCGTACGCGCCATTAGCAGCGAAGGTGAAGGCACGCCGATCAAGAGCCTTACTGAACTGGTCTGGTACAACGTACAACAATGAGAGAGTTGGCCTTTTAGGCTCAGGAGCTGAGTACTAGAGCCTTGCCTCGACGATTATCCCCGTCCGCATTCCCAGATCTTTTTTGTCAAGATCCGGTCCGTGATCATTGGGCCATTAAAGAACGGAAACAATGATTCAATGACCCAATGGCTCAATCTTATGGCTCTTTCGTGACCACAATTCCGCTGCCGCGCAGCATTGGTGATCCATCAATTGCACACGCGGCGGCGGCGCCAGAAATCTGCCGCTTCTCGGCGCGTCCGGTGACTTGAAACACCGCCTCGGCAATATGGCCCATGCCGTGCAGCCGCCCTTCGCTCAAACTGCCGCCAAAGGTATTCACAGGCAGTTCTCCTTCAAGGGCGATTCGATCATCCTGAATGAATTGGTACGCTTCGCCTTCTT
>JBFWZL010000546.1:0-4149 GCA_050185455.1 Binatia bacterium | reverse complement strand
GAGTTCGACATCACCCTGCAGAGAAAGATCTTTCAGGGCTGTTCCTAACGGTCCCACGCGCCCGACAATCTTCACATTCGGTTTGCTGGCGGTAAACACCGCGGTCGTCAATTCAACGTTGGAAAGGGTCAGTGCTCCCATTGAACCAGCCATGGTGATAGTAGCCTGCAGCGGGCCGGAGAGTCCGAGACCCTGAGGCAGCCGTGCCGTCAGTTGTGGCAGAGCCTGTTGCAAAGCGTTGAGATCAAGCGAGTCAATCTTCAGGATGCCTTCTACCGGCAAGTTCTTGAAATCGAGTGTTGGACCAAGTGGCCCGAGGCGACTTTGTAAATTGAGATTTTGCCGCTCGGCGAGCACTGCCGTGGTGAGATTCAGTACAAATGGCTGGTCAAAACTGAGATCTTCGATCGTGAGATCAAACTGCTTGACTTGGAAATCCGTCTGGTCTCGTCGGTCGATATACCGCACAGTCCCGGCAGAGAGGTCCATGAGAGAAGCAACCAGAGGAAAAGGCTCCGCCGTGGATGAAGAGGAGTGTTCAGCCGTGTCCGTTTGCTCTGTTGCGGATTGTGTCGTGGCGGCGCCGAGGCTTGCGAAGTTAAATTGCCCCCGCTTATCTCGAATGATGGTGATTGCCGGCTGATGCAGAATTAACCGTGTAACCCGTAACTCTTTCCAGAACAACGGGAGGAATTCCACATTGACCTGCAAATCCGCAGCCTGGAGAAAATTTTCCTGGGAAAACGTTGGATCATCAGCAAGCGCGAAGTTACTCAGGCGCACCCCGATTCCTCCCCACAAAGTGACGCCGATTTTTTCTACTGTCACCTTGCGTCCCAGCGTTTGTTCAGCCTGAGCGAGCAAATAGCCCTTATTGCGATTAACCAGCCCGCTTAAATTCATTAAGGCCAGCACTACGACCCCGCTCAGAATCAGCAGGATTACGAGAGCGATCACGATTTTTCGCATGCGATTAGCTCCTTACGAAGAATAAACAGCGGCAGGTCTACAATGAAAATTGCTTTCCAGGAATGAGCCAGTATGAATATTATCCATTATGTGTAATCCTTCGACTGCGCTTAGGTCAGGTTTCGCTCCGCGACGTTCAGGAAAATGAAACGCCACCGCTCGTACTGAGCGTAGCTGTAACCGCAGCGGAGTCAAAGCATAGGGGCAATGTTCCAGGAAAAGAGGGACTTGACCCCGCGCTTAAGACTTAGCCGCCGGGCTTCGCTGTACCCGTTGCGATAGCCCCTCGGCGCATCAACCGCCGTCCGCCGAGCCGACTATTCTTGGTAAAGCTCACTGATTATGGCCTGGATGCCTTCTGTTTGACGGAAGAGTAACTTCAGTGGGAGACGACTCTTAGCTGAAGTCAGTTGTAATACTTCACCAGCAAAATGAAATTCTGGATTGTCGAGCATATGCAACACACTCTATGAGTCTAGTGTCTGCAATGTCTCCCGCACTTTTGCCGGCACGTCTTTGGCCAGCACCAAGTCACTGATCATCGCTACGGCGTTAGCTCCAGCGTCTAAGGCTGAGGGGGCGCGTTCGGCAGTGACACCGCCGATGGCGACAATAGGAATAGCGATGAGCTTACGAATATCGCTGAGTTGATCGAGTCCGCGCGCCGAATATCCAGTTGCTTTCGTGTTGGTGCCGAAGAGCGGACCAAATCCGATATAGTCAGCCCCACCGCGCTCCGCTTCGACCGCTTGTTGGGGATCGTGCGTCGAGACGCCGATAATCTTCTTTGGTCCGACAACTTTGCGCGCAGCGGCCAGTGGCAAATCTTCTTGTCCGACATGGACTCCATCGGCATCAACCGCAAGCGCGATATCTACACGATCGTTGATGATGAGGAGACAGTTGTAGCGCCGACAAACATCTCGAACTTCTTGAGCTGTGACAAGAAAGTCTCGTGTAGGCAGATCCTTCACGCGGAGCTGCAGAAGTTTGGCCCCGCCAGCGCAGAATTTTTCTGCCAAGTCTACAAATGATAATTCAGTGCGACCAAGGGTATCCGCGATTGTATATAACGGATTAGGAAAGACGAAAGTCATAATGCCTCACGTTCCAAATTCCAGGTTCCAAGTTTTCCAGCTTTTGCCTTCCGTCTTTCAGTTCTCGCCCCCGGCCCCTAACCCCCGGCCCCTTTTTTCATTTCAACTTTTAAATCGGTGATCTTCTTTCGCAAAGTATTGCGGTTGATGCCGAGCAGCTCCGCCGCTTTGAGTTGGTTGCCGTTGGTGTATTCTAGCGTTAGTTCGATAAGTGGTTTTTCTACCTGGTTAATGACGATTTCGTACAAATCACAAGGGTCTAAGACCGGCGTTCGCTGAAAGTAAGCGCGGAGTTTGCGCCGCACCACTTCCTCGAAGGACAGGTCCGCGAAGTTGTCGGGAAACACCGGCTCTTCCTCCGGTAGCGAGAGATCCGCCGCGGTCAGCATACGCCCCGGTGCGAGCACTGCCGCGCGTAGGATGGTGTTTTCCAGTTCACGTACATTGCCCGGCCAGGAATGTTGCATTAACTGCGCCATTGCTTCGGGCGTGACTCCCGTGGCGGCGGTGTGCATTTCTTCATTCACTTTTTGGATGAAATAGGACACCAGTTCTGGCATATCTTCGCGGCGCTGACGCAATGGTGGAAGCGTCAAAGGAATCACTCGTAACCGGAAGTAGAGGTCTTCGCGAAAGCGCTGTTCTTTGACTGCTGTGGTGAGATCTTGATTCGTGGCGGCGATGATGCGGACATCGGTTTTGATGAGGTCTCGACCACCCACGCGAGAGAATTCTCGTTCTTGCAGGACGCGTAAAAGCTTAGCCTGTAACGCCAGCGGCATATCGCCGATTTCATCAAGGAATAGCGTCCCGCCGGCGGCCTGCTCGAACTTGCCGATGCGTCGCTCGATTGCGCCGGTAAAGGCTCCGCGTTCGTGACCGAAAAATTCACTTTCGAGCAGCTCTGCAGGAATGGCGGAACAGTTGACGCCGAGGAAAGGCGCGCGCCAGCGCGCCGAATAGTGATGAATCACTCGGGCGATCAGTTCTTTTCCCGTGCCGCTCTCTCCTTGAATCAAAATCGTTGCGTCACTTTTGACCACGCGACCGATGGTTTTGTAGAGGTCTTGCATGGCAGAGCTACGGCCGATGATTAGTTCTTTTGGGCCAGGGAGGGTGAGGACCGGCGGCTCTTCGCTGGTGAGCCGTTGCGTTTCCAACGCCCGTGCGGCAAGCGCCTTCACCTCGTTGAGGTCAAACGGCTTAGTCAGATAGTCAAATGCGCCGCGCTTCATGGCTTCCACGGCGTTCGCCATAGTCGTTTGCCCGGTCATGATGATGATCGGCGTGCGAATCCGGGCTTCTTGCGCACGTAGAAGAAGATCTAGGCCGTTCGGGTCCGGCATCCGAATGTCAAAGAACGCCAGGTCAAAGGATTGTTCTTTGAGCCGAGCCCATGCGCGTGCTCCTGAGTCCACGATTTCCACCGTGTACCCTTCTTCGCTGAGCGTGTCTGCTAACACGCGGCGGATCAATTCTTCGTCGTCGGCAATGAGAATCGAGCCGTGCGTCATGCGTTATTCCGCAGCTACGGGGAGGTAGACGTGAAATACTGTGCCTTGTCCAGGGTTGCTTTCAACCTGGATAGCACCGCCGTGTTGCGCAATAATCTTTTGGCTGACGGATAAACCCAATCCCGTGCCTTTCGTCTTTGTCGTGAAGAAGGGAGTAAACAGCTGAGGCAAATGTTCAGGTGTGATCCCTGAACCATTGTCTGTGAAATCGATGGCGAGAAACCGGCTCCGCCGCGTTGCTCGCCGCACCCCTGGCGTTGCTGCGCGTAATAGATGGAAGTTGGTTGCCATCCGAGTCACGATGGAAAGTTCTCCGCCACGCTGACCGGCAAGCGCCTGCAAAGCATTTTTAATCAGGTTGCGAAATACTTGAGCCAGTTGAGCTTCATCCCCCAACACGTCTGGCAAGCTCGGGTCAAACTGGGTCTGGATGCGCTGCTGAGAGGACATTGTTTCTCGTTCGAGCAAAAGCACCTCGGTGAGGATTTTATGAACATTCACGGGCTGCATGTCTAGCGAAGGGGGAGTAGAGAGCCCGAGTAACTGCAGCCCGTGAATGTTCAAAAAAT
>JBFWZL010000545.1:0-4178 GCA_050185455.1 Binatia bacterium | reverse complement strand
CCGTGTGAGTCGACGCAGGGGGGAGACGAGGGGGAAGGTTTGCCCGCTGAGGGGATGACGCGGATCGACGATGGTGAGTTCAGACACCACTCGATCGAGGAGTGGGGCGTTCTGGGATGGTCGGCTCTCCGACCTTGGCCGATGCCATCCTCGACCGGCTCATTCATAATGCTTATAAAATTACCCTCAAGGGAGAATCCATGCGCAAACGCACGGGGAAAGGAACAGCAAAACTCACGGCGGAAGACCACTAACTTGCGGCGCGTCGCTCCGCTCCGACTGGCCTTGGCCTCGACTCTCACGCTGTTCGCCATGCTTGGAGTGACTGCTCGCCTTCTCCTGGTCTGACTGCTCGACATCGCTGGAATACACAAGGGTGGAATAAAGGCGTTCAGCCGCAGACGGCAACGCGCCGTACTCGCCGCTCCACACAATCCGTCCTTGCTCAAGGACGATCACAGAGTCGTCGTGCTGTAACGAAGACACTCTGTGCGTCACTACCAGCGTTGCTCCCTCAAGCATGAACACTGTAAACGCCGCACGTAACTGTGACTCGCTGCCAACATCAAGCCCGGCAAGCGCCTCATCAAGCACCAACACGCGCGGTCGCTTTAACAGCGCGCGTGCTAGAGCAAGACGTTGTCTCTGCCCCGTTGAGAGACGCGCCCCCCGTTCTCCCACCACCGTGTCGTACCCTTGAGGAAGAGCGGCGATGTATTCATGAAGCCCCACAGTCTTGGCGGCGTTCATCACTGTCTCAAGAGAGGCGTCAGGACTGGCATAGCGTAAATTCTCCAGTACGGAGGCGTGAAACAACACCGGCTCATGCCCAACAATCACAATCTGGTTGCGCAGCCAGGTTAAATCAAAATCCGCTAGTGGACGCCCATCAAGGAGGATCATTCCGCTACACGGCTCATACATCCGCGCAAGCAGGTCCACAATCGTGGATTTTCCCGCTCCACTTGGTCCAAGAATCGTCAACCGCTCTCCTGGAGATACACTAAAGCTCACGTTCAAGAGCAGCGGCTCATTCGTTTCGTAAGCAAACGACACCTTACGAAACTCGACATCTCCCCGGAGGGTGGGCAGCTGAACGCTACCTTTTCGTTGCTCTTGAGACTCTCCTCCCACATCAAGAAATTCAAAAATGCGGTCTAACGACACCCCCGCGCGCTCAAACCGCAAGTACAGATCAACCAGCGCCTGAAGCGGACTAAAGGCGCGAGATTGATAGGCGGAAAATGCTATCAACGCCCCGATCGTCAGTTGACCAGCAATCACCAGATACCCGCCGTACAAGGTAGTGAGCATTCCGCCAAGGAATGTCGTCGCCGTGGAGACCGTGCTTCCCCAATATCCCAACATCTCGAAATGCGTCACTGTCCGTACAAACCGCTCCCCTAAGACGCCTAAACGGCGGAGCTGTAACGTCTCGATCGCGAACAGTTTGATGAATCTGATCGCCGATAGCGACTCGACCAGAAAAGACGCGATGGCGGCGTTCAGTTCGCGCACCTTACGAGTTTCCTCCACCATGCGCGGACGGATCTTCATCACGCCATATAGTTGAAAAGGAATGAGGATGAGACTGAGCAGAAACAAACGCCAGTCGAGCCACACCAGAAATCCGATGGTTACAAGGAGCACCAGAAGATTTGAGACTAGCGCAAACGCCGTATCCGTGAGAACAGACTGCACTTCGCTGATGTCAGTGTTCAGACGCGAGAGCAGATCGCCAACCTTGGCGCGGACATGAAACCGCAGAGACAATGATTGCAGATGCGCGAAGAGATGCTGACGAAGGGCAAACAGAATACGTGCGGTGATTTGTGTATAGTAGTATCGATTCAGCGCGCCAATGCCGTAGCCCAAAGTGGTCGCCAGCACCATGGCGCCACATAGGACGTACAAGAGGCGCAGATTCCCGGCGAGTAAGACATTATCGATCAGCACCTTGGTAAAGAGCGGCCATAGTAGTCCCAGTGTTGTTCCGAAGAGGGAGAGAAAAAAGATCAGCGTCAGACGCGGCACAAATGGCCTCACGAACGGCGTCAGTCGACGGAGACGAACAAAAGAGGCGTGAGCAGAACTATTCATTAAAATAGAAACGCGAGCGCGCAACGCTCTTATCGTTTCCTCAACACTTCGTGGTAACGGAAGCAGTCAACGACGTGATCATTGACCATCCCGGCGGCTTGCATGAACGCATAGCAAATTGTGGAGCCGACGAATTTGAATCCTCTTTGGGTCAAGGCTTTACTCAGAGCATCGGACTCGGAAGTCCGAGCAGGAACTTCGCGAAGCGTCTTCCACGCATGCTGTTTGGGTTCTCCGTTTACGAAGGTCCAGAGAAACTCGGCAAAACCGCCAGATTCTTTCTGGAGAGCGAGAAACGCGCGAGCATTCTGGAGGGTAGCCGCGATCTTCAGACGGTTCCGCACGATGCCCGGATTCGCGAGCAATTGCGCAACGTGTTGCTCGCCAAATCGCGCAATGACTTGAGCATCGAATTGCGCGAAGGCCTCTCGATAATTGTCCCGTTTTTTCAGAATCGTCAACCAACTGAGCCCGGCCTGCGCGCCTTCCAAGATCAAGAGTTCAAAGAGTTTTCGGTCGTCGTACTCGGGTACGCCCCATTCGGCATCGTGATACGCGAGATAGAGCGGGTCCGTCGTCACCCAACCGCAACGTGTTGTCATGTCTGCGCCTCCGCAACCGTAGTGCAGGATTTTTCCTGGAGAGACAAGCCCACGACGCAAGACGAAGGCGTGAACGACCATCCCGGAGCCAGATGATATTGTGAAACCCACTATGCGCTTTTACTTTAGAAGGGCATAGCCCGAGCTGGCAGACGTAACCATTCGGACCAATTGTTCATGACCGAGTGAAGGAGAACCGTGTCTTTTCCAAACACTGCGGACATCGTGATCGCTGGCGGAGGCCCCGCTGGCGCAACTATTGCCCGTCTATTGAGCGGCCTCGGCTATCACGTCGTCGTGTTTGAGAAGCGTCGCTTCCCGCGCCACCAGATCGGCGAGTCGTTAACACCACGCATCCTCCCCATCCTGGACTTTCTCGGCGTGCGAACGCGTATCGAATCAGCCGGATTTCTCCGGATGGCTGGGCACACTGTGTGTTGGGGCAGCGCTCAACCACGGACTTCCTATTATAGCGAAGACCACAGTCGTCATGGCTTTCAGGTGTGGCGGGAGGATTTCGACTCGTTACTGTTGCAGCACGCGCACGAAGGCGGCGTCCACGTGTTCGAAGAACATTTTGTTAAGAATGTGCATCTGCACGATTACGGAGTCACCGTTATTACTCCACACGGGCAAACACACGCGGCGTTCTTCATCGACGCGACCGGGCGCGCCGGCATGTTAGCCAGGCAACAACTCCGACGGCGAGATCCGGTTTTTCAAACACTTGCCCTCACCGGCTATTGGCGAGACGCTTCCGGCCCTCCGGGCATTGAGTTCGCGAATACGCTCATCGAAACGTATGAAAACGGCTTGGTGTGGTCGGTTCCTTTGCACAATGGGCTCAGAAATGTAACGCTGCTGATCGATTGGGACATTGGCGCGCGCATCCGGCAGTCCGGCCTCCAAGAATTCTACTTGACTGAACTCCGCAAAGTGTCGCACATCTCGCAATTCCTTCACGACGCCAGTGTCGTCATTCCCCCCCGGGCGTTCGATGCAACCTGGCATACCGCGACGCACTTTGCCTCCGAGCGCTTTCTACTCGTGGGGGATGCTGGAATGTTCATTGATCCGCTTTCATCGGAAGGAGTACATAAGGCCATGGCTTCCGCCATTACCGGGGTAGCGATAGCCAACACCATCTTGCAACGACCACCTATGACAGTTCACGCCAGACAATTTTATGATGAGAGCCAACACTCAACTTATGAAGCCCATTACCAACAGTCGGTCGTCTACTATGGAGAAGAAACCCGCTGGCTGCACGCGCCATTCTGGCGGCGACGAACGCAAATCAAGTTCCGAGTTCCGAGTTCCGAGTTTCAATCCCCAACCCCCAATCCCCAATCCGCAAAGGGGATAGTCTCGCATTTGAAGATCGCTCCTGAAGTGACACTGGAACAGCGTCCCGTCATCGAAGGGCCGTTTGTTGAACTGCGAGATGTGGTCGTTACACCTCTCCATCCCCGCGGC
>JBFWZL010000544.1:0-4183 GCA_050185455.1 Binatia bacterium | reverse complement strand
ACAAGAAGGGGGTTGGCCTCTGTCTCGTCCCAGCCACGGCCAGATATTGTTCCGCTAGCTCTAACGCGGTCTGGAGTCGTGCCCGTGTAGCATAGAACACCCACAGTCCTCCTAGGACGGAGAGGAGCTGTGGCGTCTCTTGCAACTGTTGACACAGCTCTTGCGCTCGAGCATAGATGCGTTCCAGCTCTGGGGTGGCATAGCCTTTGGTCGCCATCAGTGAAGTTCCTAAAGTGAGATACAGCCGAAGTTCTTGCGGCGCGTGTTCCGGTGTCTCGGGGAACGTTGTCAGTACGTTGAGCCCCTTGGTCAGGTGGGAGATAGCTTCCTGGTGGGCGCCACGCCGTACTGCAGTCTCTCCGGCTTTGTCCAGATACTGTACGGCTTGTGTGAGCTCGCGTCCCCGCTCGAAGTGCACGGCCAGCTCGGCGGCAATCTCACCCACCCGCTCGCCATAGGCGGCCTCTTTGCGCTCAGCAATCCGTCGATGCAGTCGCGCCCGACGCACCTCAGTCACCTGCGCATACACCACCTCTTGATGCACGGCATGGAGAAAGCTGTAACGCCCACTGATCGTCCCATCGGGCCATTCGGCTGTTCCCGCCGCCCGCAGCCATTGCCCCATGCGCGCCAGTCGTTCACAGGTCGCCTCGATATTATCCTGCTCGGTGAGAAGCCCCGCTGCCACCTCCGCCGCGGCAAACTCCACTCCCGCCGTACTGGCGACCTCTAGGAGCCGCCGTTCTGCTTCAGGTAATCGCTCGAGTTGTCGCTCGACCAACTGCCGCAAAGTGTCGGGAATGCCCTCGCTAATAACCTTTACCGCGTCAATGCGGAGTATCTGCGGTCCCCCTTCTTCAGCAAAGACTCCCTGCCGAATAAGGTCATCCACCGTATTGACTAGAAACAACGGGTTGCCGCCTGTGCGATGGTGGAGCACGGGGATGAGGCGGGGAAGCGCGACGCGTCGCGCTTCCCCGTTAGCATTGAGTCGTACCGCTAGATACTCCGCAATTGCCTCTTCGGCTAACGGAGCGAGCCGTAACTCTTCGCACTGGCCCCGCGCCCACAGCTCTTGCACCACCCCGCGCAGGGGGTGTTTGCTGGCCAGTACGTCTGCCGGACGATAGGTGCCGAGGATGAGTAGTCTGGCTGGCTCGCGCCGCCGCGCCACGTACGTTACCCAATCCAGCGTCGACACATCGCTCCAGTGCAAGTCCTCCAGTACCAGCACCAGGGTGCGGGTCGCGGCGAATCCTTCCGCCGCCTCGGCCATCTCGCGCAGCATGCGCTCGCGGCTCATTCCCTGTGCGCGTTGCTGCAACCGATCAAATTCATGAGGCGCCAGGAGGCTCGGTAATTGCGCCAGCCAACTCGGTGCATAACGCTGAAGCGCTGCGATGCGCCGCTCGCCTCCTGGCGCCCGACAAAGCCGAGCAGTAGCTTCGAGCAGCGGTAGATAGGCTTCGCCCGGGCCGTATTGTTCCACACACTGGCCGGAAGTGATGCGGACATCGGCGTGATTGCGGATCTGTGTCAGAAACGCGTCGACCAGTGTCGTCTTGCCAATACCTGCCTCACCAGTGACGAATACAACCTGTCGCTGGGCTTTCAATGCCTTCTCAAACAAGTGCTGGAGCTGGGTGAGCTCAGATTCTCGACCGACAAGAGGAGTTCTCTGTTCCATGTCCCACACTTCTTTTATGGCAAATGTTTTTGGCCGCAAGACAATTTCCTGCACGCCACAGCTGCTCATTGATGGGATTCGGGCGAAAAAGAGGAAAGACGATATCGCCGCTTACGTCCATCGCTCTCCCTCTTACCATATTTTGGGAAAAACTTCAGGAAATTTTAGGTTGATACAGAGCCTGGCTGGCAGGGTTCTTCTCAAAATAGGATGTTAATGAAGATATTTCCGAGGCTCTTGCCATCTCACGCGCCAGGCGCCACATATAGCCCATGAACGCACTCTCATCTTCTCGTCCGCTTTCGTGGATGGCAATGAGTGGTTTTCTCCTGGCGCTTTTAGCTGGGGTCGCCTTGCCATTGGCCGGTGTGAGCAATCGTTTACAATGGCTGGATTTCCGGTCTGCCCTCACGCTTTTCCGCTGGGCCGCGTATGGAGGCGCGGTGGCGGTGGTTCTTTCTCTTCTAGGTTTGATCTTGACGCGTCCGGGGAGTGCGCGACGCGGGTTTCCGCTCGCCGTGCTTGGGCTGGTTATCGGTCTTGTTGCGGTGGGTATTCCCTGGCAGGGGTGGCAAAAGGCGCAGCGTTTGCCTTTTATTCATGACATTACCACCGACCTGGAGAACCCTCCCGCCTTTGTCGCCATTTTGCCGTTGCGCGCGGACGCGCCTAATTCCGCCGAGTATGGCGGACCGGAACTCGCCGCGCAGCAGCGCACGGGTTATCCGGACCTTGGTCCCCTCACTCTTCAAGAGCCGCCGCCGCAAGCTTTTACCTGCGCTCTTGAGGGAGCGCGCGCCATGGGATGGGACATTGTGGCAAGCGAGCCAACCGAGGGACGTATTGAAGCAACGGCGACCACCTTTTGGTTTGGCTTTAAGGATGATGTGGTCGTGCGCGTAACACCGACAGATGGCGGGAGTCGTATTGATGTGCGTTCGGTGTCTCGCGTTGGGCGGAGTGACGTTGGCGCTAACGCCGAACGCATCGCTGCGTACCTTTCTTACCTTGCAGAAAACAGGGGCTGACTACGTGCTGATTCAAGAAGGCGCGCGCCAGGTTGTCATTCTCGAAGAATCCTGCCAACTGGATAGCGCTATCAATAGGAGGGGCAGTTCACAAACTACCCCTCCCAAGCTATTTCGCTGCGTCTTTGACAACACGAGTCATGGGGGTCAGATAAAACCACGCCTGTTGCGGCGCGCCGGATTGACGTAACCCGGTTTGCACTTGCAGCAACAATTTGCCTACTTCGGTCTTGTTAAAGAACCACGCTTCGGTTTGTCGCGCGGCGGGCACGTGATCGGCTAACGCTAGCGCGGCTTCTTCATAATAGGCGCGTAAATCGGCGGCGCACAGCGTTAAACCTCCCGGAAGTCCGGCTTGTTCCGGCTCCGTGCCTCCGGCGATAGCCACTAACCCTTTTACTGCTGCAGGAATAGCGTCTAGCGTGAGGGTTTTACCAAATGACGTACGTCCCGTTCGTGCTAGTGTCCGGTCATAGGCTGCTCGTAAGCCTTGCGCTTCATCCACAGCGGGATGAGCACTGGGATCAAAGCGCGGGGGAAGGGTGCAGACGGCGGCTTCGCTTCCCTCATCTTCAATTACATCAGGATAGTCAACGAGAAGAGGAACACGCTCCTTTGGCGTGGCGAGTAACGCGAACGCGGCGGCAAGGACTCGATGTTGATACTCTGCATCCAGTGGATGGCCTAAGGGACGTCCCAAAGGAAAGTCACAATACAGCGCCCGTGGCGCTTTACCTCGTTCGGCTTGACCGCGCACGGCCACGAGTGAGACAGTGGAGAGACCTTCAGCTTCAAACACATTGGCGAGCACACCTACGGTGCGCGTACAGAGCGGTCACACGGGGGTGAGCAAGACAACGTCGACGCCATCTTCGCGCAAAATGCGTGCGGCGGCGGGTCCGGTATCGAGCCGCATAGTGGACAAGGTGTGATCAAGCTGCGCACCCATGAACGAGATATGTTTTGCGGCGACTGAACCGATGACCTTGCGAGCGGCCAGTTCGTTGAGCCGGTCAATCGGACACACAACGTTGAGGTCGAGCGCAAACCCGCTGCGGTCAAAATTCGGGCTGAAATGAGCGAGCGTCAAATTCCGTACTTGATGATCAAAGACCGTGAAGCTTTGATCTCCAGGTTGCCAATGTGCTTGCCTGTCAGTTCGCAGCCCAGCAGTAGTGACAATCGCCACGCGCGCTTTCGCCAATTCCGGGGGTTGCGTAAATGGGGTGTGGTCAAACTCATACACAGGCACGTCGTTGACGCGGGCGCGCACCTCTTTATCCGCGTTCTGTTTCTCGTTCATTCGCCCTCCTTTACTATAGCGTTCTCTCGACTCTGCCGTATAATAGCAACTGACCGAGGTGAAACAACCACTGTTGCAAGAATTCCGTTGACAGAGCCGCCGGGATCACGCACAGTGGAGCAGCTACAGCGCCTGCCACGGTTCCGTTAATTCGGAGGGTAGAGC
>JBFWZL010000543.1:0-4185 GCA_050185455.1 Binatia bacterium | reverse complement strand
TTTAATCATTACAGGGTCCTCCTTTATGTTTAGTTAGGAGCGCAGCGCGCCCCTACTGTTATTTGACAATTTAGCCGCGGCTCTATTCTAGTAATAAATTCGTCACCGCAGCCACAAACTCATCTTGTTCTTCTAGCATGGGCATGTGTCCGGACTTCCCTAGGGTCGCCAAGCGCGAACCGGAAATAGCCGGCAAAAAGGCTTCACCGCACACCGGGGGGATTAGTTTATCTAATGCGCCCGACAGAATCAGGGTCGACTGCTGAATTCTGTGAATGCGTTTTTTTAACCCCTTGTCCGGAATCGGCCAGAGGAACTTCCCAGCCGAAGCCATACATTGGTTCATCTCTAATTGCATTTTTGGCGCTTGAAACTACTGTAACATCATTTTTTTAAGCGACCCTTGGGATCATGCACTGCCACTTCAATTCCATGGCATGACCGTGGAAAACCTGCCGTTCCTGAGGGATACACGGGCCTGCTGTGTGTAAGGAATCTTCATTTCTTTCACGACCTCAATCAGACGTTCGCGTACGGTCTTGGGCGAACCGGCGAGGAGATACCCTTGGTCGACGAAATCCTTCCATTAGCGCATTCGCGCTCATCAAGCTATTCATTGTAAATCTCGTAACCCTTGACCGGATCATATAATTCACTTGAGACATCTACCCAGACACTCTTGTGTTTTTGCTGAAAATCTTCAGGCAAGTATTTGTAGGGCAGCAAGTGAAACCAGTAACTTTTTATAACACTCCCTCCTCCGAGCCAGGGCAGAACGGTTATTTCCGTCCTTTCTAATTTCTCATCTTTACTATCAACAGGGGTAGGTGACGACAAGAGGCACAATCGGGCGAAATTCTTTACAGACCTTATAGCTTAGCGCCACTCAGCACGCACTACGTAACACGTATTACGTGAAACGTAGTGCGTGATCTATCAAGACATGGGGCTCCTCAGATCTTCGTCAACAGCAAATTCCCCTGCTCATCTCGCCGCACAGTCCAGCCCGGAGGGACAACGACCGTCGTATCCGGTTCCTCGACAATGAGCGGGCCAGCCATATCGTCCACAATATCGGCCCGACGGAGAACCTGGGTCTCTAACGAACCGTGCGTTGGCCCAAAATAAGCGAGCCGGGAACCGCGCCGTTCAGATTGAATCATCGGGACGCGGGCAACAAGATCGGAAAACCGCACCCGTCCTGACGACGCCAACGCCCGCAGCCGGAGGTTTACCAGCTCAATGGGGTCGTCTCGATCATAGCCAAACGCCTGCTTATGCGCCTCAGTGAAGATTTGTGTCAACTTGCCGCGTAATGTGGCTGGCTGCGCGTCAGAAGGGAAAGGCAGGGCTAATTCAGAGACCTGGTAGCCGTACTTCAAATCAATCTGCCGCTCGAAACGGATAGACTCCGGAGTAACGCCTTCCTGGAGGAGTTCTTCACGCGCCGTGGCCTCCAATTCTTCGTACTGCCTGAGAATTGCTTGTGGCTCCACTTTATCGAGCGTTAAAGCGATACTGCGCAGATAATCATGACGATAGTCGGCCAGAAGTAAACCAAGCGCACTGAAGAGTCCTGGGAACAGAGGGACTTGTACGCGCGTAATGCCGAGACTCTCGGCCAGCGCCACGGCATGAATGGGTCCAGCTCCACCAAAAGCGATTAAGGTAAATTCACGCGGGTCACGCCCGCGTTCAGTAGAAACCGCACGTAACGCACGCATCATCGTCGCGTTCGCCACTTGCGTAACGCCATAAGCCGCGGGTAGTACTTCGAGCTTCAAAGGACTTGCAATCTGCTGTTCAATCGCTTCCCATGCCGCTTGACGATTGATGCGCAACGTCGCTCCAGCAATGGCCTCAGGATTCATATAGCCAAGGACCACGTTTGCA
Organism: Binatia bacterium; assembly: GCA_050185455.1. Taxonomy (GTDB): domain Bacteria; phylum Desulfobacterota; class Binatia; order Bin18; family Bin18; genus SYOC01. The sequence continues at coordinate 2,292 of JBFWZL010000543.1, read as the reverse complement.
TCAGTCACGGTGGGTTCCTGTCCACCACGACCGTAGCACACGGGGCCAGGTTCGGCTCCAGCGCTCTGTGGACCAACCCGTAAAGCGCCGCCGTCATCAATCCACGCCACACTACCGCCGCCAGCGCCAACCTCAACGATATCAAGTGAGGGAACGCGCAAGGCATGCCCTCCGCCGCCAAACAAGCGTGTCGTCATTGTCGCGCCGCCACCCACCTCACCGCCGGACTTTTCCAGCGGCACGCCTTTTTCGATCAAACATGCTTTCGCAGTGGTGCCGCCCATATCGAACGAGAGCACTTGATTGAGTCCCGTCTCCAACGCGAGGCGCGCGGCAGCCAGCACACCAGCAGCAGGACCGGATTCGATCATATACGCAGGCCGCCGTCGCGCAGCTTGCGACGTCATGATCCCGCCGTTCGACTGCATGATAAGCAAACGTGCACGGTAGGCGGAGAGATGCCGTTCCAATTGATTCAAGTACTGATCGACCACGGGAATGAGCGACGCATTGATAACCGTCGTGCTGGTGCGTTCGTACTCGCGGATTTCAGGGTGAATATCCGACGAGAGACATACCACCATCTTTGGAGCCACTTCCGCGATCAGTTGACCAATGTGTTGTTCATGGGCTGGATTGAGATAAGCATTGATCAAACAAACTGCGATAGCCTCGACATGGGCGTCCAAGAGCTTGCGAAGGACGGCAAGCGTCTCCTGCGGGTCGAGCGGCTGTTCGACACTACCGTCACCGAGAATACGTTCTCGCACTTCTAATCGGAGGGAACGGGGCACAAGCGGCGGTAAGCGGTCCCAAGAAACATCGTAAACGTTCGGCCGTTTCTGCCCGCGCATCTCCAGCTCATCACGAAAGCCTTTCGTCGTAATGAGTCCAGTCACAGCGGTCTTATTCTCAATCACTGCATTCGAACCAATGGTGGTGCCGTGCACGAAGCTCTCGACCTTGCCGGTTGGCGCGGACCGCTGCACGCAGGCAACGATATCTTCTCCCACTCGATCAAGCAGCGATAACACTTTCGCCGTCGTCAACTTCCCGTCGTCTCCAAGCACGATCACATCCGTAAACGTACCGCCGATGTCAAAACCTACGCGCATGCTTCCCCCTCGTCCGGTTTCTGAAGTCTTTTGCCCATAGTCGGATTCTCATATCGATAATTAGAGCTTTGCCTCAGAAAAACGTGAGTACCATAGCGTAGGAGAAATGGGGATGTAAACCTTTACTCCCTTGAGCAACCACTATACCTGTGGTAGGTCATTCGCCGCTAGCTTTATTTTGCGCTGATCAACGCAATACAAGTATGCTGGGAACTGCAATGCCTTTTTTGTGTGATCGAACCAAACAGCAAAGCTCTCGTCGGACAAGGCGGAATAGATGACGGTAGCACTCATACGTTCAAGCGGACGCATTACACTGCGGACACTCCGCGAGATGGGCAAGATGGGCAGTTTTTTGATGACTGCTCTTTTCTCTTTCAGTTTCCCGCCTTTTTATCTTGCCCAAGCCATGCGTCGCATCGATTTCATCGGGGCGCGCTCGTTGCTCCTCATCGTCTTCACGGGTGCGTTTACCGGAATGGTTGTGGCGTTGCAGGGCTACGTTGCCTTACAACGCTTTGGGGGTGAAGAACTTATTGGGCCAGGAGTTGGTCTTATCCTCATCCGGGAGTTGGGCCCTGTCCTCTCCGCCTTGATGATTACCGGTCGCGCGGGTTCTGCCTTAACGGCGGAAATCGGCATCATGCGTATCACCGAACAGATCGATGCGCTGGAGGTTATGGCGATTTCTCCCTTGAAATATCTTGTTTCTCCTATAGTTTTGGCGGCGATCATCGCTTTTCCTCTACTGAACGCCATCTTTATCGTCGTCGGCATCTATGGCGGCTACATCGTTGGGGTAAAACTCCTGGGCGTTAGCGCGGGCGCCTACTTCACGCAGATGGCCAGCGCGGTCAATTCAGAGGATATTTGGACCAGTATCTATAAAGCATTATCTTTTGGCATTATCGTATCGTGGGTGTGCTGTTACAAAGGATTTTATGCTGAGCGTGGAGCAGAGGGCGTAAGTCGAGCGACTACTCAGGCGGTGGTGATGTGTTCCGTTCTCATCCTTGTCTGGGATTATTTTCTTGGCACCGTGCTGTAAGACAGCATGTAGTCTCATACACGGTCCACCCTTCGTCAAACGCAGAGCGAACGGATAGGAATGAAACAATCAGGACTGTGACCATGAGCGTGGCGTTCGTTGCAGCGTGTCGCAAATAGATTGCATGAT
>JBFWZL010000542.1:0-4197 GCA_050185455.1 Binatia bacterium | reverse complement strand
GTCCACAGTTTGACCCCGTTGCCTTTCGGACTGATATTGAACGGATTCAGCGTTTCTATCGGGCGCAGGGATATTATGAGGCCCAGGTGACCTACGAGCTGGTAGTGGAGAGTGATAGTCAACTGGTGACCGCACGCATATCGATTGATGAGGGTGAGCCCGTCATCGTCTCCCGGGTCGGGTTGGAGGTCATTGATGAGCCTCCGTTGACTGCCTCCATGGAAGAAACGTTGCGTTCTAAGCTTGCACTGACCGAGGGCAGCATTTTTGCCGAGGAACACTATCAGGAGGCTGAAGCGCAAATCAAAGCCTTTCTTCTGGACCTGCATCGTGGTCGCGCAAAGGTGGAAAGGAAGGCCACCGTTATTCTCGAGCAACATCAGGCCGACATTCAATATTCCGTGGAAGCGGGTCCAGTGACTGTTTTTGGGGACACAACCATCGAAGGGACCAAGCAGGTCGATCCAGCGCTTGTCGCTCGTGAACTCAAGTACCAGCCTGGAGAGGTCTTTTCCGCGGTCGCTGTCAGCGACTCACGAAAGAATATTCTGAAGCTTGATCTCTTTAGCTCCGTGCGGTTCATTCAGGAAGACTCTCCTGGCGAACCGCGTATTATTCCGATGCGCGTGCAGGTAAGTGAAAAACCTTTCCGCGAATGGCAGGCAGGGATCGGCTTTGGTACGGAAGACCTGGTGCGAGGACAGGTGCGTTGGATACATAACAACTGGCTTGGAGGCGGACGACGGCTTGACGTACAAGTGCGCGCTTCTTCCTTGGTGCGTGATATCGATGTGAGTTTTACTCAGCCTCACGCCCTAGGGCCGGCGAATCGCTTTACTTTGACGTTTCGACCCCAGCAGCTTGATGAACCTAGTTATCTCTTGAACATGACACGGCTACAACCGCGCTTTGAGCGAGATTTCACCCCACAGCTCTCCGGTTTTCTTGGCTATCGCTTGGAGTATGACCAATTAAGCGACGTGACGGATGCGACAGCACGCGTTCTGCAAGAATTCCAACGTAAAGGCGCGTTGTCCGGGATCTCATCAGGTTTTGTCTGGAATACGGCGGACGATCCGCTGAATGCAACACGTGGCGGCCTCCTGTCGTTTACCGCCGAGCAGGTTGGCGGAGCGTTAGGCGGAGATTTTGAGTTTGTGAAGTTTCTCGGGGAAGCGCGGGGGTATCATCTTATTGCCCCGAAAACTGTGCTGGCGAGTCGTCTCAGACTTGGGTTTACTGATCCTTCAGGTAAGAGCAAGGAGATTCCCTTGTTTGAGCGGTTCTTTGCCGGCGGCATCAGCAGTGTGCGAGGGTACGGACGTTATCGTTTAGGGCCGATCTCGGATTCTGACGATCCGGTGGGCGGACGTAGTTTAATAGAAGGATCGCTTGAGGTGCGCCGTCAATTTACAGAACAGATCGGCGGCACCCTTTTTCTGGACTTCGGACAAGTGTCGCTCAAATCATTTGACGTGCCGGTTGACGACTTGAAATTCGCCGCCGGTTTTGGGGTGTTGTATACAACGCCGATCGGCCCCTTATTGCTGGCGTTAGGCTTTCCGTTTGATCCGCCACGCGGAGACCAACCGTGGCAGGTGCATTTTAGTATCGGGCAATTCTTTTAGAAACGGGAGTATGAGGCAATGCCTGGGGCAGGGCGCGCGTCACGCCACACGTGCGACGTGCGGCGTAAAGAGAAGCTATAAGTTTCTATATTATGACAATAATCTCCCAGATTCTTCGTTGGCTGCTTCGTTTCGGATTATGGCTATTGGTTGGGGTGGGCGGACTGTTGGTGCTGCTAGTAGTGGGCGTCGTGCTCTATTCGCGGACCGCCCATTTTCATCAATTCCTTCATGCACAAATCTTAGCTGTTCTACATGATTCGCTTGATGCGGAAGTGTCGTTTGAGGAGACTGCTGGTTCCATATGGCAAGGTCTGGAATTGCGGAATCTGTCAATTCGACAAGACGGCGTTGAAGTGGTCTCTTTATTGCGTGGCGTAGTGTCGATTGACGTTTTTTCCCAAATCATGGCCGTATTACGGACGTCGTCCATCCAGGTGGTGAATATCACTTTGTCAGAACCAGTTGTGCATTTGGTGCAAGACTCGGAAGCGGGCTGGAATATCAGCAGGTTAATGAAGCAGACCGAACCGCCGCCGCCAGAGCAGCCGGCGGCGCCTTTGCCTATCAGTATTCTGTTACCTCGGCTGGTAATCGAGAATGGTCGCGTTTCGGCTCGACTAGCGGACGGTAAAGAATTCCAAGCCTCAGCAATTACGTTCGACGGAGGTGTGTCTCTCTTGCCCACAGGCATGCAGGCGGAAGTGCGCACGTTACAATATGCTCTCAGCGGCGCTGGCATCCCTGATGCGCAGTGGGACAGTAGCTTGATGTTTACCAACGAAAGTGGGGTGCAGAACGTTACCCTGCAATCTATTGACCTGCGAACATCAGCTTCACATCTACAATTGTCGGGAACCGTTGAAAACCTGGCGGAGCCGAAGATGAATCTACGCCTGGCGATCAACAATCTAGCGGCGAGTGATGTGGGACTGATCGCGCCGCCACCGCGCTTGCAACAGGATGTATCGGGAAACATTCGCATCACTGGTTTATTATCCGACTTACACGTGGATACGGTTCTCAATGCAGCGAACGGCCATATTGCATCTGCCGTGACAGCCAATCTCTCACAGTCGCCGCCAGAAGTACAAGGAACTGTGTCCGTCGACCAGTTTGCCATCCATAAGGTTCTCGCGCTGCCTACGGTCAGCGGAGAGGTGAAGACGGCGCAGGTGAAATTTCACGGAACGCAGCTTGAGACGCTTGTGGCTGAGATGAGCGCTTATGTCAGTCAGGTCGAGGCGGCGGGGAAAAAAATTGGTGATGTGAATCTGAGCGGCGTGATCGTGAATGGGAAAGCCTCAACCTTTACCGAGATCAACAATCCAGCGGGATACGTATACGTACAAAATCAGGTGACCCTAGGTGCTCCTCTTGCATACGAATCAACCGTGATGGTGCGAAAGGTCAACGCAAGGCCGCTCACTGGAGAGATAAAGACACCGCCGACTGATATAAATGCTGACGTCTGGCTGAAAGGAGTGGGGGTAACAGTGGAGGAGTTGGCGAGCGAGGCGAAGTTGACAATCTTTCCTTCTCGCGTTGGCGCGACTTCTATTTCCCAAGGAGAATTTGTTGCAAGCTTCCGTGATGGACAGTTGACCGTAAAGAAAGGCTCTCTTCTGGCAAACGACACGACGGTGGACGTACGCGGACAACTGGGCGTCTTACAGAAACATGCTAGCGGCAAGATTTCCTACAATTTGGTGGCGAAAAACATCACTCCCTGGCTTGCCCTTGGCGGTGTAGACGGGAAGGGCGCTGTCAATTTAACTGGCGCGGCTGAGGGCGCGCTTACGGCGTTGCGCGTTGATGGAAAATTGGCACTCACGAATGTTGAAGTTGATGGAAAGGAAGTGCGAGACGGGCTTATGACCTACCAATTCTCAGATCTTGGTAGTCAGTCGCCCAAAGGGAGCGTGTCTCTGGCTGCCAACACCGTGCGAGTCGGGATGCCGTTTAAGACTGTCAAGGCGGATATTGCCTTTAGCGGATTGCAACCTGCGGAGGTCCAAGCCGAGATTACCGTGCAGGAGAAAGAAGGGCGCACCCACCGCTTGAAAACGCAAGCGCGATACACTCCGGAACAAGTGGACGTTTCGATTCAAGAACTTGCACTGCAACTGCCGACCGGTACGTGGAGCACGCTGCAAACGCCTCGGCTGACGTTGCGTGGTTCCGCGTTGTCGATTAATGACTTGGTGTTGCAACATGCGGAGCAGCGCGTCAGCGCCTCCGGTGTCATTGATCCACAAGGGCCGCTCAATTTTCAATTGCAGATCGACCGCTTGGCCTTAGCCGACCTGCGCCCCTTGATTGGGGAGGAACCTGAAGTCAAAGGCCAAGTCGACGCTACCGTGAAAGTGCTGGGCACGGTCACGAACCTCGATGTGACGGCCAATCTATCTACCGGTCCTGTAACAGTGGCGGGACAGACCTACGCAGGCTCGTCTTTACAAAGCACCTACCGGAAAGAGCGACTCGATCTTAACCTGGTAGTGCGCCAGGATGATCGTCATTCGCTCCGTGTTGAGGGTGGATTGCCTCTTGCCTTGCAGCCGGGTGC
>JBFWZL010000541.1:0-4209 GCA_050185455.1 Binatia bacterium | reverse complement strand
ACACTTTTGTGATCGGCAGGTGTGGACGTATGTTTATACGCTGTCAGTTATCGAGAACTGCCATTTTATCAGTCCCGATAGGCGGTATATTCTCGGCCAAACGCTTCGCGCGCCACGACGCCTTTCATGATCTCCGGCGTGCCATCGCCAATTTCCAAGCCGACCACATCGCGCCAACGCTGCTCGAGTGGGCTCTCCATGCTATAGCCATAATGGCCATGCAGAATAATGCATGCGTGAATCGCCTCGGCGGAGACTTTCGGCCCCATCCATTTGGCCATGGCGGCTTCTTTGGTGTGTTTTAGCCCTTGATCTTTTAACCAAAGACACTTGTAGGAGACCAATCGCGCAGCTTCGAGCAGCGTCAGATATTCTGCAACCTGGAACGCTACCCCCTCAAATTTGGCTAGAGGTTTACCAAAGACTAAGCGGCTTTTCGTGTACGCAATTGTCTCCTCTACTGATTGCTGCGCAGCGCCGATACAGGCCAGTGCAATAATGGCGCGGTTGAAGTCGAACGCGACCATCGCTTGCACGAACCCTCCGCTTTCATCGCCTACACGATTACGGGCGGGAATACGCACACCGTCAAAAAAGAGCGAGCCGCGTTGGGTGAGCCGCTCGCCTGGCGTCTTGTACACCTGTCGAGTGACGCCCGGCGCATCCAAAGGGACGAGAAACGCGGAAATCCCTCGTGCTCCCTGGTCACTGGTCCGCGCAAAGACAATGCACGCATCGGCGTACCCGGCGAAGGTGATCGACGCTTTTTCGCCCGAGATCAGATAAGCATCTCCTTCTTTCACCGCACGCGTCGTAATATTCGCCGCATCTGAACCGGCACTCGGCTCCGTGAGACCGAACGCGATCACGGCGTCGCCGGTTGCATGGCGAGGCAACCACTCTGCTTGCACCTCAGGATGCCCGTATGCAGCCAACAGTTCCGACGCAATGAGGCCGAGTTGAATGAATAAGCTGTAGTTAAAATCACCCCGGGACAGTTCTTCAGTCATCAGTCCACAGGAGACATAGTCCGTCATCTGTCCGCCAAATTTTTCAGGAACACGCAAGCCAAAGACGCCAAGTTTGGCGACCTCCTTAATGTCCTCGCGACCGATCTTCTCGCCGCGATCCCAGCGTGAGTAATTCGGCGCCAACTTCTCTTTGGCGAACTGACGAAGCGTTTGCTGCAATAGGATTTGGTCTTCGGTGAAGGCAAAGTCCATGAGTAATTGTCCTCAGTAGTATTGACGTAAAGTGCGTGTTCCGTAATCCGTGATGCGTGTCATTTGCACGGCTTTGGCTTCTTTATCACGTTTCACGCAATGCGTAACATGCCGCGCATCCTACTCATCTCTATACAATGGCACAAGCAGCAGAGCCTGTGGATACCGCCGCCCTTGTCGCTCGACGCAGCTTTGGTATACCTGACGCAGCTATTGAATCATTGAAGAATTGAGCGATTGAGTCATCGAGTCACTGTTAGGTTGTATCGGCTTGCCATTGCAGCGATGAATCAATGATCCGGTGGTTCAATGAATCAATCGTGGAGGCATTATGGACTTTAACTATTCTCCGGAAGAAGAAAATTTTCGCCAGGAAGTGCGAATCTGGCTGGAATCCAACATGCCGGAAGACATCCGCTCCGGACGCGACGAAGACCTTCCCCCAATAGAGCGGTGGGAGCGTCAGAAGATATGGCATAAAAAACTCCACGAAGGCGGCTGGATTGGCATTTGGTGGCCGAAAGAATACGGTGGCCGCGGCGCGTCGGTCATTGAGCAGGCGATTTTCAACCAGGAACTCGCCCGCCTCGGCGCCTCGGGCGGGGTGAACATGAGCGGCGTCACCCTTCTCGGCCCTACCTTAATGCACTGGGGCACAGAAGAACAAAAGGCTCGCTATCTTCCCAAAATTTTGCCCGCGGAGGAAATCTGGTGTCAGGGATATTCAGAACCAGGGGCCGGGTCCGATCTCGCCGCCCTGCAAACCCGTGCGGTCGAAGACGGCGATCAGTTCGTCGTGAACGGGCAGAAAGTATGGACGAGTTGGGCGCAACATGCGGACTGGATTTTCCTTCTCGTCCGCACTGATCCCAGCGCTCCGAAACATCAAGGGATTAGTTATCTGCTCGTCGACATGCACAGTCCAGGGATTACGGTGCGCCCGCTCGTGCAAATCAACGGGGATTCCGAATTTAATGAAGTTTTCTTCGAAGACGTCCGCGTTCCCAAGAAAAACCTGGTCGGAGAACTGAATCGCGGCTGGATGGTCGCTGTCACAACCTTAATGTTTGAGCGAGTTGCGACAGGAAATTTCTATCGCTTCGAGAAGCTCATGCCGCAACTCCACGATTTGGCGAAGCGGATAGAAATCAACGGTCAGCCCGCAGTGGAAGACACCTCAGTCCGTCAGCAGTTGGCGCAGTTCGCTATTGAAGCCCAGGCCGTCAAGTACAATGAATTGCGCCGCCTGACACGACAGCTCAAAGGCCAACCGCCAGGACCGGAAGGATCTTTCGCCAAAATCACAGCCACCGAGTTAAGCCTGCGCATGATGAATTTCGCCATGGAACTACTCGGCCCCTATGCGATCCTGGAAAAAGGATCGGCGTTTGCCGTTGACCATGCACGTTGGGCGCATCGCATGTTAAGCTCACGAGCTGGAACAATCGCCGCCGGCACGAATGAAATTCAGCGCGGGATCATAGGAGAACGAGTGTTAGGACTCCCAAAGGGACGATAGAATAATAGTCTACAGAGTTTGTTGGATTTCCTTTTGCCCCCATGAACCCAATAAACCCCTCGAACCCTACAAATTCTATGAACTCTTCAAGGCCGATTACCACCATCTTGTTCGATGCCGGCGGCACGTTAGTGCACACAGATCTCCGCTTTATTCACAAGTTATTACGTCAGGCTGGTATCACCGCCACTCTACAGGTGATACGCAGGGCGGAATGCGCGTCGAAACAGGCGATTGATCGTCGCATGGAAGCCGCAGCAGTGGATACCGATGAAACACGCCGGCACCCGTATTTTGCCGCTATGTTAGAACACTTGGGCATCGGGCAAGACCAAGCCGCCCATTTGCTTCGTAGGATCGAAGCCGAGCACCAACACGCGAATCTCTGGCGCTTGATGCGCCCCTCTACGCCCCAGATCCTGCAAGAATTGCGTAGTCGTGGGTTAGTACTCGGCGTCGTATCGAACTCAGACGGCCGCATCAGATCGGTCTTAGCACAATGCGGTATCACCGATTTTTTCCAGGTTGTCATTGACTCGCACGACGTCGGCATGGAAAAGCCGGACCCGCGCATTTTCCAGTTTGCACTCGACACAACCAAAGCGCGACCTGAACAAACCGTTTACGTTGGCGACATTTACAGCATTGATGTCGTTGGCGCGGAACGCGTGGGAATGGAACCCGTGTTGCTCGACGGCGTCGGCTCCTATGCGGCAGGGCTTCCCTGCAGAACGATCAAACATTTACGGTCGTTACTTTCGCTGGTTTCTTGAGTTCGTTGTGTTTTCCTCTGACTCTATGAACCCTACGAACTTTACCAACTCCGACAATCCATACAGACTCTACAAACGCTATGGACTCGCTCCAAACCTTGACACCTTACTCAGCCTTTACTAGCATACGCCCGCGTGCCGAGTGGATGCGGACCGCAAATATTTCTCAGGAGGGAAAGTTATGGCAGACGGAAAAGCAAAACGGATGTGGGCGTTGCCGAACGCGGAGCTGACCGTTCCGCAAAGTTTATTGATGCATGGCGCTCCAAACGATCTTGTCACCGTACCGTGCCCTGCCTATCTCATCGAACATCCCAAAGGTCTCGTCTTGTTTGATACCGGCTGCCATCCTAACGCAGCCGACGATCCCGTGGGTCATTGGGGACCGATCGCCGAACATTTGCAGATCAAATACCCTAAAGAGATGTTGCTTGACCGGCAGATCCAAGGTCTCGGGTACAAGATGAGCGATGTCAAATATGTCATTATCTCGCATCTTCACCTCGACCACACCGGGTACATGCACGCGTTTCCCAATGCGAAATTCCTGATCATGGCGAACGAACTCCGTTATGCGTACTGGCCGGATACGCACCTGCGCGGAGTGTTTGTTTTCCAGGATATCCTCCCGACGCGGAACTTTGATTGGCTCGAACTCGATAGCGACTTCGATGTGTTCGGCGACGGCAGCCTC
>JBFWZL010000540.1:0-4242 GCA_050185455.1 Binatia bacterium | reverse complement strand
CCGCTCCGCCAAGACCTTCGTGATCGCCGCCGTCAACGTCGTCTTCCCATGATCAATATGCCCAATCGTCCCAACATTCACATGCGGCTTCGTCCGCTCAAACCGCGCCTTCGCCATAACTTGCTCCGCTCCTTCTGCGTAAATCGATGAAAGGAAGCGCTCTGGGAGACACGACCTTAATGCTTCTCAGGGCTTAGATCGCCGCTTCCTGTAGTGTCTGGGGATACGTGATTCTAGAGAGTATTACAAAAGAGTCAACTGCAGGCACTCGCCTACCAACGATAGTGTGCGAATGCTTTATTCGCCTCGGCCATGCGATGCGTATCCTCGCGTTTCTTAACTGCCCCCCCCCGATTTTGTGAAGCCTCAAACAACTCTCCCGCCAATTTTTCTCTCATATTCTTTTCAGGCCTTTGTCGCGCGGATTGCACGAGCCAACGCATCGCAAGGGAATTCCGTCGGTTTGTACGTACTTCCACTGGGACCTGATATGTTGCGCCACCAACCCTTCGCGAACGCACTTCGACAATAGGCTTCACATTTTCAAGGGCGCGTTTAAAAACTTCCACCGACTCTTCTCCACTGCGTTGATGAATAAGATCCATGGCTCCGTAGAGAATGCGTTCGGCAGTGCCCTTCTTTCCCTCCAACATCATCATATTAATGAACTTCGTTACTGTCATATCGTGATGTTTTGGGTCAGGAAGCACATCTCTTTTCGGAATTGGTCCTTTCCGTGGCATAGCACATCCTTATTGTTTTTAACCTCTATTTAGGTTTTTTTGCACCGTATTTCGAGCGTCCTTGCTTCCGTTCCTGCACGCCTATTGAATCCAACGTTCCTCTCACTATGTGATAACGAACGCCTGGCAAGTCCTTGACTCGACCACCTCGAATGAGCACAACCGAATGCTCTTGCAAATTATGTCCAATCCCCGGAATGTAAGCAGTCACTTCAATGCCGTTTGTTAGTCGTACCCGGGCAACTTTCCGCAATGCGGAATTCGGCTTCTTGGGAGTAGTCGTATAGACACGAGTGCAGACACCCCTCCGCTGAGGGCAAGATTGGAGGGCTGGAGCTGTCAATTTCTTTCGTTGTCGTTCCCGTCCAAAACGGACGAGCTGCTGAATCGTAGGCATTCAACCTCCTCACGCATTATAAGTGGACATCACGAAGCTCCGACAACATGCGAGAGGGTCGCCGGTTGCACTTCGGATTCAGTTTCCATCGTTCCTACCTCGATTTTGCTGTAGATTGGGCTTCCGGTACCGGCAGGAATCAATCTTCCCATAATGACATTTTCCTTTAGCCCAAGTAGCATGTCGATTTTGCCATGAATGGCTGCTTCAGTTAGCACTTTGGTCGTTTCTTGGAAAGAAGCGGCGGAGATAAAACTATCGGTCGACAAACTGGCTTTGGTAATACCCATCAAGAGAGATTTCGCTTCTGGCGGTTTACCGTTGCGAGCAAGCACCTTTTCTGTCTCTTCCTGGAAGCGCCACTTTTCCACCTGTTCTCCAACTAGGAATTCTGAGTCTCCGACTTCAGTAACACTCACCCTACGCATCATCTGACGAACGATCACCTCGATGTGTTTGTCATGGATACGTACCCCTTGCAGTCGGTAAATTTCTTGAATGCTGTCTACAAGGGATTTCGCGAGTTCTTTTTCTCCTAACACGCCCAAAATATCATGAGGATTGGATGAACCGTCCATCAAAGGTTCCCCAGCACGCACGATATCGTTTTCACGCACGCTGATATGTTTCCCGCGAGGGATGAGATATTCTCGTGGGTCCCCCACTTCGGGAGTAACTATTAGTTTGCGTTTCCCTTTCGTATCTTTCCCAAACGAAACCGCTCCTTCAATCTCGCTAATGACCGCAAACTCTTTTGGTTTTCGAGCTTCAAAGAGTTCAGCAACGCGAGGAAGACCACCGGTAATATCTTTCGTTTTCGTGGTTTCCCGCGGGATTTTTGCGACAATGTCTCCAGCTTCGATCCGTTGCCCTTCCGCCACATTGATATGTGCACCAACAGGCAGGAGGTAACGTGCGTCAAGCCCGCTAGGCAACTTGGCCGTCTTCCCTGATTCGTCTTTAATCGAAACACGCGGTCGCACGCTTGGATCACGGAAGTCTATAATCAACCTCGTTGAGAGACCAGTCCGCTCGTCGACCTTCTCTTGCATGGTTTTTTCATCTATATCACCGAATTTTATGATCCCGCTAACTTCCGTTAAAATAGGAACAGTATATGGGTCCCATTCAGCGATCAGGTCGCCAGCTTTGATCTTCGTTTTATCTTTTTTCTTGAGTTTCGCACCATAGACGACTGGATAACGTTCCCGCTCTCTTTCTCGACCGACTTCCGGATAATCAACTATGGCAACCTCGCCATTCCGGTTCATCACGACAAGATCCCCATCACGATTGATAACAGTCTTAAGGTTGAGGAATCGCAATTCCCCTTCATTCCTCGCCGTAAGGGTGGTTTGCTCCGCGCGACGACTTGCTGTGCCCCCGATATGGAACGTCCGCATGGTGAGTTGAGTTCCTGGTTCACCAATTGACTGGGCCGCAATGATGCCGACCGCTTCTCCCATGTTGACCATTCTTCCGCGGGCAAGGTCTCGCCCATAGCAACGAATACAAATTCCACGGCGAGCCTGGCAAGTTAATGGGGAGCGGATCCGCACCTTTTCTAGGCCAGCTTCTTCAATGAATGTGACTTTTTCTTCGTCAATCTCGTCATTAGCCTGCACGAGTACGCGATTTGTAAAAGGATCGTATATATCATCAAGCGCTACACGACCAAGGACCCGTTCTCCTAAGCCCTCAATGATTTCTCCCCCTTCCACAAGCGGGGTTATTTCAATACCATCGATTGTACCGCAGTCTCCTTCACTCACGATGGAGTCTTGGGCAACGTCCACCAAACGACGAGTTAGGTAACCAGAGTTCGCCGTTTTTAATGCCGTGTCAGCAAGTCCTTTCCTGGCTCCGTGAGTAGAAATAAAATATTGCAGAACAGACAATCCTTCCCGGAAATTTGCAGTGATGGGGGTTTCAATAATCTCTCCTGACGGCTTTGCCATCAAGCCCCGCATTCCCGCCAGCTGTCGAATCTGTTGAGCGCTACCTCTCGCACCAGAATCGGCCATCATATAGATGGGGCTGAAGCCCTCTCGGCTTTCCCGCAGACCAGTGAACATCTCATTAGCGACTTCGTCCGTCACAGCCGCCCAAGTATCGACCACTTTGTTGTGACGTTCACCGTCAGTAATGAGACCTTTTGTATATTGGTCCTGAATCTCTTCAAGTGACTTTCGCGCCGCCCCTAGCATTTTTTCTTTGGCTGGGGGAATAGCCATGTCTTTAATCCCAATCGAGATTCCTGCTTTTGTAGCGTACTCAAATCCTAGGTCTTTCAGTCGGTCGGCAAAAATCACAGTAGCCTTATTCCCAGCTTTACGAAAAGCCATGTCGATCAGAGCGCCTAGCTCTTTTTTCTTCATTACTCGATTGACTTCTGAGAACGGGATTTCTTGGGGAGTGATCTCGGATAGGAGAATTCTCCCGACAGTGGTCTGAATAAGGTCGCCATTCCTCCTAACTTTAATACGAGCTTGTAGATGAATGGCTCCTTGATCATACGCTAGACGTACTTCTTCCGGGCTACTGAAGATCTTATCCTCCCCTTCAACTCCAGGTCGCTCTCTGGTCATGGTGTATAAGCCAAGAACAATATCCTGAGTAGGACTGATAATTGCCTTTCCATGCGCGGGGGAAAGGATGTTGTTCGTTGACATCATTAGTGCACGAGCTTCAACTTGCGCCTCTACCGAGAGCGGAATATGCACGGCCATTTGGTCGCCGTCAAAGTCAGCATTGTACGCCATGCAAACAAGAGGATGCAGCTGAATAGCCTTGCCCTCGATCAGAATCGGTTCAAACGCTTGAATGCCGAGGCGATGCAGGGTAGGCGCGCGATTCAGTAACACCGGATGTTCTTTGATAACCTCATCCAGAATATCCCACACTTCCGGGCGCTCTTTTTCCACCATCTTTTTTGCACTCTTAATAGTGGTGGTATAACCTCGCTCTTCCAGCTTATTATAAATGAACGGCTTGAACAGCTCTAACGCCATGTGTTTCGGTAGACCACACTGGTGAAGGCGCAGTTCCGGGCCAATGACGATTACCGATCGACCTGAATAATCGACTCTTTTGCCAAGAAGA
>JBFWZL010000539.1:0-4260 GCA_050185455.1 Binatia bacterium | reverse complement strand
AGAACATAGGATACGCAACGCAGGAAATCTGCCCGAGGACCACCACGACGCTGAAAGAGCGAATTTCCTGACGCTAAAGAACTGGGACGCCGGGTGTCCGTCAGCGCTGACGGACGCAATAGCGGCGTCATTACGAAGAAAGGACAATAGCATGGCGACACAGCAAACAACTCAAGACTTCGAAGCGCGGCAACTCCTCAAGGCCTACCGCAAAGGGCTCATCTCGGACGAGCTGTTTGAAGCCCAGATGCGAGAGCTACAGAATGGCGAAGGCAAGTATGTCTTCAACGGCAAAGCGCACGCCAGCGAACAAGAGATGATCATGCATCTGCTGGACGAGTACCGCTGTGCGGAGAACTTCGCCTCGGAGTATCTGAACTGTTGGAGCGAGGTCAGTGACCAAGAATGCGTCAAAGGCGGCTTGCGCGTGATCCAGCAGCGGGAGGCGTACCATGCGCGGTTGCTCGAAGCTCGGCTGCGTGAGTTGGGCGGCGTCCCGCAATGCACGGTGCCTACTGAGCGACGCACGAAGGAGATGGACCTCTACGCCTCTCAAGAAAAGAAGGACGCCGAGAAGCTCCAGCACATCGCTAATCAGATCACAGACCTACCCAAGGCGCTGACGTTTATCACCGATGTCATCGAACAAATCCAAGACGACCAGCAGACCAAAGAGCTGCTTCGCTCCCTGGTACAAGATGAGATGTCTAGCGGTCAGTGGTTGCTGGAAGCGAATCAACTGCTGAACGGGACAAAAGCCGCCGCGTAAAACAGCCTGATGAATCACAGGTGAAGAGAGCCTCAGAAAGAGCAAGGAGAGACGGTAAACGTCTGCTGTTGCTATTCTCGGCTCCTTCTTTCCTCTTCTCGCCATTCACATTTTGGAGATTGTATGCCGCGTATCCCCCTCATAGAGCCCGAACACGCCTCGCCGGAAGTCCACGCCCTGTATGAAAGTTTTTCAGGACCCGACTTGCCGGTGCTGAATGTCATGAAACTGTTTGGCAACCACGCCGGTTTCTTGGCGGGGCTCACTCACATAGGCCGTGCTCTTTATCACAATCCCCGGTTGGCCCCACGCTACCGTGAACTGGCTTACCTCCGCGCCTCGCAGCTCAATTCGTGTCATTATTGAGTGCCGACTCATGTGATGCTCGGTCGGAGCGTCGGTCTCACCGATGAAGAGATGGCGGCTATGGCGGATTGGGACACCATGCCGTTGTTTGACGATACGGACCGGTTGGTGCTGCGCTACGCGGAGGCGTTAACTCGAGAGAACCGGGTGAATGACGAGCTCTACGCGGAGCTTGAGGCGCGCTTCCCACGCGAAGAACTGCTGGAACTATGTATGACCGTGGCGCTAGCCGCACTTGTGAACCGAGTGCACGCCACCTTTCGCACAGACGTGGATGACTCCACCCGCGCACAGGTAGGAGACGCACCGTTTTGTCCGATTGGTCGTTGAGCTCCACGATAGCCGACAGCACTTGCCCAACCTCTCTCCTTCACATAAGGAAACGAACATGTCTGAACAACGAGTATTCACAGAACGCGATGACCGCTTTCACTTTGCAGAGATAGGGAGCGACTGGTGGGCAACTGAGACCGCATGGTTCTCCTTCTGCTGCCCGGAACGTCGCTTAGGCGGCTGGCTCTACACCCTGGTGCGGCCCAACATCGGCACAGTGGCGGGCGGCGCGTGGATCTGGGACGACTCGGCGCATTTGCCGTGGGAAGTGCTCTATTCAGCCAATTACTCAGCTCTCCAACTGCCCAGTGATCAAGACCTCAATGACATTACTTTGCCGACTGGCGTCTCGATCCGTGTGATCGAGCCCTGCACGTCCTATGCTCTGGGCTACAACGACGGCGAGCGTTTACAAGCCTCGCTGCGCTTCGACGGTGTAATGCCGCCGGAGCCTCTTACGAGTACGGGCTCAACCTTCGGCCATGCACATCACTTCGATCAGATCGGGCGGGTAAGTGGAGAACTCAGGTTGCATGGTGAGACCATTCCGATTGATTGTCTGTCAGTGCGTGATCGCACTTGGGGGCGGCGGCCAGAGGATCGCCCGCGTCAGGCGGCGTACGTAACAGGCGCCGCGAGCACGGCGCATGGGTTTCTAGCAGTGACAAACGATGGGGCCGAGCCCAACCCAGTATCCTATGGCTTTCTGCGACGTGATGGACGCACGGTGCGATTGACTCAGGGCGAGCGACGAATTGCGCGTGACGTAACGAACGGCTGGATTACGTGCATCGAACTCCACGCCAAAGACGCCGAGGGGCGCGAACTCGTCGCCGTTGGTGAGCCGGTAAGTCGCATCATTATCAACCGCCACACCTTTATCGACATTAACAGTCTGATTCGCTGGGACATGAATGGCGAGATCGGTTGGGGCGAGGACCAGGATATGTGGCCGGTGCATCGCTGGTCCCGTATGCGGCGCGCTGCGCTCGGCTAAAATGCTCAGCGCAGCCCTTCGCCCGGCGATTAATCGCCGGGCGGAAGAGCACTGTTGGTGCGCTCTAGACCGTTCATATTATGCAGCTTAGTCTGTCGCCTAGTTTCAGATTCAATTCGAGAACACGTCTACCTTGGCTTTTGACGCCCACCCTTCCTCGTACGGCGCGGCCATACGGCCGAACGCGCGCAGGTGTTTGAATTTCCACTTGCCGTCGATTTTGACGTAGTCATCTTCGTAACGAGCCGCGAGCCACAGCTGGCGATTGTCTTTGCGAAAGGTGAAGGGCCCTAGGAAATACCAGTGCGCGCGCGCTTCGTTGCCGTTGACCGTGATGCGCGGATTAAAAACGTTATGCTGCGAAAAGCTGATCCGCTCCTGGAAACTCTTGAACAGCTTGCGAATTTCCGCATGCCCCTTCGCATAGCCCACGCCCTTCCCTTCCCAAATGCCATCCTCGGCGAAAATCGACACAATCCGGTCCTGATTGTGATCATCATCGCAAACATCGCAGTATTCGGCTTTGAGCTGCTTGATCGCCTCGATGTCCTGCAGGACGGTAATCTGTTTTGCGAGTTCCGCGTTATCCATGATTGTGAACCTCCTTTTTCACCAATGATAAGAGAGGAAACTGTATCCAACTTCACCGCATACCTCAATGAGCGCTGAGCGCCAAGTTGACACCGAGGCCGCAACTGCTAAACCGAAAGCACTAAGCATTCATCATTGAAGGAGGATGCATTCAATGTCAGATTACCCATTGATTTCCGCGGATTCGCACTTTGTTGAGCCCCCTACCATGTGGGCGGAACGCCTTGATCGACGCTTCCGCGATCGCGCGCCACGCGCTGTGAAACTCGACGGCAAACCGGGCGAGTATTTTGTCTGCGAGGACCTCGCGCCAGCACCGCTTGCCGCCTTCTTCAGCGCTGGCGTGCCTGCCGCCGACATGCCGGAATTCATGAAACGCGGCTTTGCCGAGGCGCCCAAGGCCGTGCACGATCCAGCCGAACGGATTAAAGATCAAGACCGCGACAATGTGGCGGCGGAAGTTATTTACACCTCGACGGGGATGCCGCTCTTCGGACTCGCGGACGCCGAGTTCCGCGCGGCGTGTTTCCGCGCCTTCAATGATTGGGCTACTGATTATTGCAATTATGATCTCAAACGTTTAATTCCGCTCGGACTGATTACGCTTGAAGATATACCGGCCGCAGTGGCCGAGCTGGAGCGGATCAAACGGCGCGGCATGGCGGGAGCGATGATCTGGGGCGAAGCGCCCGCCGATCGACCATACGCGCATCCGGACTACGATCCGTTCTGGGCCGCCGCGCAGGATCTCGAGATGGCGCTCTCGCTCCATATTTTGACGGGAGCCAAAGGCACAGCCGGTCACGCCAGCAGCGTGCTCAATCCCAACATGAAGGGCGTCGAGTTCATGACCGGCGTTATCTCGATGGTGCATCCGATCGAGCGGTCGTTGACTGCGTTCGTCATTGGCGGAGTATTTGAGAGATTTCCTCGCCTCAAAATCGTCTCGGCGGAGAACGACGTCGCCTGGCTGCCATTCTTTCTCTATCGTATCGACAAGTATGCGGCCCGAGGAATCTCCACGGTCAAACTGCCGCTCAAGCCTAGCGAGTATATTAAGCGGAACGTGTACGCGACGTTTATCAACGACCCGGTGTTTGTGAACCTGCTCGATTGGTTCCCGGCGGACAACATCATGTGGTCGTCCGACTATCCGCATGGGCAGGCGACGTTCCCGCACTCGCAGGAGTATGTGGAGCAGCAT
>JBFWZL010000538.1:0-4268 GCA_050185455.1 Binatia bacterium | reverse complement strand
TGGCTCGCCACGCGCTTTGGCATCCCGCGCATGCTAATGACCGGCCTAGCCCTGCAGATCACGGGCTTGCTGCTGCTCTCGGCGCTCTCTCCCGCTTGGAGCGTGGCCTTTTCCGTTTCGTGGGTAATCGCTGCGCAAGGAATCGCAGGCGTCGCGAAAGATATCACTAAAACGGCCTCGAAATCCGCGATCAAGGCCACGTCGGAAGGCGGCTCCGGCCAGTTGTTCCGGTGGGTCGCTTGGTTTACCGGTTCCAAGAACGCCATGAAGGGCGCCGGCTTTTTCTTCGGCGGTCTTTTACTGGAAACCCTCGGCTTCCGGGGCGCCTTGTGGCTCATGGCCGGCGTGCTCGCGTTCATTCTTACCGGTGTGGCGTTTAGTCTTCCGCGGACGCTTGGCAAGGCTAAGGCATCAGAGTCGTTCCGGGAATTGTTCGCTAAGTCTCGCGCTATCAACCTAATGGCGGCCGCACGGTTTTTCCTGTTCGGCTCACGGGATATCTGGTTCGTGGTTGGCCTGCCAGTGTTTCTATATAGCCAGGGCTGGCGCTACCTGGAGGTGGCCGGATTTATCGCGAGTTGGACCATTGGCTACGGCCTTGTGCAAGCCATCGCGCCCTCCGTCATCCGTCGTAGTACAGATGGCTTGTCGCGCGAGGTGCCGGAGGCCCGGCTGTGGGGCGCGGTGCTGACCACGATTCCGCTTGTGCTCGTCCTCGTGCTTGACTACTCCCCTATGGAACACCCTGATCTCATGATCACCGTGGGCCTTGGCCTGTTCGGATTCGTGTTCGCCGTCATTTCCTCGCTGCATTCGTATCTGATCCTGGCCTATGCCGGGTCGGAAAAGGCGGCCGAAGATGTCGGCTTCTATTACGCCGCCAACGCGGGAGGGCGGTTGATTGGGATTGTGCTCTCCGGGGCTCTTGTCCAGGCAGGCGGGATAGCAGCGTGCCTGTGGGGCTCAGCGGTAATGCTCGCGCTCTGCCTCGCGATCACCTTTCTGCTGCCGACCGCCGCTACAGTCTGGCGGCACGTTCCAGCCTGACGGGACGCTGACTTCTCGTTGTACGTCCCGTTTCGCGAGCCGGTTCTCAATCAGGCCATAAAAACTTGCGGTAGGAGGAAGGTGCACCAAGATTGTGTGATCCTTAGTTCAGACGCGTGATGCGCCCCTCGATGGCGGCGGAGAAAGGTTGGGGAAGGCTTTGAGTGTAGGGAATAAGCGCATCAAGATCGATGGGTCCACCAATCAGATTGGTTCCTAGTGTAAAAATAGTAAAATTGTCTCCACCCGCGGCGATGAAATTATTCGCTGTGACGGAGTAGGTTGCTGTGAGGTTGATTGGGACTCCATTTTTTCTTACTTCAACAACCCGGTTGCCTGCGGGAAGATTATTATCCCACGTGTACGTGAGCCCGGAAATTTGCAATATGCGCGGGAAAGGTTGAGGCGCTGCCCACTGTTGGTTCAACACGTCATAGATGTGCTGACCGGTGAGATTCATTTTCACGAGACTGTTGCCGAATGGTTGAATTGTGAATAAATTTCCCCACGTCACATCTCCCACCGCCAGATCCGCGCGAATGCCGCCCGGGTTCATAAACGCAAAATCGGTTCCCATAGCGGCGCGTTGTGAATCTGCGATCAGATTGCCAAGTGCTGATTCTCCCGCTAGGTTTTGATCGTCGAGGAGATTAGTGGAGGCCACACCGATGAGGCGATTCACTAAGGGGGCGACCTTATCCTCCGCCATTAAGGTTAGCTGCGCAGTTTTCAGGTCTGGATTCAAGCCTGGACCTGCGTCCGCGAAAGTCGTGATGACAGCAGCCGTCTTAGAGACAACATCCTTCGTCTTGGGATCGATTTCGAGATCAATGTCGGCATACGCCGTGCCCGCCGAGAACGCCTGCGTGACGAGGATTTCTTTGCCGTTTTGATTTGGCAGCAGCGCATTAGTGAACGAGTGAGCATGACCTGAAACGACCACATCGACCTCATCGTCCAATCGATCGACGATGTCAAGGATATTCGGGCCATCAACCGCCGTCCTCGTCGGGTCCGTCTGTCCTCCGTAGGTTGTTTGGCGTCCGCCTTGGTGAATTAACACGACAATCGTGCGGACGCCTTTCTTCTTGAGTTCAGGAATGTACCTATTGATAGCGTCCGCTTCGTCCAAGAATTTTAAGCCAGCCACACCGAGGGGAGTCACAATCGTCGGAGTATCTTTTAATACCGCACCAATGAAGGCAATAGGCGTCGCTTTGACCTTGGTAATCACATAAGGAGGAAGAATAGGGTTTCCGGTTCTCTTGTCGACTACATTCGCCGATACATAAGGGAAACGAGCGCCATTATAATGCTTTTCTAGGAACGAACCATCAGGATGCCTGCCGCCCCAAATCAGGCGGAGCATTTCTTCTTTACCTTCATCAAATTCGTGGTTACCGAGTGTTCCTATGATGTTACAGCCCGGATTACGGCGTGAGCCCCCTGAACAGTGGTTGTTGGCCAGCAGGTCGAGAAACATAATCGATGGCTCGTCTTGCAACAAGGCGGAAGCCGGAGGCGAAGCGCCAACGTGGTCACCAGCATGGACAATAAAAGTATGATCTTCCTGCCCCACCTGCGCGGCTTTAAGATAGGCCGCCAAAACCGCCGCACTACCGACCGGGCGACCGGAAACGAATCGCCCCTCCGATAACTGCCCATGGAAATCATTGATCGCTAACAACTGCACGGGCACAAAGTTGCCCGCCGCCATTGACGCAATATGGGTTTGAAAAGCGCGCCACTCGACCGGCTGCGCCGCGGATTCCCGCATCTCCAAACTGTCTTCCCCTGCTTCGTCGTGTTCGTGTCCGATCGTACAAACGTCCTGCGCGTGCGCAGTGTGAAGAGTCCAGTAACCTACCGTGAACCAGGTAAG
Source organism: Binatia bacterium (assembly GCA_050185455.1). Classification (GTDB taxonomy): domain Bacteria; phylum Desulfobacterota; class Binatia; order Bin18; family Bin18; genus SYOC01. Next base: position 1,339 of record JBFWZL010000538.1, on the reverse strand, counting down.
GACCGGTATATAGAAAATGACGAAGAGATTTCTTCGCATAGGGAGCTCCTTCTTGTATGGATGTTTCGTCGCGGGGTGAGCCCCACTACTCACCACGGTGGAAAGTTGCAGAGAGGCGCTTTCCACTGCCCCTCTGCATTTGGGAGTTGGACAGGAACGGGGGACTATCTGCTTACTTTGAAGCCGGTAATTTTCAGCACGTCGTCGGTCGGGTAGTCATCAAATAACGGCATGTTAGCGTCGTTGGAGTGTTGGATGGAAACATAGGCGGTTTTACCATCCGCGGAAAAGATGAAGCCTGTCGGCTCCGCTGAGGAATCCTTTACCGAGAACAGTTTGATACAACCGTCGGTCTTAATATCACGATCGACGCCGTCAGGAAGGCAAGCGAAGATATCGCCGTTGTCATGATCTTCGATAACATACAGGATGCCGGTGTGAGGTTGAAAATCCAGATTATCAAAGGAGTTGAAATCTTCATCGCCTTCGACGAAGCGGTTGACGACAACCGTACGCTGGTTGGCGTTCGCCACCAATGGTTGTGAATCCACGCCGCACACGACCTCCGCGTAATTGTGACCGCCTTCATTGCCGGTATTTGTCCAGCAGAAACGTACGCCAGGGCCCGCATACACAGGATCAGCATGCAGATCCTCTGGTCGGTAATATCCAGTCGCGCCCTTGGCGTCCGCGTCGGCGCGAGCGGTGGCTGCGTTCACGGAAACCCACGCCGCGTTCCCAATTTCGCACCCTTGGCCATACTGTTGGTTGCCGCTGTTACACGAGACTTGCATGGCGTAGACATTGCCAGCCACAAAGGGTGAAGCCGACAAATTGAAAATCGTTCCGCCCCCGTACGGCGTCAAAGGAACGAATTTGAAGATGGCGCCGCCGTCTCTATCGGCGCCGCCAGTTCCGGGACGCAATTCATCGCCCCCGATCACCACACCGCTCGGCAACACTGCCAATCCTTCCCAAGCCATGGTCGGAAGGGCGGAGCGTTTAGCAATGTGGGCCGGGTCCGTAGTGGCGCCGGTCGCTCTATTAGTCACAATCTGTTCTGTAGTCATCAGTGGATCGAGAATCTCGTATGCGCCACCATCATCGGTCTCTTCCGTGACAAGTACCGTGCCCCAAGACGTAGTGCGGATGCCGTCACACCGGTCCATACCGCGCAGGATAGTTTCGACTCGTCCATTGGAAAGATTGATCCGCTGTACAGAGGGGTTCAACTTACCGGTCGCATCAATAACTCCACGTCCACCCTCAACGCAAGTAATGAGGTGCGTCGGCTTATCCGTCGGAAAGAACTCCATCATGTCAGTATTGTTGGCAGCGT
>JBFWZL010000537.1:0-4273 GCA_050185455.1 Binatia bacterium | reverse complement strand
AATGTGGCGTCAGAGCCTCCCTGGCCCTTCCAGTGCCTAGCCATTGCGAACAGGAGAATGTAGGACATGAAGTGGTTCTCGTGGTTGGGAGGGAAGTCTAACCGTCGCATTCGTTCGCGTCAGAAACGGCAGCCGCAGCGCCTCTCTGTTTTCCGCCCTGCAAGTTATGATCGTCCTTCTCGCAAGCAAAAGCCCTTGTTCGCGCGCGCTTGGTCTGGAGAACAATGGGGGCGCAGCCAACGCCTCTATCCGAAAGCTCCTTGGTTTGCTCTTTCGGCCGCCGCCCATCTGTTGCTCCTTGGAGCAATGGCGACAATGATACTTCCTTCTTCAACGAGGCGACCTACAACCCTGGTCCCAGTGCAAATTTTTCCGTCAAAAACTCCCCTCCACGCAGCGATGACTCCCGAAAGCGTAGCGGCACAGCCAGAGCCTAGAGAACCGCTGCCTGCCAAGACCGTTGACATTGCAGCGTTGCAGAAATTCCGCGACAACTGGACAAAACGAGCGGATCGGCTGGAGCAACGGTTGTTGGAACTAGCGGCAGCTGCCACAAACAAAGAACGCACGATCGAATTGCAACATCAACAACTAGAGACGGTTCAGCAAGAGACGGAACAGCTGGCGAGTCAACTGAAGGAAAAGGCGTCTCAAGTAGAGACGGCTCAGCAAGAAAAGGAGCGCTTGGCGAGTCAATTGGAGGAAAAGGCGACGCAAGAACGGCAGCTAGCCGCTCACCTTGCCGAAGAGCAGGCCCGCCTCGCCGAAGAGCAAGCCCGTCGTGCACGGTTGGAAGCCGAACTCGCGGAACAGCGTGAGCGTAGAGAAGCGGAACTACGTCTGGCCCAAGAAGCGTATCGTAAGTTGATTGCCAACCTTCAGACGGAGATCACCCGCAAGGATATCGTCATCAACGAATTTACAGATCAACTAGCCATTACCATCGTAGACCGGGTCCTGTTTCCGTCCGGGCAAGCGACACTGACGCCGGAGGGAAAAAAGATCTTGGAGAAAGTCGGGCAGGCATTGGCGCGAGGAACGGACCGGCAGATACAGATCGAAGGGCATACGGATAATCAAGACATTGGCCCGGAGCTTAAGAAGCGTTTCGCTTCGAACTGGGAGCTATCGACCGCCCGGGCGACGGAGGTGGTGCGCTACCTTTTGGCTAATACGCCACTTCCCGCGGAGCGGCTGTTGGCGGTCGGGCGCGCTGAGACGATGCCAGTTGCCTCGAATGCGACTGAAGAAGGACGGCAAAAGAACCGTCGCATTGAAATCATTCTATTACCACCTGACAAGCTGAGGCGGGCAGGGCAAGACAGCCAGGGGCAGCCAGGATAGCCGCCCCTAGTCAAAAGTACGACTCACAAATGAAACCCTAGAGTGATGGTTTCGCCGTCCTATTTAATGGCAATCGGGTTGACCGCCGAGCCGCAGCCGTACACCAATTTAAGCGGCGCGCCTGCGAAAAGAAACGTATACTGCTTATCCTTGTCGCAGTCGTCGGCAAGATCTTTGAGCCAAACAATCTCATTGAAGATGACCCCAAGATTACAGAGTAACGCGGAATGGAGGACGCCAACCCCGCCCAGTTCGCGATTATAGCCTTGCTCACAGCCAATATTGTCGGCGCTGATTGACGGAATCTCCATTTCATAAAACCACTGCACCAGCTCCTTGCTATACTCGAGACCAGGCTCATCAAATTGGCCATCAGGGAAGAACGCTTGTTGACCTTCCTCGTAGAAACGGTTCAACCAGCCGGTGTGCAGAACCAGGATATCGTGCTTCTCTATGGTCACGCCTTGTTGTTTCGCCGCGCCGAGTACATCATCAAGCGTGATGCCCTCGCCGCGGTCAAGATGCTTCTTCCCTTTGTACCGAGCGGCATCAATGAGAATGCCGCGACCGATCACGCCATGATCAGCAATAGGCTCGATCGAGCACTTCTGCAGACCACCAATCGTGGTCTTGGCGTCATACCCGTTATATAGCTTGTCGCCGTACCAGGCATGACCGAGAGCGTCATATTGTGTCGTACCCTGCGGAAACATCACAATGACGTCATCCGAGTACTTGAGCCCGCCAGGGAACGGTTGAGAGCGACCGCTGAGATAGAACCCTTCGTCGTGGGTTAGGGTATGAATAGGCTGCGAGCGAATGGGATGGAGCGGATCGCCCTGTGGACGGGCGACCGGCACGCCGAGCATGAAGGTCTTGCCCTGTTTGACTGCGCGAATACCGCGCAGAACTTCTTCATTGGTAAGGAAGTTCAGACCACCTATTTCGTCGTTGGCCCCCCAGCGTCCCCAGTTTTTCGGCGCATCTTTCAACAATTCGGTAAATTCGACTGGCTTCTCCGCCATCACCTATCCTCCTCAGCAATTGAAAGTTGGAACATGAATATAACGTACTTTCTGTATTGGGCGCTCATCAGTCTCCGGGGCAGGCATCAGGATCACCTGCCGCCGCCAAGTCGTGCATGATATACAGAGAGTGCACGGACAAAGTCTTACATTCCACCAAAGATTTCATCAAAGAACGTCCGCATCGCCTTCCACGACCGCTCGTCAGACTGCTTGTTGTAAGCGATCCCTGGCATGCCCACGCTGCTTGCATTCGGATTAGTAAAGCTGTGTACGGTGCCGCCATAGCTAATGACCTGCCAGTCTGCTCCCGCCTTGGTCATCTCCTCGGCAAAAGCATTCACCTGGGCTGGCGGCACAAACGGATCGTCGGCCCCATGACACACCAGAATCTTTGCCTTGACTTGTCCGGCTACAGCAGGACGCTGTGTCTCTAGGCCGCCGTGAAAGGAAACCGCGCCTTTTAGCGGTGCGCCATCCCGCGCTAGCTCCAAGGAAAAGGTGCCGCCCATGCAATAGCCGATCACGGCTAACCGACTCGCGTCAACTTGCGGCAAAGAAGCCAGTTTGTCCAAGGCTACGCGCGCACGTTGGCGGAATTTGGCGGGATCCTCACGCAACGCACCGGCATGTTTGATCGCTTCTTGTAGGTCTGTAACTTCAAGACCATTGCCGTAGGGATCGCCCGCTAACGCCACGTATCCTAACGCCGCCAACCGCCCGGCGCGTTCTTTGGCGTGAACTCCCAAGCCGAAGGCTTCGGGCATCACCAAAATGCCGGGATGCTTATGGGAGCTCTGATCGTCGAACGCCACATATCCCTTCAGGGCTACATTACCGTCTCGGTACTCGATGCTCTCTGTTTTCATACCATCCCTCCTTTCATTGCGTTCATAGCGTCTCATCTGTGCGAAACGCGTTGTTACACACGACTTACCTACGAACTCTGTTCTGAAAAAAAAACCTTGACCCCACGTATTTTGTGACAGTCCTGACGGTTGAAGTCAAGCGCGATTGGCGCTAAGCAACCACGCATCAGCATGAGGTGAACAACATATCTCATCCCAAAGAGAGTCGCATCGTAAGGAGGATAAACAACCATGATCGAGCTCTATGATCTGTGCGGCGCGGACGACAAACGCTTCAGCCCTTTCTGTTGGCGCACCAAGGCGGTGCTCACCTACAAGCAGGTTCCATTCACCACTATTCCCCTAAGCTTCACCGAGAAAGACAAAATCGCTTTCTCCGGTCAGGATCGCGTGCCGGTCATCAAGGACGACGGCATGGTGGTCTTCGACTCCTGGACGATTGCCAAGTACTGCGAGGATAAATATCCAGACCCGAAGATCTTTCCCGGTCTCGGGCTGAAAGAATCGTGTCGATTCTTTAACCTCTACGTTGACAACACCGTGCATCGGGCGCTCATCATGGTCGTGCTGAACGACATCTGGAATAACATTCAGGAAAAAGATCGAGGATACTTCCGAGCAGACCGCGAGAAACGCTTCGGCATGACGCTGGAACAAATCGCCGCCAAGCGCGATGAGAACCGACCGCAGATGCAAGCGGTGCTGACCCAACTTGAGGAAACACTGGCCGAGCAGGAATATTTCTTCGGCGTCCTGACTTATGCCGATCTTTGCCTCTTCGGCACCTTTAAGTGGGTGACAACAGTCAGCACAGAGCCGCTTTTTGAGAAGACGCCTGCGGTGCGCGCCTGGTGGGAACGGATGCAAAAACAATTAAAGATCTAAAGCGGAGACGTGCGGAATGCCTTCACGGAACACTTAGGGCGTATTGTGTATCCCGTGAATCTGGGGCTAACAGTTATTACGTCACTAAAAGGAGGAAGCCGTCATGGACCACAAAACTATCGTCACAGCCAGGCTTGCAGCCGTTGGTAT
>JBFWZL010000536.1:0-4286 GCA_050185455.1 Binatia bacterium | reverse complement strand
AAAATCGACCTCAACGCCGCGCTCGCGTAAGAACGAGGCAATCTACAGCAAACCGAGCGGTTTGCTCCAATAATCGTAGGCGGCGAAGTCGTAGATCCAAGGATTAATACAAAGAATACGTGGTGTGTTCATTGTTCTGGAAATGGTGCGTCCACTCGAATTCACTGCGGCTGATCAGTTTTTGCCACAGTTGAGCCGCGGGTGTGTCAAATACTACCGTGGCGTCAGCGGCATAAATATGCCAGTCGCCGCGCGCCACTTCGGCGTCGAGTTGCTGCGGAGCCCAGCCGGCATAGCCAACGTAAGCACGGAGGTTGAGGGCGGCATCGTTGTGCTCAACAAGCTGTTGGAGCGCTTCCTGGCTAGAGACAAGGTAGACATTGTCCAAGATCTGTTTGGCGTCTGCTGGTTCTTGGGCGGTGCGCGCTAGCAATAACATCTGGTTTCTTCCCACCGGACCGCCGAGGTAAACAAGATCTGTTCTTGTCTTGAGCGCTTCCATCTCGGATAGAACGGTAGCAAGATGCACCGTGGTGGGGCGATTGATGACCACTCCCATAGCGCTGTCTTTACTATATTCGAGCAACAAGATGACTGTCTCCGCAAAATTAGGGTCGCGTAAATGCCGATTGGCGATAAGCAGTTTGCCCGTTGCTAATTCTGAGATGGAAGCACCGATCGATTGAGGCCGCGAACTGATTACGAATTGCCCGGTTGCAGTCTGACCAGTGGCGGGACTCCCCAAAAAAACGACAGCGAAGGCCATGAACGCAAACAGGAGTGTCCGGGGTTTCTGACGACTATTTTCCTTGATGGCGCTGTGCATACCGGTTTTCCTTCCTGTTCCATATGCTCAGAGTGACATGATGGCAAGGTTACATCATGAAGCGTTCCAATGTTATACCTTCTGATTGAGTGCTCTACGACAAGCGTTTCTTGCAGACTCCCGCGATCAGGCATATGGTCGCGGGCAGGCCAAGTAATCGCTAAGGAGGCAAAATAACGATGGCACAGTCCGAACCGGCTCGGCGACGTCCTCTTGAGGGGGTGCGGGTCATAGACCTAACGCGGATCGTGGCCGGCCCGAACGCGACTCGGATGCTGGCGACGATGGGCGCGGAAGTGATCCGTGTGGAATGGCACGATGATCGCGCGCTCGATCTGCTGCGAGGAGTTCATCCGACTGTCCCTGGCGGGGAAGACGGCAGCCTCAATCGCAGTGGGTTGTTCAATAACATTAATCCCGGCAAGTTCGGCATTACGCTCAATATGAATCTGCCGCAGGGGCGCGATCTGTTCAAACGGCTGATCGCCAAGGCCACGGTTCTCTGTGAGAACTATAGTCCTGGACAGATGGAACGCTGGGAACTTGGGTACGACACGCTACGCGAGATCAATCCTGGACTCATTTACTTGCAGATTACTGGGATGGGTAAGTCTGGAACGTACAAAGATTATCTCAGCGTCGGACCAACAGCCCAAGCGTTGTCGGGATTGACTCACATGTCAGGTTTGCCTGAGCCGATGCCGCCGGCTGGCTGGGGCTATTCGTATCTTGACCACTCCACCGGCTATTATGGCGCGATGCTTGTACTCACGGCCTTGCTACAAAGGCGGAAGACTGGCCGCGGTTGTTACCTGGATGCCTCGCAGACAGAGGTCGGGATCATGGTGTCCGGGACCGCCACGCTGGAAGCGCAGGTGACCGGCCAACCGACGGAACGCTATGGAAACCGGATGCATGCCGCGGCGTGGACGCCTCATGGCGCGTACCCTTGTTGCGGGACTGATGCCTGGATCACGATCGCTGTGCAGACGGACGAGCAGTGGGAAGCATTGGTGACGGAGATTGGCGCTCCGGAATGGGCGCGCGATTCGCGCTTTAAGCATGCCGATGGACGTAAAGCCAACGAGGACGAGCTTGACCGGTTGCTCGCGGAATTCACAAAAAATGAGGACCGCTACGATCTGATGCGTCGTTTGCAAAAACGGAGTATCCCGGTTGGCGTCGTACAAACGGCGGAGGATCGGTGCACGCGTGATCCGCAACTCCAGGAGCGCGGCTACTTCGTGCCGTTGCCGCAGAGCGAAGTCGGGACCTGGCCGGTCGAAGGCTTCCCCGCTAAGTTCCAAAAGATGCTGGTCGATGTTGGCGGACTTCCTGGTCGCGCTGCGCCGTCGATAGGTGAAGACAACGATGCCGTGTATCGCGATATTCTTGGACTCACAACCGAGGAAATTGCGACGCTGAGAGAGGAGTGGGTCATTTGAATACCGAGGCACTGTTGAGTTCAGCTCTTGTTGGAACCGTTGTCATTGAAAGCGGCGACGAGCGTGGCGAATTCGCCGGGGTATTATTCGCGTCGCTGGGGGCGGAAGTGATCAAACTGGAGGGCCGCCAAGGCTCCAACTCACGCCGCCTGGGACCCTTTGTGTCGTCGCAACCTGATCCGGAACAGAGTCTGTGTTTCTGGCGGTACAACCTGGGCAAGAAGAGTGTAAGCCTGGAAGTGGATCAGCCGGCAGCGCGCGATGTACTGGCGCGCCTGGCGCAACGTGCTGACATCATCCTTGACGCTGGCGAGGCGGCTGATGTGGACCGGCGACTTGCCTTGTATCGTGAAATGCAGATGGCTAATCCGCGGCTCATTGTCTGCACAATCACGCCCTTTGGGCTGGACGGTCCTTATCGTGATCTCAAGATGACGGACCTGACACAACTGGCGATGGGGGGTGTGATGGCGTCCTGTGGGTACGACCCACGACCTGACCGTGTCTACGACACGCCGCCGATCGCGCCTGGCATGTGGCAGGCGTATCATATTGCGTGCGAGCACGCTGTGATTGCGATCACTGCGGCGCTCAACTTTCGTGAGCTGACGGGCGAAGGCGACTGCATCGACGTGTCGATTCACGAAGCGGTGAATATGTGCACCGAGGTCGCCATGCCGTGCTACATCTATAACCAGACAGTTGTGCAACGGCAGACCGGACGGCACGCTGGGGAAGGGCGTACGTTGCCCTGGCTGCGCCGGACGAAAGACGAACGCTACGTCAAAGCGTTCATGTTTTGGAGTAAACGCGACGTGCGGGTCATTACTGAGATGCTCAATGAGGCCGGCATTGAGCATGATCTCGCTTCCGAAACCTACCGCGAATTAGCTGAGCGTTCGCCATCAGCGGCGCAAAAGCACTTTAGCGCCACAATCGATAAGCTGGTCGGGGCGCTAACCGCCGAGGAGGTGTTTCATCGGGCACAAGCCAAAGGACTCTTGTGGGCGAGCGTTAGATATCCTGAAGAGAATATGGACGACCCACATTTCCAGGCGCGCGGCTCTTTTCAGCCAATCCATCATCCTGAACTCGGTCGTGATCTCAACTACCCGGTCTCTGTCGCGACGGACGGTAAGAATCGAGTGACTGCCTTCCAGCGTGGAGCGCCGCGGTTAGGCGAGCACACACGGGAGGTCCTCTCGCAAATGGGATGCAGTGACGCTGACATCAGCGCACTTGCCGCGGGAGGGGCCATATAGGTCTCCTTTTTGATTGTGTACGAGTCAGAGGGGCCCTGTGCGTCGGGCCCCACAAAAACTATTCCCTTTGAGTTTCTTCTCTCATTCTTCTGACCCGCCGGCCTGATCCAAAACTCGCCCCGAATTCTCAAGCGTACGCTTCGCTCCCTGCGCTTGGGTGATGGCTCCATGTAACGTTTCCCCATACTCCCGACCGACAGACGGAGTCGAAGATGGGGTAGGGTCGGCCTTGGGGTGCGAACTGTCCTTACATCCGGCAAGCAATAACGACGCGCCAAATAGCAATGTCACCGCTGCGCGAACTGTGTTGTATGTCATGAATCGCTCCTTTGCTCATATCTTTCACGCTGAACAGTACTATTGTTATCGACACTTTTCTTTAGTAGGAAAGCGCCACTCTGGAGAGCAGCAAAAGCGAAAATTTTTCGTAAGAATCCTTTACAACTTCGGCGCATTTCGCGGCGTCGCCGACCCAATCGACAGAGGGCAGAAACGCCCGGGGTTTGCTCGGACTGACCCTCGAGGGCGGATAGCGCCGAGGGGCGCCGCCCGAGCACAGGTCCCGAGAAGCGCAGCGCGCCGCGTGCCGGTCAGCGGTTGGCCGGCGCAGTCGCCAGCCGCTGGAAGCCGCTAGCGCGGAGTCTGAGGGACCGAAATCGCCTATAATCAGGCGCGAGCGAGCGGCAGGTTTGGGGGAGGAGTTGTTAAGACTGCTCTGTCCTTGCGCTGTCATACGACAATCCTCTCTTCTGG
>JBFWZL010000535.1:0-4289 GCA_050185455.1 Binatia bacterium | reverse complement strand
ATCATGTGATAAAGCTGGCCGAGGCGGCTGGTTTCAAACTGGTCGACCGTTCGGAGATCAACGCCAACCCAAAAGACACCAAGGATTACGAAAAGGGGGTATGGACATTGCCGCCTGTGTTACGTCTGAAGGAGGTTGATAAGGAAAAGCATCTTGCAATCGGCGAGAGCGACCGCATGACGTTGAAGTTTGTTAAACCGGCGACGAAATAAATTTTCAGTAAGGAGGAAACTATGGCGAGTCCGCAATTACAGATGGCGCTTGATGGATTCAAGATGATGGGAGAAAAAATGGCGCAGGCAGGGAATGACATGAAAGCCATGCGCGCTGTTATGGAAGGGATGACCGCTTTTCCCTCGGCAGGGGAAACGAAGTGTACGCCGGTGAATGCCGGCGGTGTTCCTGCCGAATGGATCGCCGCTTCCGGCGCCGCGGATGAGCGAGTGATCCTCTATCTGCATGGCGGCGGCTATGTGATGGGCTCCATTGCCACGCATCGTGAAATGGTGGCGCGTTTGTCGAAAGCCTCGGGAGCGCGCGCCTTGGCGATAGATTATCGCCTAGCGCCAGAGCATCCGTTTCCTGCGGCAGTGGATGACGCTGTTGTGGCTTATCGTTGGCTGTTATCGCAAGGCATTCAGCACTCTCATATCGTGGTCGCTGGAGACTCGGCTGGAGGAGGACTGACTCTGGCTACTTTAGTGGCGTTGCGAGATGCGAACGTTCCTCTCCCGGCGGCGGGCGTGTGCATTTCCCCGTGGGCCGATATGGAAGGGACTGGCGCATCGATGACGACCAGGGCGAAAGCCGATCCGGTGGTGCAAAAGCAAGGATTGCTTGGCATGGCGCAGCTCTACCTCGGTGGGAAAGATCCGAAATCACCGCTCGCGGCCCCGCTGCATGCGGATTTCCGTGGACTGCCGCCGTTGTTCATTCACGTAGGCGACGCTGAGACCTTGCTTGACGACTCCACCCGTGTTGCTGAGAAAGCCAAAATGGCCGGTGTCAAAGTGGATCTGGAAATCTGGCCAGAGATGCCGCACGTATGGCATCTCTTCGCTCCTTTCCTACCGGAAGGACAACAAGCAATCGAAAAGATCGGGAAGTACGTGCAGCAGCAAACGGCGTAAGGCTTTTGTCTGAGGTCTTTCCTCTACAGAAGAAAGACAGGAGATGGTCTTGAAGAGCCCACGGATTTGCGTTCGTGGGCTCTTGTTTTGTTGGGCGGTTCTTCTTTGCCGACGTTACGTCCATTAAACAAACGTTGACGCCATGCCAAAAAACGTTGCTCTCGTTGAAATACAACAGAAAGCTCTGCTGGTCTGGCTCGTTTGCCTGTTGCCTTTGCTCTGTGGTGGTCTAGTTCAGGCCGAAGAAATCTCGCCGCCGCTGAACGTTCTTGGTTTCCCTGTTACCCAGGGCGCTGCGCCCGGTTTCATCGATGACAAGGCTTGTGCTGTTTGCCATCGCGAAATTACGCAATCCTACCAAACCATGGGTATGGCCAAGTCGTTTGCCAAGCCAAAGGCCGAAGTATTCATCGAAGATTTTGCCAACAATCACTACTATCATGCTCCCTCTCAGCGCCATTACGAAATGATTCGCCGGGGGGATCAATTGTTCTTCAAACGCTATCAACTGGATGCAAAGAATCAGCCCATCAACGTGTTCGAAACAGAAGTAGCCTGGATTTTGGGCTCCGGCCATCAGGCGCGGTCCTATTTGTACCGCACCGAGAACGGCGAACTCTATCAATTGCCCATCGGTTGGTATACTCAGGGCCGACACTGGGGCATGTCGCCAGGCTTCGATCAGAAGGATCATTTCGGTTTGCAGCGTCAAGTCCGTCGTGAATGCTTGTTTTGCCACAATGCTTATCCAGAGGCTCCTGCCGGGAGCGATCAACACCGACAGCCGCAGACCTTCCCGAGTCAGTTGCCGGAGGGTATTGGCTGTCAACGCTGCCACGGTCCGGGGGCCGAGCATGTGCGTCAGGCTGTGAGTGGTGAGCTAGACCCAGCGAAGCTTCGCGCCGCCATCCTCAACCCTGGTCGTCTGCCGCCAGCGCAACAGCTCCAAGTCTGTTACCAATGTCACATGCTGCCCACCGTCTCCATGATCGGCGTACGCCGGTTTGAATGCGACGACTATTCGTTCCGTCCCGGCCAGTTCCTCAACGATTATCTGTTACACGTGGATACTATGGAGGAGGGGAGTGAACGAGGGGATCGTTTCGAGATTAATCATCACCCGTATCGACTCGCACAAAGCCGTTGTTTTAAGGAAAGTCAAGGAGCCCTAACTTGTTTGAATTGTCACAATCCACATCGCAAAACTCCGGAGTCTGAAAGGTTGGCCCACTACCAGGCCGCCTGTCTGAAATGTCACCAACCTCATCAAGAGAAGACGATAGGGATTGCTCAACAGAACCAGGATTGTGTGAGCTGCCACATGCCGAGACGGCGCACTCGGGATGTCGTGCAGGTAGTAATGACGGATCACAAGATTCAACGCAAACCGAGCGGCGCAGAACTGACCGCTCCCCTGCACGAGTCTCTTCCCATTATTACTGGGGTGGAGTTTCTTGAGCCTGAGCGGGCGCCTACGGGCGCCCTAGCCGAGGTGTATCGCACCGTTACTGTCATAAGAAACAGGCCGGATGCGGGCGCGATCGATTGGCTGCGGAAACAACTCCCCACCGCCCAGCCGGAGTCGTTGACCCCCTACTTCGATCTTGCCAAAGCTCAACTCAAGTTCCAACGTTATAAAGATGCGGAAGAAACCCTGAAATTGATCTTCGAGAAGGCTCCAAATGATCCCTTGGCCCTCTCCTGGGCGGCTGTGGCGAATCTTGGCGCTGGTAAGACTGCAGAAGCGGAACCTCTATTGCTGAAGTCACTCACCCTGGCGCCTGAGCAAGCGGAAACTTTCCATAACCTCGGTCTTCTGCTGGTTAGCGTTGGGCGTTACGAAGAGGCGACAAAACGCCTGCAGCACTCGCTGGCTTTACGCGCCAACAATGCCCGGGGTTGGATGACTCTGGGTAACGCGTATGCCAAGCTCGGAGACTCAGCCCATGCCTACGAGGCGCATAAGAGAGCCTTAGAGATAGATCCGACACTGGATCGAGCCTACCTCGGGATAGCAGCGGCATTGCGGGAAAAAGGGGAGCAAGCGGAAGCGCGGCGCTACCTCGAACATGGCAAACGTGTCGCGCGTCGGACCGCTCAGATCGTCAAGGACTTAGCGACTCTCGGCGTGCAAACGCCGGATCATTAGATGCGTGTGCGGATTTGGGGCCTCAGGCATGGTTGGTGAAGCCCCATCCTGGAGTTATCCCCGTTCCCCAATCAGCGGCGAGGTGACTTTTACAAATGACTCGCTCAACGACGTATGCACATCGACCACTGCCGGCTTGTCGCTGTTAAGCGCTTCTTGCAACGCCGGAGCAAGCTGACGTGGATCTTCCACGCGGATGCCCTGACAGCCTAAGGACCGAGCCAAGGCGGCATGGTCGAAGTTGTGAAAGTCACACGCGATGTTCCGCTCGCCTTGTCCGTGCTTTACCCATCCAAGTGCATTGTTGTTAAACACCACGCTGACGATCGGGATACGTTCTTCTAGCGCCGTCATCAGACCATTCATGCCAATGGCGAATCCACCATCACCGCTGACGGCGACAACCTGGCGTTGCGGGTACAGCAGCTTCGCGGCTAACGCCGCGGGAAGAGCGTACCCCATCCCGCCAACACCCGCAGGTTGCAGAAACGTGCCTGGTCCTTTCGTTTGGTAATAGTGCGTCATGAAGATGCGGTTCTCACCGGCGTCGCAGCAAATGATGGCGTCATTGGCGACTGCGTTCTGTAGTTCTTTAATGACGCGTTGCGGCAGAATGGGAGAGGCATTTGAGGTGAATTCCAACGGGTTGAAAAATCCGTGTTGCTGCCGCGCCGCATGTATATATGCGCGCGCGGCGTCTCCCCTGTCTTTGGCGATGTGCCCGTCGAGCGCAGCAATGAGTTGAGCGAGTACGGCTTTCGCGTCGCCGACGAGAGGAACCTCAGCGGGGATCGTCCACGAGGCGTTCTTCGGTTCAATGTCGATTTGGATCAGCGTCTGTCTGCGCGGGTCGAGCAGCTTCGGATTGGCGTAGGCGGTATCTGTTACCCCTAGTTTTGAGCCAACCACCAGCACGACATCCGCCGCGCCGACCGTTGCATTGGCGAGCGGTGTTCCAAAGTTACCGCACGTGCCGAGCGCCAAATCATGAATTTCCGGAAACGTGCCTT
>JBFWZL010000534.1:0-4302 GCA_050185455.1 Binatia bacterium | reverse complement strand
CATCGCGCTATCGAAGCTCCTATCGTCATCAATGCCGCCGGTTGTTGGGCGGCAAGCCTGGGCCGCATGGTTGGTCTTGATATTCCAATTGTGGTTGAACGCAATCAGATCGGACTGTTCCGACAGCCGAGGGAAGTGCTCCGACGTCACTGTGTAGTAGCGGATATTGCCGTGGGCATGTACTTCAAGCCGGAAGACGTAGCTGCAACGGTTGTTGGCGCGGGCGCGGGGGAAACCGGTGTTGATCCTGACGCTTATAATGAAGCAGTCGATAACGATTTTCTCCTGTTCGCCAGACAGAAAGTAAGTCAGCGAGCGCCAGTGTTCGCGCATGCCGTCTCCCGCGGCGGATGGAGTGGCATCTACGATATGACGCCTGATGGTAAAGCAATTCTTGGACAGGCTGGGCCGGAGGGATTTTATCTTGCCTGTGGCCTCTCCGGGACAGGTTTCAAAAAAGCCCCTGCTATTGGGCAATGTTTGACGGAGTTGATTACACAAGGGCGAAGCACGACTGTTGACCTGACGCCGTTCCGGCTCAGTCGTTTCGTCGAAGGACAGCCGATACGCGGTCAACATGAATATGGTGAAGGGAAACACTTTTGGCAGGTGCGGGAAGAGTGAGAAGCGGAAGGCGAGAGGTATGAGGTGGAAGGCGTAAGCTACAACACGCATCACGTATCACGTAATACGCAACACGCATCACGAAGGAGAAGGTTATGCCACCAATGGAATCAATCAATGGACTTCCCACGGCCATGATTCGCGTCCGCATGAGCGCGCACGACGCACACTACGGTGGCAATTTGGTTGATGGCGCGCGGATGCTGCAGCTCTTTGGCGATGTGGGGACGGAACTGAGCATTATTCTTGATGGGGACGAGGGTTTGTTCCGCGCGTATGACAACATTGAATTTCTTGCGCCAGTGTATGCGGGCGACTACATCGAAGCGCATGGGCGCATTGCGCAAGTGGGGCGCACCTCCCGCAAATTGGAATTTCAAGCGTGGAAAGTCATTCGTCCGCGACCGGATATTTCTGACTCCGCCGCGGAAGTGCTTGCAGAGCCGATTCTCGTGTGCAAGGCGAGTGGGACGGGCGTCACGCTGCTGGAGCGGCAAAGGCATAAGCAGACAAAGAGTTGAGTGCTCAGACAGAGGTAGAGAAAGGAGACAGAGACCGCCCCACATTCTCCTTCTCTGTCTCCTTTCTCATCTCTCTAGCTTTCTATTGTGCATCATGAAAAATGATTCCCAGTGTATGGCGTGAACCGGAGGTAATGCGGCTCACCCCATGCCGCATCTGCGCTCGATAGTAGCCGCGTTTCCCTTGCGCCGGTCGAAAACGTGTGGTGAAAATAATGATCTCGCCTTGCTGAGGAAGGATTGCCGCGCCGCGCGACTGAGCGCGTGGTTGCTGCTCAACCAGAAGAAACTCTCCTCCCGTGTAGTCTTTCCCTGGTTGGTTGAGAAAACAGGTCAACTGCAAAGGAAAGACGACTTCGCCATACAAATCCTGATGGAGACAGTTGTACCCTTCTTGTTCATAGCGCAGCAGCAAAGGAGTAGGCCGTGTTTGTCCTTGCTGATGACAATGCGTGAGAAAAGTTGTCAGGTCGGCAGGGAATCTGTCCGGTAGTCTTAACGCCTCCATCCATTGATTGGCGATTACCGCAAGCGGCGGATAAAAATGAGAACGCAACTCTTGCACGAGCTGCGGGAGCGGATTGGCGAAATATTTGTACTCACCGACTCCGAAACGATGACGTTCCATAATAGTACGGCTACGGAACCGCGTCTTGTCAGGATAGAGGGCAATCAACGCGGCGCATTCCTTGGGAGTGAGCACCGGCGGCGTCTTGGCGTAGCCATGAGTCCAGAGGGAGTGTTCAATGGTTTGCCAATTGAGAGAAGCGAGGCGATCCTTCTCTGGGTTCATGCCACGGCTACTCCGTCTCGAGCTACTGTTT
Source organism: Binatia bacterium (assembly GCA_050185455.1). Lineage (GTDB taxonomy): Bacteria > Desulfobacterota > Binatia > Bin18 > Bin18 > SYOC01. The sequence continues at coordinate 2,333 of JBFWZL010000534.1, read as the reverse complement.
GCCAGAAAGGTGTTTCATCATGTTGATACTGGCTCCATTCCGCTCTTGTATAGACCATAATCGACGGGACAACATTCGTGCCTAACGAGAGTTCATAACCTGGTTCAGTAGCTTGATCTTTCAATTTCCAATCTCCCTCGCGAATGATAAGCAGAATATCAAGGTCTGAGTCAGCGGTGGCTGTTTCTCGGGCCTTCGAGCCGAGGATGACGATTTGCTCCGCTAAACCCGGAAAATTTTGGATCAGGCATTGCTTGTACGCAGTAAGCCATTGTTTCTCTTCGTGTGTGAGTTTCATGATTTCTCCCTACCGTGAAAGAGAGGCGAAGACAACTGACGGTGGTTCCAAGAGAGCGGTGATTAGTAGACTGTGAAAGCATTTGCCTAGAAGCCGCTCGTCGCGAACTGGAGGCGAAAGTCTATGCCTTTGTTATCAAGCGCACATACGATGCCTTGTTCTATGCAGTGAGCGCCTTACTGCTGGAAGGATGGCGTCGGTGCGGAAAGACGGTGGGGTCCGATCAGTGCTTAATAAAGACATCATCAAACCTGGACGCTTGAGCGGAGCTGTGCAATTAGCTTTTGCGTGACCGGCAGAAGGGTGGTTATATTGCATTCACCAATAAGGAGGAAATAGACGGCGCTGAAAGCGTGCACGATCTGCCGACCCCTGCTAGGCTAATGCTTTAGTATAAGGAGTGCACACGTATGGAAGCTGTTCGTCTACACAGGATTCTAGAAAAAGACGGAGAGCTATTACTCACTGATCTGCCGTGTAAAAAGGGGCAGCCTGTGGAGATCATAGTTCTGCCGGAACCACCGGCTCCGCATCCTCGGCTCACGACTCCTTGAATCTGATATCGTTGGTCTCTGGCAGGACCGAGAGGATATCACTGACAGCGCGGTCTATGCGCGTCGTCGCTCTTTTTTTCTATGAAGATTGAGATTGTTGCTGCGCTTCTTTCCGTGCTTGGGTCAAGGCTTGGTTGCAGAGATGTTCACTGATCCAAAGATCAGGTTGGGTTTTGATAGTGTAGATCAGGAGTTCGAATTCCTGTAGTGAGAGAGAGTTTTTTCGAAAGGCTTCCAAGAGTATACCGACTGTGCCTTTCAAAGGTAGGCCTAGTTGACGAGCTGCCTTCCGAGCCTGGGCATCGTCAATCAGTGCCCAATCTGCCTCTTGCTGCTGGGCGAGAACGATGACTTCTACCTCTCCAATATCAATAGGTTGCGTCCAGTCAGGGAGAGGAGAGGGCAAGGAGGCAGCGATCACCTGGATGTGGCCTTGCTGAACAAGGAAGTCAATTGCCTGAGAATCGGACGCTCCGAGACGCAGACCATTGCGGACAACTTCATGGTAGACTTCACGAGGCATGAAGACCTGGTCATAGAGTTTGAACAGTAAGCCAAGTTGGCCTAACTTGCCCAAAGCGATGAGAGGTCCAGCGTCGCTGACAACTATCACGCTAGTTCTTCTTGAATCGTTTCTTCGTCAACTGGCGCCCTGAGGCCCTGGGCGGCGGCGTATTGAGTCATCTCTCGAAGAGACACACCAGCTAAACGGGCGGCTTTCCAGAGAGAAATATCTCCCTTCTTAAAGAGAGTCAGGCTCTGCTCTTTTTTTAGTTCTCGTAAGCCGATGCGAAGAAGCTCATCAAGGTGATCTCGATACGGTTCAAGTTGAACGGAAAGATCATCTGGAATAGTAAGAGTTACAGTAGACATGCGTTTTCCCTATCAGTATTCCCCGATCATCTGCAAGAACTCATCTTCACGAAAGAAGTGAAAAAAATCTTTTTCGGAAGATGATGATTTTACTTGATTGTATAATTATACATATGTATAAATAAGGTATGACTCGACCCAGTCGCAACATTGACCAAGTACTTATCGCTACGGCGCGCGAAATGCTGCCGGAAACCGGGTGCCGAGGTTTCTCTATCCGCCAGCTTACCGACCGCGCCGGCGTGAACCTTGGGATGTTTCACTATCATTTCAAGACACGTGAGCAGTTTCTCTCCCAAGTGCTCCACGAGGTATATCAGGAAATGTTCGCGACGCTCACGTTTCAAGCTCAGGCGGACCGCCCCCCGGTCGAGAATCTGCGCGCGGCTTTGAATGTGCTTGGCCGTTTTGCCCGCGACCATCGCCTACTGTTGCGGCGTTTATTGGCCGATGCCATGAGTGGAGATGCTATTGCCCAAGAGTTCTTTCACCGTCATGTCCCTCTGCACTTAGGCGTAATGGCGCAGTTGATCGACGCAGGACAGAAAACCGAGGTCTTGCTGAAGCTTCCGCTGCCCCAAGCGCTCAGCTTTCTCGCCGGGGCCGTG
>JBFWZL010000533.1:0-4303 GCA_050185455.1 Binatia bacterium | reverse complement strand
GCTCCTGTATGGGGCACGGCTCCGTGAGACGTCACGCTGGCTCCAAGAACGGACTGCTCCGCAATTGCACGGACCGGAGCACCAGCCCTCGCGTTGGAAAGAAGATCTCAGGTTGCTCTTGGGACCGACCTACCGGGGACGGCTCATCGCTGGTAGCACGCTGTGGTTCTTTACGTGTGTATACCTGTTGGCCATTGTGAGCTTCTTCCCGTACTACGCCCTCCATGAGCAGGGCTGGAGCGCGGAAAAAGTAGGGGTGACGGTCACTATTGGCTCTGGGATTGCGTTCGTCGGCTATCTGGGGTCTGGGCCGCTCTTGGATATCGTAGGAAGGAAGGCGACCGCCAGCGCCTATTTTGCCTTGGGAGCGGTGACTGCAACGGTATGTTTCCAGGCCGCGGATGTCTGGATGATCGGCATTTTTTACGCTCTCGCTGTCGCAATGGGGGGAGTGTGGGCAATCTCGGCGACCATTACCGCGGAGATCTTTCCCACGCATATGCGCGCCACGGCGAATGCAGTCGCCAATAATGTGCTGGGCCGACTGGGGTGTGTATTGTCACCGTCTCTGGTGGGGTGGCTCTCAAGCCAACTGGGGTCAGTGGGCGACGCCGTCAGCGTGGTGGTCTGGGGTAACGTGTTTATCTGTGTGCCCATCCTCCTGCTGCTGTTGCCGGAGACGAGAGGCAAAGCTTTAGAGGAGATTGCCGCGCGAACGCCTGCAACCGAAGGAAACAATGAAGACCGGGGGAACGCATGAACCATGAAGTCGCCGCGCTTACCGAGCCTGCACTCGGTGTGGCGGAGCGCTCCACCAGCTATCTGCGCCACTTGCTCTTCTTCATCTTTGTGGCGACATTGTTCGAGGGCTATGACGTTCTGATTATCAACCTGGCCTTGCCGTATCTGGGCAGGGACTTTCAAGCGGACTCGCAGACACTGGGCTTCGCGATCAGTCTCATCAGTGTGGGCACCATCGCCGCGTTCGTGCCGGTGCGGCTCGCGGATCGCTATGGCCGACGCCCGGTATTCCTGTGGGTGGCGGCGGGCTACACCTTTTTCACCGTGCTCACCGCTTTTTCCGTCGGATTGTACGATTTTGTCGTCTATCAGTTTATCGCCCGTTTATTCATGGTGACCGAAGTCGGCGTGGGGTCGATTATCCTGACTGAGGAGCTGCCCGCGCGCTATCGGGGAGCGGGCATTGCGTTGATGTTCAGCGCGGGGTTGATTGGCGGCATTCTCGGGTCCTCCATCTTTCCCTTTCTTGTGGGGACCGGCCTGGGCTGGCGGTTACTCTATCTGGTCGGCGGCGGCCTATTCGTGCTGCTCCTCTTTTATTGGAACCGCTTGGAAGAGACCCAACGCTGGCAACAAGAACGAGAGGCCGGGGCGCTCCCGAGTCAGTCGCTGCTGGCGAGTTTTCGCGAAATGCGCGTCGTGTTTCAACGTGCCTATCGACCCAAGTTGTTGGCTGGGACCAGCGTCTGGTTCACCACGAATTTCTGGAGTGCGGCCTGCCTGTTCTTCTTTTCATATTATGTCACGAATGAACGGGGCTGGAGCGCCGTGCAGGTTGGGCATACCCTCACCCTGGGGTATATCTTGGCCATTATTGGTTACGCCGCCGCCGGGCCGTTGCTGGACTTCGCCGGTCGGCGGTTTACCGCCTGTCTCTACTTTACGCTTGGGGGCATCAGCGCCATCGTGTGTTTTTTGGCGGAGTCCCCGCTGATCATCACGATCGCCTATAGTATGGTGTTGGGAGTGAATGCGGTCTGGGCGATTTCGGCGACGATCACCAGTGAGTTGTTTCCCACCCAGATTCGGGGGACGGCGAACGCGGTGGTGAATAACTTGTTGGGGCGCACGGGGATGGTGCTAGCGCCGGCGCTGGTTGGCGTATTATCCACCTGGCTGGGATCGGTGGGTACAGCGGTGGCGGTGTTGGCGTCGCTCAATTTTCTGTGCGTGCCGGTGATTTTGTGGTTGTTGGCGGAGACGAAAGGCAAGCAGTTGGAAGAGATCGCGTGACCTTTATTGCAGTTCCCGCTCTGGGCGCGGGTCCGGGCGGAATCCCTCGCGGTTGGGCATGGTGATCTTCGGCAACGTCTGCGCGTCAATCACGTCGTCTTCGCCAATGATCCCATTGCGGAACAGCAGATACGCCGTGAGCGCATAGACTTCGTGCGACGGTAAGGAGCCGGGCGCGTACAATGGCATGGCCCGATAGAGGTAATCGTAGATCGTCGTGGCGTAGGGCCAGAAGCTGCCGATGGTACGCACAGGCTTGGCCGTCGCTAATGATCCCTGGCCGCCGATCAGGACATCCTGCGGCCCTTCGCTGCCGTTCTCTCCGTGACACAGAGCGCACTTTTCGCGATACAGCCCAGCGCCCTCCCGCGCTGTGCCTTGCCCGGAGGGCAGCTCCTTGCCGTCCGGCCCAATGGCGATATCCCATGCCTGGATTTCCGTAGCGGTTGGCGTACGTCCTAATCCCAGCGGCGGCTGCGCGGGTTGCGGTTCTCCCGTGGCAGCGAGAAACAGAACAAGGAGTCCTGCGACGATCATCTGATGCGTTGCACATCTACACATTGGTGACGCTCCCATCCGCGGCGATGCGCCACTGTTGAATGGCGTTGTAGTGGTAAATTGATTGTGTGCCTCGCAGCTTCAGGAGCGCTTCGCGCGTCGGCTGTATAGAACCGGTTTCATCCACGCAGCGGCTCTGTATAATCGTTTCCTTGCCATCCCAGCGCCACGGCGAACGAAACCGGGTGTGACACTTAGGCAACACGGGTGGCTGCAGTTCCGCCTCCATCCAGGTCAGGTCGTTATCAATGCTGACTTCGACCCTTCGGACGCGGCCACGCCCGGACCACGCCAGCCCACGAATTTCGTAGAATCCTGGTCCCGCCAGCCGCTGGCCACCCGAGGGAAAGGTAATGACCGACTTGGCGTCCATGACGAACGTGAACTGGCGCGCCGTGCCATCGGGCAGCAGATCTGTGTATTTGGACGTTTCTTCCCGGGTTTGGTACGGTGTATCCACCACTTTGAGGCGGCGCAACCACTTGACGTTAATACTCCCCTCCCAGCCTGGAACGAGCAACCGCAGCGGATAACCTTGCGCCGGTTGGAGCGCCTCGCCGTTCTGGCCGTACGCAACGAGCACGTCATCCATACATTTTTCCAGGGGAACGCTGCGGGTCATCGCTGCGCCGTCCGCTCCTTCCGCAACGATCCAAGCAGCGTGCGACTCGACGACGACTTCCCTCAACAGCACGGAGAGCAGGACGCCAGTCCACTCGCTGCACGACGTGAGCCCGTGGGTCTCTTGCACGCGCTGCTCTTTCGGTTTCGTCCACTCGGTAAAACCGTTGCCGGAACACTCCAAGAAATGGAGATGCGACACCGAGGGGAAGCGTTTGATGTCCTCCACGGTCAAGATCAGTGGCTTCTTCACCAGGCCATGAATGAGCAGTCGGTGCTTGGCTGGATCGATGGCAGGGATCCCCGCGTGGTGCCGCTCGTAGTGGAGAGCGGAAGGGGTGATGATGCCATGCAGATCTTGTAACGGAGTAAATGAGGCGACGGTGGGATTGCCAGCGGCCGAGTAGACGGTTCGCACCGCCGTCTCAAAACGCGCGCGCTGACCGTACGCGCTCGGGGGTTGGCCCTGGAGTTTCGTGGGATCGTCTGGCGCGGGTGGTGCAGCGGTCGGCGACTTTGGTGTTGGCGCCAGCGTCCCGGCAGCCGCGCCGCCAACCACTATCCCTGTCTTTTGCAGAAAACGTCTGCGACTGAGACGGGTGGAGTTCATGGTCTTACCCTTTGTGTCTATCTGTGAGCACTTCTCTCACGTCACTGTTTGAGCCCGTACTCTACACACGGTTGCCTGTTTGACAAGGTCCTCCCCGAGAAAAGTCGAAGCCAGATCACTGGTGAGTAGTGCAGACGAAGCGCTCTGCTGCACACTTCACGCACACAATGCACGCGCGGTGATAATTCACTCTTGCCGAAGACGCTAAATTCTCTACCTTTTCACGCTTCTTGCTCTTGCACGATCTTTCTTGAAGAGCGGAATACTTCTTGCTCTCAGGTCTATGCGTGCTTGACAAAAAGGAGCGAAACCATGATCGGAATGAACTTTGAACTCAGTCCGGAAAGTCAAAGGATACTGTTGGCCTACGTTCTTACGCAGCCAGGGCGGCAAAATGGGACGTCCGAGTGGTGGCTTTTGGTACGCCGTCAAACCAGGCAATGAGACGCCGCACGTTGATCGCCACCGCCGTCACCACAT
>JBFWZL010000532.1:0-4311 GCA_050185455.1 Binatia bacterium | reverse complement strand
GATGACCACCCCGGGCAGGTCGGCCGCCGCGGATGGGGATGCTCCTTCCGGCCGGCTACGCCGACCTCCGGGACCATCCCCACCCATGGTCAGTCCGGAATTTCCACCACGTGCGTGGACGTTAACGATCTTAACGATCTTCATCTTCAACGCCGCGCCGATGCGGGCGAAGGAGTAGGTGAGGGTGGCGATCAGTGCCCTGTCCCGGAGATCGCGCACGGTTGTGGTCGGGATGGCGTCGACCAACTTGTGCCATTCCTTGCCGTCCAGCACCGGCGTCTTGCCGGTCTTGACGACATACTTGGGACCGCGAACAGCGGCGGCGGGGTTGGTCGGGATGACCTGACCAGTGATCAGCCAGTCAAACAGTATGCGGATCGCCGCCAGCCGCTGCTTCACGTCCGGGGCGGAATGGGTCTGCTGGCGGGACTCTATATACGTACTGACGTCGAATGGGCGGATGGTGGTGAGCGTGAGGCGGCGTTCCTCGCACCAGGCCAGGAACTGGCTACAAGCACGGGCATAGGCCCGACGCGTGTTCGGGTTGCGGATGTTGGCAGTGAAGAAATCGATATAGCGCCACGCCGCGCGCTCGCCGGCGTCGGCGATCAGCAGCGGAACCAAGGCGGAGCCCGCAGTGGTCGTGATACTGGTTGTATCGCGGACGGCGGGGGACGAGGGTCGATCCTGCTCGAACGTATCATCGCTCATGCGCCACCTCGTCGTGCCCGGTAGCGAGCCAGCAACTGTTCGTACAGTTCAGGTCGCGCGTGAAAATTGGTTGCCTGGAGCGCCGCGAACGCGTCCTCCAGGGAAATCAGCCTCTGAACGGCGGCACGCTCGAGGAGGCCGAGCGTTCCTGTTACCGCGAAACCCCGGGCCCGTGCAGCGGTAACACCGTCACGGTCATCCATGAGGATGAGATCCGGACGCACAGTCATGGACAGCGCGATCGCGGCACGCTCGCCGTCGTCAAGCCATGCGATGTCCTCACCAGCATCCACCGGAGCGGGCATGATGGTCAGCCACGGGGGAGGCATGGCAGCCCAGGCCCTGACCCGTGGGGGCGCTTCCTCGTGCAGTAGCTCGGTGAGAACGATTGTCGGTGCGGTCGTCTGTTCGGCCAGGCGTGGCAGCAGATCGATGGTATTCGTCAGGATGAGATAGTGCAGCGGACTGGTGTCAGCGACGACAACACGCATATGGCCTCAGAAACCGAGCCGCTCGAGATCCCGCACCTGCCGGTCCAACTCTTCAAGAGTGATGGCCTCATCGATGCCATGCGTGTTGAAGAATGCGTCCAGCGCGACCCGTGTGGCAAATCCGAGCATGCGCCGCAACTCCGGCTTGGTCAGCCGCCCGGCGCGGTATTCCTCGGCAGCCAGCGCTTCGAGCGCACGGCGCTCCAGGGTGACGGCGTCGGCACCGAGGCGCTCGGCCAGGTCGTCGGGGATGCGGACGATTAGGTTCATAGGCATAGGATACCAGAAGGATTTTGTTGGGTCAAATCGCGCATGATAAAGGACGTTATCATGCGTGAAAAAGGAAGTGTATACCAAATTCTATCGCACCGCTGTGAACTAGATTACTGCGCTGACTCAACGACTCGCGCTCTCATCATTCGGTCCCGGTATAGCCTCCAGGAGTGGTGGGACCCCATTACACAGGAGATGAATGATCTGCATCGCAGAATTATCCGTATCGGCACGCAGCTGCACCCGTGTCAGCGTGCTCAAAGAGCATGCGATACCGTCCTTCCGGCCGTCGTCCTAGTCCTCTTAGGAGCTACAATCGGTGGCTGCTCTATCGTGGAGAGACAAGATGTTACCGGGAGAGCTGAGTATGTCCTTTCGTTATTTTCTCCTGTTAACATTGCCGAGGGGTCTTCGAGGCAAACCAGATTTGTGCGCGCAACGGGAGTTGGAGTCGGCATCACCACTGGCGTATTCCAGTTTGGCTATTTTGGGATGTCGACTGTTTATCTCGACCCTGATTGTCGCGTCGTCCTCATTCCGACGTACGAGGGACAAGTGGAACGCTTTAAAACTCTCCTGGAAGGAACTCCTGGTTTGTGCAACGCGGTACAGAACGGAGGCTCCATTGCCACGAAAGAACACAAGTAATAGCTGGAGATATAGTCTTTGTGCGCTGTTGGCCAGTGGTTGTACACCCAGCGCTAACTCCCCTCTCATCTTCGGCCAAACCCATACGTTTGGCGTGACGATCAATGGCTCTACAACACAGCAAGCGGCTGAAATTACCTTAGGCTACCGCGATTTCGACATAGCCGTGGTGCCAGTCAGCGTCACCCAACAGACAGGTGCAGTCACTCAGATCAAATCGACTGCGAACCCCGATAGGAACCAAAGTTTCGAGGACGCCCTCTCGGTGCTTGGACAGTTCGAGGCGAATACCAAGACGGCGAATCCAGAGGTTGGTCTCGGCAAATTCTTTGCAACCGGCACCGCTGCAAAGGTGCTTGCCGATGGCTTCAAAGCAAAACTATCGAACGGTCCCCCTTCATCACAGGGACAACTACCACAGCCTCCACAACCACCACAGCCTGTGCAACCACCGCAGCCCGCAGGACCTGCAATCAATCCATAATATTGTGAAGGGAGATCAATCGCATGTCGGGGACACCAGGCACTCCGGGGACACCCAGCACTCCGGGGACGCCAAGCACTTCAGGAACATCAGCTACCCCTGCCACTTTTCCGACACTCCTAGGTCCAGGGACCGCTAATTCGATTTCTCTACCCGCTTCTAATCTGAAGGAGGGATCAGCCGGACCTAATGTCATGGAGTTGCAATCCCGACTAAAGCAGAAAGGGTTTTCCCCTGGTCTTATAGATGGGGTTTTCGGACCCGGGACGGAGGCCGCAGTAATAGCATTCCAGAAGAGTCATGGGTTGCTGCCGGATGGTGTTGTGGGACAGCGGACTGCGACCGCCCTTGGCCTTTCAGAGGAACAGGTCCCTGAGCCGCCCAATATACCTGACGTGACGGTCTCTCTGGCATCAAAGATGTTTCCCGATGCGCATCTCGGAAACATCGCAAAGTACCTGCCCCTCGTTCTCAACGCGCTCGAGCAGCAGGATCTCCGTACTGTACCCGTCGTTCTCGCCGCGCTAGCCACAATCCGAGCAGAAACCGCCGGCTTTGTTCCCATAAGCGAGGGCATATCGAAGTTTAATACAAGCCCCGGAGGTCAGCCGTTTGACCTCTATGATCATCGATCAGACCTCGGCAACCGCGGTCCAACCGACGGTTCTGATTTCAGAGGACGCGGTTTCATTCAACTCACAGGTCGATCGAACTATGAACGGTTTGGCCCAATAATCGGAGTATCGACCTTGGTCGCTCAGCCTGAGCAAGCAAACGATCCTGGCATAGCGGCACATCTTCTCGCCGCTTTCATCAAGGCGAAGGAAATTGCCATCAAACAGGCCCTGGCCGATGACGATCTTACCACGGCGCGACGCTTGGTGAACGGCGGCTCGCACGGGCTTAGTCAATTCACGGAGGCGTACAGAGCGGGGCAACGATTTCTTACTATTTAACTCCCATGTCGGTCGATGCTCCGTCGCTCTACCATTAGCTCCGGCACCTGCGGTTGACCTTGCCCCTGCACAGGAGTCCATCAAGATTAGGGGTATGAGAAAGTTGTCGCGTCAAGCGAAAACAGGTCATGCCCGTCACCCGTGCCTGCGACCGTCATTTGATAAATTAATTTGTTACCGGAAGAATAGCAATAATAGCAGAAGCGGATTCCCTGAAGCAACAGACCAGCGTCAACGTAAGTGTGTGTGCTGATTTCGAATAACCAAGTGGAATTCCGCCACTTCGGGCAGTCAGTATGTGATGTAGATCACATTTTCAACGGTGCTTTTGTAGTAGGAATGGATAAAAGGGGAGACGCATTATGCCAGATGCATTTAGCGATGCACATATGAATCCTAATCCGCCTAGCATGCGCCTGAGCGATCTCAAGATTTCCGGGAAAGACAGCCTCGGAGCAACCATAAAAGCCATTTTATTCCGAGGCCAGGACTATGTGGTGTATCGCTCCGATCGTGGAGTATATGTCCACTTTTCAGATACACCGGCCACGGAGCAGGAGCAGCGCTCGGTATACGTTAAACTAAGCGTCGAAATCTGTGAGCTGCGGTATCTAACATCTCAGAGTCTGACTCTGAACTCATTTGCAACGAGCCAAACGCCTAACCAGCAGCATCGCTGAAGCGGCATAGATGAAGGCGACGGCTGATCCTATGGTAGCTTCGAAGTCTTTTGCCAGTCTGCGGTTGC
>JBFWZL010000531.1:0-4312 GCA_050185455.1 Binatia bacterium | reverse complement strand
CGAATAGCGACCTGATGGAAAGGGATGAACTCGCCGTCGATTTCCGAGGGAAGTCTCTCCACTGCGATGTTATCCATCGCGATACAAGCAATTTCTTTTTGATGAATCCATTCCAGCGTGGACACTGACATGCCAGGTTGGGCATGGAAATACGCTTCTTTCTCGTCGTGAGTCTTGAGCGTGTACCAATAGGGCACCCAACCGGTCCGCACGCAGAGGGCATCGCCGCCCTTGACCTCTATCTTTTGCGCCTGAGCACAACCATCGAGATCCGCCACCGTAATAGGATAGTCTTTAGGAAGATGTCCATCTTTCTCATAGCCTTTGTAGCGCACCATATCGAGCAGCACGCCGCGCGTCACGAACGACTGATAGAGTTTGCCGATATCATTTCTTGCCGCGCCGCCATGCGCGGTCACTGCGCTGGTTGGTACGGCATTGTAGAACTGGTCGCCATAGCCAACATGGGCTAGACTGTCCCACTGCGTCGAGCCCTGAAGATACATAGTGATGTAGTCGTCATTCACGATGGCCTGACCAGCCATGCCGATCTCCTTGATGGGCACGTTCAGAACCGACATGAACCGTTGCGCGGAAGTCCGGGTAGGAAACACCGGACCAAACTGGTCGATCGGAATGCAGCAGCACATGACTTTCCCTTTCCTCACCAGTTTAGCTGCAGCTACTATGACTTCCGGAGTAATAAAATTGGCCGTTCCTTTCTCATCGTTTTTTCCCCAACGACCCCAATTACTGATTTTCGGCAGTGCGTCACGTCCGGGCATATATTCCTCCTTCTCTCAGCTGGTATAGACCTGCCCGTTCTTATAGCGGAGTGCACGCCAAGGGTGTAGAGCCGGACGGCAACCCTCCTCACCGGCTAGGGGAAAGCGCGCACCCTCTTTCTTGAGCCACATCAACGCCTCCAGAGTATCGATTTCTGCAAGCGCGGCGTCTTAATCAGTTTCAGTCCGAATAGGTTTGGTCGTATTCATACTCAGAACGACTCAACATTACGCCAACCGTCGCACGATCAGTTCGAGAAAATACAACGCCATGGCTAGTGGAATTAAATATGGCAGTAACGGTTGGTGTTCCGACGGACTTGTCGGCTGAATGAGCGTCGAAACGTCTGGATTCACGCTCCCGCCTGTAGCAGCAGCAAGCGCTTCCAACAGTGAGAAGTTCGGCTGTGGTTGTGGTGTTTCTCCGGTTTGACGTGGCGGTACAGTGTAGCCCAACGGTCCAACCTTTTCCCCGGACGGGAGAATGACGTCGACACGATAATCGCCGCTTTTCGGGTTAGCCAACATGCCTTGATAATGGCCGGGCGCGAGTCGTTCAAGGGGAAGAACGCCGTCATTATTACCCGGGCCGTTGATCTTGGCGGAGGCGGTTCGCCCTTCTTCGCTGGCGCCATACGAGAACACATCAACCACTAACCCCGCTGCGTTATGTCCAAGTTCGACTGAAAAGTGGGTCTCTTGGCGTTTCACTTCCGGCAGGCACCACTGTACTGTCTGCGCCCAGAGCTTGCTGAATCCCTCCCAGCTGATCCACGGGGCGGACCATCGTCCGTTTGCATCGGACGTAAAGGCAACCGCTTTGCCGCGACCATACGTCCATGAGGCCAGGAGTGGAGGGCGCTGGCCGCCCACGCGCAGGGCAATGTCCATCCGCGCGCCATGCTTGAGTTGCGCCTCAACGTACCCTTTGATTGGCGGTATTTGCCCATTGAGCCCCTTGAGCAGTGGGGAATCGCGATTAGGGAGCAGGACCAGATCTTTTTCCACCATGGTTTTCTCTTCTTCTTCCTTGTCCATCTCATCCAGGAAGAGTTCCGGCAGACTTGATGGATTAGTGGTGTGATGAAACGCTCCGCCTCCGTAATCCGAGATACGAGACAATAAACGCAGGTTGGCTTCTTCTCCAAGAGCGATGGAGGAGACCGTGATTTTTGCTTCCCGGTGCATGACGGTAACAAGATCTAAATAATCACTCCCGCTGCCGCCTGTTTCCCCGTCGGTGAGGATCACGACTTGCTTGCGTGCTGCGGTGCTACGAATAAGTTGTCGCCTTGCTTCCTCTAAGGCGGGTAACAAGAAGGTGCCGCCCGACGCCGTCAAACGACCAATGCGGTAATCGATATCGTTGCGAATTTTCCCAAGGGGCTCCAAAGAAATAACCACAAAAGGTTCACGATCGAAACCAATGATCCCTAACAAGTCAGCATCTTTCAGGTTACGAGCGACAGCGCGGATACCCTCCTTGGCATAGAGGAGCTTGTTTTCTTTGCGCATACTGCCTGAGGTGTCGATCACGAGCACCATGGCCGTGTGTCGTTCAGGCTTCTGCGGCGGAACAAGGGAGACAGGCAAAACTTTTTCAATCGCGGAGCCGTTGTAGCCGCCCAGGCCAAGGCTTTCTTCCCCGCCGATCATAAGCAATCCGCCGCCGCGATTGACATAATCATCCAGCCCGTTGAGCAGAACAGGAGGCAATTTGTCCTTTGCGACATTGTTCAAGATGACTGCACTAAAAGACTCCGCTCCAGGAATGGCCGAAGGCCGTGAGGCAAAGTCCGCCGTGACGACGTTGAAGCCACGATTGTCCAGCGCTTTTTCCAGATAGCGATTGTCACGTGCGCGCGCGCTGAGCAGCAAAACTTTCTCGCGTGGAGCAATCGTTACCCAAGCCGCCGCTTGATTGTCTTGAGCGACGGAATCCTCTTGTTTGTTGTTGGAGGTGAACGTTGCGCGGAGCGGAATCAAGCCATCCCCGGTCAGGGTTAGAGAACGTGTGAGCAACGAGGCTCCTGGAGCAAGCGTGACGTCCTGTTGCCAGACGACTTTTTCTCCCTGACGCACAGTCAATGCGCCTTGTATCGCGGTGCGGTTGGTGTTTTCCAGCGCAACAGCGGCGGAGATGGCTTCACCGCCTTCCATTGTTTGGGGAACGCTGAGGCGTTGGATGGCGACATTAGGAGCCGCCGCGGCAGGAGGGGGAGGGAAAGGATAGACTTTCAACCCCTTCTCGGTGAGCAATGGTGTGAGTGACTGGGCGTCTGCTTTTGTTTCCCACCCATCGCTTATTAAGTAGACGCTACGGTTATGCATGGAAGCAAGCAACGCCGTAAAAGCTCCTTCCAGGTTGGTTTCATCTAACTGGAGATCTGTCGATGGATTTGTGAGTAACGGCTCTGCTTCTTGCCATGTCATAAGACGCTGTTGTCCAGCAAACACGACAGTTGGTATATCCCCTGCTGGTTGGAGCGTATGGGTGATCGTCTCCTGCATCCAGTGCCGCTGTTCCGCGGTAAGGCTGCGTGAGAGGTCAAGTATGAGAAGCGGGGTAGTTTCCGCGCCAGGCTTGAGTGTGGCCAAACCCGCGAGGGCAAGAATGAGCACACTGGCTACCAGGGTGTGGAGGAGAAGCCCGAGAAAAGAGAAAAATCCGCGAAAGGCTCTCCACTGGAGGACCCAGAACAGCGGGAGCAAGCCAAGGAGGTAAAGAAAATCTTGGCGTTCAAAGATAAATGGCGGGAGAAAAGGCATCGGGTGAGTAACTTTCTTCAGTGTTACAGATTTTTTGCGAACCGCAAGAGTGCGGAAGGCGAGAGAAGCAGAATCTTCCGTTACGGCGCTAACCGGCTTGGGGTACCGCGTGTGGTCGCACGGCGAGCCAACGGTCCAAAAGGAGGAGGAAAAGCGCTCCCAAGAGTAGCCATGGCCACAGCGGTTGCCCTGTTGTTTCGGGAGCGATCGGCGGTGGAGCGGCTAACGCGCCCAGGTGTAACGGGCGCGCTAAATGAGCTTCTTCTTCATTACTGAGATTTACCGCCACACGACGCTCAACCCCATATTCAGTCACTGTGTAGATTCCTTGTCTCAGGAGTGGGACTACTCTTTCCGTTGAGGCGAGGTTTTTGTTATCTGAGAAGCGGATGACAGCGGACTCTTCCGCTAACGTGAGCAAGGTCCCGGTTTTCAAACTCGGCGGCTGTCCGGCTTGGTCGGCTAACCACCCGAGCAAGTTGAGTGTAAAAATAGAGATGGGAAGATTTCTTTTCCCTAAGTACGGCAATAGGTCGAACCCGGTAGCGAAATAACGCCTTCCTTCTCGTTCCCCTGCTAGCACGATTGGACCTACGGTGGCATGCACGATGGGCTGACACCAATCGACGGGATGTAACGCCTCCGCGTATGCCGGCGTGAATAGAGAGAATGTCACGTAGCTCGTCAATGGGTGGGCTGTCATCCATTGCGTGACTTGCACCTGGTTCGTGGCTTTATCGAGAGGAAAAAGCGCATTA
>JBFWZL010000530.1:0-4339 GCA_050185455.1 Binatia bacterium | reverse complement strand
ACTGATGCCCACAATTCAGGGCAGGGCGGCCTATAAGCCATGAAGAGGGGAGGGTGAAACCAGACTAAGTGCTTGATTTTCTGGAGCGGGCGAAGGGATTCGAACCCTCGACCCCAACCTTGGCAAGACTGGCGGCAGTCTCGGAAGCACCCTGATCCACTCTGAGACCCTGATTCTCGCCCACTGCGCTGCCCAAGGCTTGCCCAACCGGCCTTGCGCCAGGACGGTCTGGAGCCGCCGTTCTGGTCATGGCGTCGTCTAGGTCGGACTGCTCGAATACGGCATACCGACTGACCATGCGCATCGACGACCATCCTGCGATTTGGCACAGCGCCCGCAGGTTGCCTCCCCGCTTCAGGAACCAGACCGCGAAGTGATGCCGCCAATCGTGGATGCGGAAACCAGTGATCCCCGCTTTCCGGCATGCGGTTCGGTGTGCCGTGGTCAGCGGATTGCCACCGATCTGGCGGGTGTCGGCATAAGGCCGTCCAGCCCGGTTCAGGAAGACGGGGCCGGTCTCTGGGCATCCTCGCTCTCTCCAGATCGCTAGCAATGTCTCTCGCACGGCAGGGCGCATTCCGATCCGGCGTGACTTTCCACCCTTGGTTCTCGGCCCGTCCCGATGCCCGGTATGCTCGACGATCAGCCCGCCGCGATCCCAATCGAGATGTCGCCAATCGAGCCGGAGCGCTTCCTGCGTTCTCATGCCAGTTTCGCACAGGATCAGCATGACCGGCGCAGCCCACCGGCTATAGGCAGTAAGCAGCCGGGATTCCTGTTGAGGTGTCAGATAAGCGATCCGCTCGACATCGGCTCCCTTGATGGCTCGGAGCGTCGGCGCGGCAACCCCGAACTCTTCGGCCCCATATTTAAGAGTAGCGAGCAGGGTCGATCGCCACCGGGCAACCGTGGACGGTGCCAAACCTCGCCCGCGTCCACGGAGCCATGTTCCCCATGCTTCCCGTGTTCCGGCGAGCGCGATGTTGCCCATGGACACGTCGAGTTCGTCGAGCCGTTGGACATCGAACGGATGAAGCCCGCCGGGACGTGCCTTATAGGCGGCGATGCATTGGCCGATGGTGATGCTGCGAGCCGGTTGCCCGACTGCGCCCTTGTTCAGATGCTCAGCACGAATACGAGCTTCTTCGGCGGCACCGACCGCCTCGGCCTCGGCCTTGCCGGTGGCGCCGGTCGAGAATTCACGGACGGTGAAGGTCTCCCGACCGACCCGGACGGTTCCCCGGCAATGCCAGACCTCGCGGCGCTTGCGGTAGCTGAGCGCCATCAGCGTCCTGTACGATTTAAGGTTCCCCGCTCCGCAATTAGCTCAAGCTCCCGACTGTTGATCTTCCAGGCGGGTGGGTTTTCCAAGATGGTCAGCTTCACGTTGCGTTTTTGGCGAACAGCGTCCGCAAGCGCGTGATGAATGCCCCGGAACCGATCTTGCCTGCTTTTTCGATATGGCCGATTGGCCAGCAGGTTTGCCACGCTCCGGGCATACGCACGTTGTGGGCGGCTGATGCGCTTGTATTTGCCAATATAGATGCCGACGCCTTCGATCTCCCATTCGTAGATTCCGGGGCGCGTCAGATCGACCCCATCAACAACAACAAAGGTAAACCTGTCGGCAGAGAACACAGTCGCATTGGACATCAGGCAGCCTGCTCGATCCTGGAACGCCCGCCGGGCAAGTGCCGGTAGAGCGTGGATTGGCCGCAGCCGATCTGCCGGGCAACTTCAGCCGCCGACATCGTCCCGCTCGCCATCATGGCCCTGGCCGCCCTGATCTTCCCTTCGTCGAGAACAGGTGGGCGACCACCGCGCCGACCACGGGCTGCTGCGGCAGCAAGTCCCGCACGGGTGCGCTCGACGATTATCTCGCGCTCCATCTGGCCGAGCGCGCCGAGGATGTTGAACAGGAACCGGCCAGATGGGGTGGACGTGTCGATCGCTTCCGTCAGCGACCGCAGTGCGATCCCACGCTGCTGAAGCTGGTCGGCGAGATCGATCAGGTGACGCAGGGAGCGGGCAAGTCTGTCGAGACGCCAGCAGACGATGGTATCTCCGGATCGGGCCATCTCCAGCGCCTTGGCGAGTTCTGGTCGGTCAGCACGGGAACCGCTGCCCACCTCCACGAAGACCCGCTCGCATCCGGCTCCTCGGAGGGCATCCAACTGGAGGGCGTGATCCTGCTGATCCGTCGAAACCCGTGCATACCCGATCAGCATGCCATTCCCTCCCGAAACCCATCTTATCCCCCCGATATCGGGAGACAGGTTTCAGGATAGGGTTTCGAGACGAAAAATCCAGCCACAAAAGTGAGTTCTGATAAGGGTTTACGGGAATCCCGTATACCACCGTTTGTAGAGCGGGCCGCCCTTCGCGTCTGGCGGATGAAGCTTAGCCGCGTGAATCTCCGACGAAGGGTCAGCCTGAACCACCCGGCGGCGGGTCAGCCAGCGACCGGCTTCCATGTCGGCGAGATGCCGCCGGGAGACCGGCTGCCTGGGGTCGACGGATCAAGTGGTCGAGCTTTGACTGCTCTGTCCTGAACATCGATCATGCGAAGGACAAAAAAACGTGAATTCATGTGGGAAGAAGGCTTACTCTGGTAGAGTTTGACGGGTGTTGACGGCACATGGTCCAGCAAACGAGGCGCTGTGACTGCATGGCTCGAGCAGCGGCGGCAGGCAGGTCAGCGCTTCGCATTTTATTTAACGGAGTTTATCAATGTCACAATCGGTCACGTTCCTAGTAATTCAGGCCGACCAAACCTCCATTGCCGAACTGAAGGAAGCCATAGAACCCCTCCCAGATGCTCGTGTTCAAACCCAGCAGATACAGGCTCAGGTGGGCGATCCAAACACGTGGATACTAACTGCACAACTCGCCGCTATCGCGATTAGCAGCTTAAGCACGATGATAACCGCCCTCATTCAGCGGAACAAAATTGGGTACTTTAAAATAGGAGATGCGGAATTTCGGAACGTCACGGCGAATGACGTTGAACGCGTAATCGAGAGTCTCGAAGGGTACACAAAGGCCACATAATGGACGACTTTGATAAATTCTCGATAGCGAGTGCAATACGGGCGCGAGTTGGCTCGATTAAAAACATCCGGTTCATCGATGATAAGGAACATACGCCTTTAGCTGCCTTTACGAAATTGGCACGGCAAAAGCTCGGTATGCCGTTTACGGTTATTTGGATAAATGAAGGATTTCCCGGACATTTTACGTTGGGGTCGAGGCAAGATATCCCAGTTGTCTTTCATGCTCGTCAGTGCGAAAGAGCAGCTTATTTTAGATCGCTGTTCCTCCACTCCCCCCTATTTGAGCGGGGCATGGGGGAAAAACTTGCCGAGCAATTCTACCTTAGGCAACTCGCTGATTTGTTCCTCAAACAGGGTATGCTGGATCAGGCACTCCAATGCCTCGCCCAATCAAAGAGCCTACAACACGTAGAAGCCATTCAGCCGAACCTCGAAGATATGGCTCACATGCCTAAGAACGAAGCATACATGACTTTGTGGCTTCACGGCCTCGGACATGAGTTCGGCCATCATGTAGCCCCGGACATGTCGAAAATACTCTGCGAACTTGACGTATTACAGGATGACTATATATCTACTCTTACGGGCAACATCATTGATATCTCGTATCCAGACACCCGCTCCCGCTCAACATTAAAGGACATCATACAGCTCGGACACAATGACGTCGGAGATCAGTCATACGCTTCTCCGGAAGTTATCAGGCGGGAGGTGATCGCTGATCTCATTTCCGCGTCTCTGCTCCTCGAAGCGGCGCGAGAGTTGAACGGAGACTGCAGTGAAAATCTCATTTCTGAGCAGCGACTGTTTGAAGAGATTATAGGAGCGTCAGCATCATTACTAGTGAGTCAACAGTGCGACGTAATGGCATCATGGTTCACAGGGAAAATCCATGAAGAACCCCAAAAGCAGACTTTCGCGCTTAGTAGCATTTCTATGCAAGCAAGAAGCAACCTATTCATTCGTGCCATTCGATCGAACGCGCAACAGCATCTCTCTCCCTTTTTTCCCGCGCACTTGGTGAGTGAATCTGAACAATTTCTACAAGCCTTCAGTAGGTTTTCCCAGGATCACATTCAAGGCGGGATGCTGAGGGCGGATGACTTCATTACCACATCCAAAATGAGAGACACGAGTATTTTCTATAATTTCGTGAGGAATATCAGAGACGGGCGGGTGGGCTTTATCGGCGTCCCTGAGTTTCTGAATCTTGCTCGCGATTTGGGTAAATCTTCCCCGCAGCTGCGCTTGCTTGCCTCAGCCGTCAAGGAAGTCGTACAGGCTTA
>JBFWZL010000529.1:0-4350 GCA_050185455.1 Binatia bacterium | reverse complement strand
GCTTGCCTGGATGGTCGCGTTGGCGCAAACCTCGCGCCAACGTGCGCAAGATGTTGTCGCGGCTTATATCAGACTGACTGGGGAAATGTCGGAACGCCAGCGCGCCGAGGAAGAACTGCGACAAGCTCATGGAGCACTAGAGTTGCGGGTACAAGAACGGACTACCGAATTAGCGCAAGCGAACGTGGAACTACGGCGCGAGAATGGAGAGCGCAGACGAGCGGAAGAAGCGCTTGCCCGTCAGGCCAAAGAATTAGCTCGCTCGAACCATGACCTTGAACATTTTGCGCATGTGGCTTCTCATGATCTCCAAGAGCCGCTCCGCAAAATTCTCGCGTTTGGCGATCGACTGAAGGTCAAGTGCGGTCAAGACCTCAATGTACAAGGACTCGACTACTTGGAACGCATGCGATCAGCGGCAACGCGTATGCAGACGCTGATCGGCGACCTGCTAGCCTTTTCTCGGGTAGGCACTCGCCTCCGACCTTTTGTACCGGTTGATTTATCAGTTGTCGCGCAAACAATCGTCTCTGATCTGGAAATAAGCATTCAACGGGTCAACGGAACCGTACAGATTAACAAGCTACCCACCATCGACGCTGACTCCGCCCAGATGGGACAATTGTTGCAGAACCTCATCGGCAATGCGTTAAAATTCCACCGAGCTGGCGTACCGCCGGTCGTCAAAGTGTGGAGCGCGATTCTGCAGGCTGAAGGACCTGAGGGGAACAAGATAAGCAGTTCACAACAGTGTCATATCTGGGTGAAAGACAATGGTATTGGATTTGATGAACAATATTTAGCGCAGGCTTTTCAACCTTTTCAACGCTTGGTCAGCCGGGACGACTATGAAGGGACTGGTATGGGATTGGCGATTTGTCAAAAGATCGTGGAACGTCATGGCGGCAGCATCACCGCCCAAAGTGCTCTGGGCGAGGGCACAACCTTTCTCATCACGTTGCCAATGCAACAACCGACACAGGAAACCGCGCAGTGGCCCAACGGGGGAAATCAGCCATTATCGTAGTCGCGAAGGATGATGCGGAAGACCGTATGCTGGTGGCGGGAGCCTTTGCCAAGAGTCATCTGGCGAACGATCTGCGGTTTGTCGAGGATGGCGAGCAATCAGGTTTATCGTGGGGTGGGTGAATACTTAAAGATCGTGTCTGATTTCTGAAACAGCGCTAAAAACTTGTTGCAAGGATGAGACAATCTGCGAATAAGCTGAGTAGTTCATCACCCCTTTAACCCCTTTGTTGATTCTCCACAATTCGGCATAAAATCACTAAAAGATTGCCTATCTACGTGCTTTCATAAAAATCGATTTTTCACTCCTGACATCCGGCACACCGCTTGCTCGTAGACAATGCGTACGATCAAGCAAAGGATTTTAAGGAGGTGCTTTATGTCAATAAAACGTAATTTGCGGGTTAGCGTCACTATGCTGACTGTTGCTTTTACCTTGGGAGCCTGTTCCCAACCCCTAAGCAATCGAGAGAAAGGAGCCCTCATAGGCGGTGGAGCTGGCGCAGCTGGCGGCGCCTTGATCGGGGGGATTACCGGCGCCCCAGGGACTGGGGCGTTGATCGGTGGGGCGGCTGGGGCGGCTGGCGGCGCTCTCGTGGGCGACGAAAAAGACCGACGGAGACGAGGCGATTAAGACACGAAGTCCCTTTTGTCAAAAAATAGAAGTGAAGAAAGGAGAAGCTCGATGCGTACGATTCATAAGCTTAGTATTTTTCCTTCGCTCCTTGCCTTGAGCCTGACTCCGTTGGGAATAGGGAGCGCGGAAGAACACTCTTCGCAACCCAAAACAACACAATCCACCAAAGTTGCGGCGGATGTCGAAGCGAAAACTCAGCTCGCGACCCGCGCCGCTGAAGTGTTGGATGAAATTATGAAAACCCCCGACCAGAGCATTCCCGTTGATCTCCTCAGCCGCGCCAAGTGTGTTGCCGTATTCCCAGCAACCCTCAAGGCCGGATTCGTCGTCGGGGCTCAGTATGGTTACGGACTCGTGAGCTGTCGACAGCAAGGAGCTGATCCTTGGGGGGCGCCAGCATTCTTTACCCTGACCGGGGGAAGCGTTGGTTTCCAAATTGGCGCAAAAGCAACTGACTTGATTCTCTTGGTGATGAATGAAGAAGCCCAAAGAGAACTGCTGGACGCCAGGGTAACATTGGGAGCTGGGCTTGGGGTATCGGCTGGACCGGTCGGACGCGACGCGAGCGCGGCCACAGACGTATCGCTGCAAGCTTCTATATTGAGTTATTCACGTAGCGAAGGGCTTTTTGCCGGAGTAGATCTCGGCGGGTCCGTCCTTAACTACGATACAGAGACAACCAAAGAGATTTACGGCCACGAATGGGATGTAAAAACCGTCCTTGCAGAACCTCAAGACACCATCCCCGCTTTGCAAGTTTTCTCCAGGACGATCCAGAAATACGCGCCGCAGCAACTGTCATAAGAATGGCCGAAAAGAAGCAGGTGTAAAAAGGTTTTAGAGATTAGTGATTACGCATAGAAACGGTACGAAAACTATCCACCATCCAGCAACCGGACAGTCGACAGTGGTGGAGCGAGAAACTACCGTGCCCACAGAATCTGAAGAAGGGTCCGGTGGTGGTTCAGTGATGCGGTCAATGGAGTGGGCGAGGTTCTTGCGCTGCCTTTCCGTGCGGTCGGGGGCTTGATTCAAGTAATTTTTTGCAGAAAGAGTCTGCCGACCGTCGCCTTCCCTGTCACGCTCGGAAAGTCGCTTGGAGAGTACGGAATCTATTTTTTTCCTGCTTCTCTGACTTTCTCGACGTCCCGGGAGGTTCTCGTCGTGGAAGAGAGGATCTTTATGAAACGTGGGCATCTCAGACCGAATCGGCCCTGTGAAGCGAGACAGGCGCCCGCTAGCCCGGTATCCACTTCTTCTCTGCATAAAAAATCGGCTCACCAGGGAACTTCTTGCAGGCAAATATGGTCTAAAGAACACCTGGAGAATGGGGCAGTTGTAACACCACCGGAACGCGATCCTGACCACGACACCCTTGCTGAATGCAGGGCGGGCAATAAGCAGGCGTTTAACGAACTGATCTTGCGTCATAAGGATCGGCTCTACACTGTCGCCGTCCATCTCCTAGGCGATAGCGGTGAAGCTGAAGATGTTACACAGGATACGTTTCTAAAAGCCTATGAGAAGCTTGCAGAATTTCGTGGAGACGCGCGGTTCTCCACCTGGCTTTATCGCATTTGCTACAACTTATGCTTGAACCATCTTACGAGGAAAAGAGTTGATCGACAGGAAGGAGTTTTTCCTGAAACGTTGCCGGACGGGAAAGAACGGTTTTTTGATCAGATGCTCGTCAAGGAACAACAAGATTTGGTAAGTCATGCAATTGCTCAATTGCCGGTGGAATTTCGTGAAGTAGTACTCTTATACTACACAGGGCAGTTGTCTTATGAGGAGATCGCTAGTCTCCTGGAGCTTCCCGTCGGTACGGTGCGATCTCGTTTGCATCGGGGTCGAGAACAACTGAAAGATCTCTTACGTCCGTACTTACAGGAAGACAGATAAATGGCGGAGTATTTACACCAGATCCACTTCCTTTCTGAGTACCTTGAGGGCGAGCCTTCACTGATTCAGCGCCAAGTAGTGGAGGCGCACCTCAGGACTTGTGCTGCCTGCCGACAAGAACTGACTTTACTTCGTCAGATGGTAAACATTCTCCAAAAACTACCACTTCTCACAACACCAGCTGACTTTGAGGAGAAGTTTCACTGGCAAATAGAACAAAAAACGAAAGGGCTTCAGAATACACAAGGAGAAGACGCCCGTACGCTGGCAGCCGAACAGCTCCCTGTTCAGGAAACAACCACACGAGCCCCGGCTGCGGCCCCGTCACCAATCACTCCACTCCTGAGGAAGACGTCCAGGCTCAGATACATTTTCCAGTTCCCTCTACTAGTCCAGATTCAGCTCTACGCCTGCGTCGCGCTCCTCGGGTTGAGTATCGTACTCTCGCATATCGCCTCCGAGGAACCCACATTAGACCCAGAACAGTCTACCCTCCAGGTCACATCACATTCAGCATCATCATCGCAGCAGGGGATGACTGCCGCGGGTAACACTATACAACCTATTGACGCAACGATCCCTTCGCCGAAACAACACACTCTATCATCTACTGCGGAGACTCCCGGAACCAACCAGCCTTTACGCTGGCGTGTGGCCGGCAGTGAACCGGCGCTCTTGCGCCGGCAGGTCAAAGAATTAGCGGGGCAAATAGAAGGAGCGGCCCTTGTTCAAGAGCAAGAAGATCTACTCCTCATTTCTCTCCCTACACAAAAGCTTGGACTCTT
>JBFWZL010000528.1:0-4350 GCA_050185455.1 Binatia bacterium | reverse complement strand
GCTCAATTATGTAAACATTCTTCGAGAGCTGCAGAAGGCGGATCTCGACTTCAGAAAGCTGGAAGAGTTAATCAAAAAAGAGCTGTCCCTTGCCTATAAATTATTACGTTACATCAACTCAGCGGCGTTCGCGCTACGGCAGAAGATCGATTCGATTCAGCGCGCCCTGATGCTGCTAGGAGAGCGTGAGGTGAGGCGTTGGCTTTCCCTTCTAGCCATGGCGGGCATGGGCAAAGACAAGCCCGAAGAACTCGTCATCCAAGCAATCATTCGCGCGAAATTCTGTGAACTCTTGGCGCCAAAGGCTGGGATGGGGCAACGAGCGCAAGACTTTTTCTTCTTGGGGTTATTCTCTTTAATCGACGCGATCCTCGAACGCCCCCTCGCTGATGCCCTCACCGGGATGCCCCTTGCTGATGATATTAAAGCCTCCCTCCTCGGCAAGGAAAATTTCTGCCGTGATTTGTATGAATGCGTCTTGGCTTACGAACAAGGAGCCTGGGAGCGACTCCCCTCGTTAGTGAGCCGAATCGGTGTCGACGAGAAGGAAACCCCAGCCTTGTACGCCGAAGCCGTGCAATGGACGCAACAGAGTTTTCACGGCGTAGCCTTGGTGGACTGATCGCACTCAGCTCCAGTTCCTTGTCGCAAGAGAGGAAGAAGAGTAGGCGTGGGTGGAGCCTGCCCCTGAAAGGGGCGTCAAGTGTAAGGCGTGAGGCGGAAGTGGGAAAGGCAAAAATAGAGAAGCTGGAAAATACAGATTGATACTGAGCGCTTTTTCACTCATCACTCGATATTCAATACTCGGTACTCGTTACTGATTTAGCGTTCGCGCTTTCGCCACGCCAATCATACTGTCACGCGTCACCAAGGAGGCGAGTTCCTCTTCATTCATGCCTTCCGTGCCAGCCGGACGAGCGGGAATGACCAAGTACCGCATATCCGCCGTGCTGTCATAGACGCGTACTTCCACATCAGGGTCCAAGTCCAAGCCGAACTCCGTCAGCACAGCTCGCGGTTCTTTCACAACTCGAGAGCGATAAGTGAGACTTTTGTACCAATCCGGCGGGATGCCGAGGATGGCGCGTGGATAACAAGAGCACAAGGTGCACACGACGACATTGTGCAGTGAGTCGGTATTTTCCACGGCGGCGATTCTGATGAGTGAACCCGTATCGACGCCGAACTCAGCAACGGCAGCCTTTGTGTCCGTTAGTAATCGCGTTTTGAACGCCGGATCAACCCACGCTCGTGCGATGATCTTGGCGCCCATCGCGGGCGTGCGCGCGTCCATCTCTTCAATCGTCCGTCGGAGCTCATCCCCGGTTACAACTCCCTTTTCAATCAGCAACGCTTGAATCGCCTGCACACGTTTTTCGTAATGGGTGAACTCTTCTTTTGCCGTTATTGGCGCGTGGGCGTCGTGGGCATGGTCATGCTCGGGCATCGTCATCTCCTTCAGCTTAGGCGGGTTCGAGCCAGGGTTCGTAAATATCGATGAATAACGTGTCCTTCGGAGCAGCGGTATAACTCTCCCACACCGCGGCTTGATCGAAACGCACCAGATAGAGAGGTTGTTTGGGCAGTCCATCTCCACCGTGCGCCAGCGCCTCTGGATTGCGGAACGCGCCGTGGATGGCGGCAACGACGCCTATCTTCCCCTGGATATATGCCGGCGTGCGAAAATGATGAGGAGGAGAACCAATTCGGATTCGCACCTTGTCGCCAGATTTGAACTTCGTAGACACAGCGATTTCCTTTGCTCTCATCAGAACGTGAAGCGTGTTCCGTGTTGCGTGAACAGGAGCCGTCCCAGTTCTACATATCACGCTCTATGTCTCACACCTCCCGCCTCCCGCGTAAATTCCTCCGCCTTCCGCTCAATCTCTTCTTTCGTGAACACGCCTTTCTCGATCAGTACAGTCTCAATCGCTGAGATCCAGCGTTCATAGTACGTGAGTTTCTCGTAAGCGTCCGGCGGGAGATTCTCAATAGCGCGGCGCAGTTCGTCGACACGGATGAGTTGTTTCGCTGGACTCGACAGGAGCACTAATAACGCATCCGTTCGTTTCTCCCACATCGTGAGATCATGTTCGGCTTTGTGAATCGGCCCGGCGTCGGGCCAACCGCCTCGGTCATGGACACGCGGCATGATGCTTTTCTCCTCTGACGAACAGCAAAAAAGAAGCGGTCTAATCACTGATAACGACGACCGCTTCTTTCTACACGATTCTTCGGGGAGCGTGCCTCCCCTACTCTCCCAGCTTGTACACCTGGCTAACATTTTCCCACAGAATCTGCCGTCGCGACTTTTCCGCCAGCGGCTCCACCATTTCTCCCAGGGCCTCCATGTAATGCCCAATATGATCCGGATGCGGAAAGTCCGACGCCCAGAAAAAGCGGTCACTGCCTACCACGTTAATTACTGACGTTACAGTCTTCTCATCCGGGTCAGCAGAGATCCAACACTGCCGCTGAAAATAGGTGCTCGGTGATTCCTTCATCCCCGTCGTCTTCCCGAGCGGCACTCGGTACACTGCGTCCATGCGATCCAATAAATAGCCGATCCAGCCGGCCTGCGATTCCAGCACGACCATCTTCACTTTGGGAAACCGGTCAAAAAGCCCATAGTGAAAGAGTGAGACAAAAGACTGCATCATCCCCTGCGCCACCAGCACATCCATATACCAGGTGAAATTAAAAGACTCTTGGTTCTGGCCGAGTGCGTCAAAGCGTTTGTGGACATCCAATTCCGGAGGGTCCGCCGTAGGGTGAATCGCGAGCGGGACGTCCAACTCCTGCGCCATGGCCCACAAGGGATCAAAATCCGGATGACCGGGCGACTTGCGTTTCCAATTAAACGGCAGAAAGAATCCACCTTTGGCTCCGGCTTTCACCGCCCGCTCCAGCTCGCGCGCCGCCTCTTGCGGGTCGTCATCCAACGAGACCTGCGCGATCGGTATCAGCCGCCCTCCTGAGTCCGCACAGAAATCGACAATCCAGCGATTGTAGGCCCGGCAGTGCGCGGCATACAGCTCCGGGTCCTTCATCTCCCCCAAGAAAAGTCCCAGGGTAGGATACAGCACCGACTTAGCCAACCCTTCACGATCCATACGGGCGATCCGTTCTTTGGCATTCATTGACCCAAAGGGGGCGCCGCTGACGTAGGTGAGCTCAGGTCGGGGATCGAGATTTTCCGCCCCCATTCCGCCGAGCGAACCGGGAAACCCAGGGTAACCGGTCCACATTGGTTTGCCGTCCGCCTCCATGTATTCCAGGCCGTCACGATTAGTGCGAATCCGCATTGCTCGGTCGCGATATTTGGGTTCTAAATATTGCTCCCAAAGATTCGGCGGTTCGAGAATATGTCCATCGGCGTCGATTGCTCCTTTGAGCTGGACTCCGTTAGGTCCAGTTGCCATACACACCTCCTTGCTTCATTTTGCAAATAGACGTGTTTCCCACAGCCCTTGCCTTTTGACTGTACGAATTTGCATCCGCAACGACTACCCCCTCATACTCCACCGAATTGAGGATTGCGTTCTCATCAGCTATGAATCTCAGTAACGACTTACCGACGGCAACCTAGAGCGTCCTGGACGGTAAGAGGCATAGGGAGCCGCGGACAAATCTATAAGGAGGGAAGCAATGGATACCGAACTTGCCGCCATGCCGGTTATCGATATCGACACTCATTTTACGGAGCCACGCGATATGTGGACCGCGAGAGCCCCCCAGAAACTGCGCGATCGCGCTCCCCACGTCGTGAAAGGCCCGGAAGGAAACGAGCAGTGGGTAGTAGAGGATCTCGTGCTAGGCCCGCCGGGGTTTTGCGTTATCAACAAAGACGGGGAAAAGAGTTACGGTGTTATCTCTCTACCGCGCTTCGAGGACATGAGCTTCGCTTCGACCAATCCGGAAGCGCGCCTACGCTACATGGATGAGTTTGGCCTCCAGACGCAAATTCTCTATCCCAATACCCTTGGGTTCGCCGGGAACAACATGATGAAGATCTCGGATGTCGAGTTGCGTAACTTTTGCATCACCGGGTACAACGACGCCATGGCCGAAGTGCAGCGCGCGGGGAAAGGACGTTTGTACCCGCAAGCCTTGCTCCCATTTTGGGATATCGAGTTAACCGTAAAAGAATTGAAGCGGAGCCACGAGCAATTGGGAATGACCGGCTTCACCATGACCGACGCTCCTGAGTCATGGGGTCTTCCATTCCTGAATGATCCGCATTGGGACCCGTTGTGGGCCGAAGCACAGGAGCGTGGCCTCCCCGTCAACTTCCACATCGGTTCGGGCATTATCCCTGGCATGTGGGCGGGCCTGGAGAGCAATAACCGC
>JBFWZL010000527.1:0-4376 GCA_050185455.1 Binatia bacterium | reverse complement strand
TTGCCCGTGCTCTTGGCGCCGCCCGTAGCGGCAACGTCGCTCAGGCTCGTGTGGATGTCGAAAAGCTGCAGTCGCTTCATGCTGCTATGATCCAAGCCAAAACGGACTCCCGATCATATTATGTAGAAATCCAGCGCCAGGCGGCGGCTGCTTGGCTCGCATTCGCGGAAGGAAAAAAGGAAGAAGCGCTCCGGCTCATACGCTCCGCCGCTGATCTCGAGGATTCCACTGGGGCGATCGCAACAACAGCAACTCCACTCCTCCCTGCGCATGAGCTTTTAGGGGATTTACTGCTCGAACTTAATGAACCGGCGCAAGCTCTCCAGGAATTCGAGACCGCACTGCAGACCTCACCTCATCGTTTCAATGGACTTTCTGGTGCGGCGCGAGCAGCACAGCTTGCAGGCAACCCGGAGAAAGCGCGAACCTATTATACGCAGCTCGTGTCACTTTGTGATCATGCTGACAGCGTTCGCATCGAACTGACTGAGGCACGGACATTTCTAGCAAAAAATATTGACTCATTGAAACATTGAGCCATTGAGGGATTGAAGCAGGCGTCTTATCTGAAAGCTAGTTTTCCGCGGTGTGCAAGCACATCTTGCGAATCTGCACCGTCCAGATAACGAAAAAGCGCCGGATGGGTCCGGCGCTTCCACTGTGAGAGGGGTGAAAGGGAACCCGACGCTTGTAGCGTCGGGCAGTCTCGTCTTAGCCACCGATGAAGAATCCTAACCCCACATCGTAGGCAGTAATGTTTTCTGCTGTGGCGCTCCGGCGGTACAGCTTTAGTTCGATGTAGTATGAGTACCCGGATTCAATCTCGATACTGGAGAAGGGTTGTCCCGGGAGGCTAACGGAACCGGCTACCGCTTGATAACCATCGACGATACCAAAGGGAGACGGAGTGAGGACATCGGTCGTCGCGGTTGAGCCTAAGAGTTGTTCGGCTCCTCCAGCGAGGGGTTGCCGGTACAGCGAGGCTTTGACGTACCCAAGATCGATATTGTCTTCCGCGCGCAGCCACAGGCACTGGAAATAGGAACCAGAGGCGGCGGTGACAGGGATATGCAGGGTTGCCGTGCCAGTCTGATCGGTTTTGTGGCGCACGCCACGTCCGTGATCAGGCGCGAGGGATTTGGCGGGAGGTCCGAAGTACGTCTTTATTGCGACGTCGCCATTGGAAGAAAAGGCGGGGACGGCGGTGACAGCTGAGGCATTCCAGCTGGAGATACACCAGCCGCCTACGACAAAAAGCGAATCGGCGTGGACAGAAGCAGTCCATAAGCTGTTGCTCAGCAAGAGCGCGAGTCCGAACTGACCAATTCGAGTAATCTTTCTGAAAAAATGTTGAGTGTTCATGAGCGGTTTCTCCTTTCGGGTGATTTCATAGAAGGTGTAGTGCCCTCAGTCTGAAAAGGCAGCACCGTTGAAGTAGAGAACCCGATTAGGAAAACAAAATGGTGGTTATGCGGATTCTCTGTGATGACTATCCATTCCCGTCTGTTTCGACTCCGCCGCGATTGCGGCTACGCTCAGCATGAACGGGGCGCTTCCGCTCGCCCTAAGCGTAGCGCAGCGAAGTCGAAGGGTTACCTAATGGAGAATGCTCATCGAGAAACCGTATTAGGGGAGGGGTTAGAGGTTCACAAGAGGAAGTTTTGCTTGGGGGCCGCAATGTTGGCAGGATTTCCGCTTTCGCGGAAATGACGTTTCCATGAGGCGCTCGAAAAAACAACCTTTGATAAGGAGGTTATGAAGTGGCGCAAAACCCACCGTAGCGCCGCTTCTTGATAATGCTTGTCTGTTGTCCCTCATGCTTCGACCCTTCGTCCGGCTCCGGACTCAGCATGAGGGGGTGTTGCCTACTCCACAAAACTAATCTCGCTCATCCTGTCCCACCAGGCTTGCAGTGCGGGAGTTGCGTTAAACAGCGGTTCTTGACTGACCACTGTGACCCACTTCAACGAACCAAACACACTAAAATCGGCATACGTTAAGAGTCCGAAGAAGTGGTCCTGAGTCAGAAGCGTTGCTTCTAAATCAGCGAGGACTTCATACATCCTGGTGCGAAACTCCTCTTGCCTAGCTGCTACCTCTGCAAACGTCATCCCCAGCCGCTGCTCACGCGTAGTGCGAAAATATTCTCGATCGGCTGGATCAACGATCGCATAGATATTGTTTACGATCACCCGGGCAATGGCTGGATTGAGCGTGTAGTCAACGTAGCGGTTAAAGAAACGACATGCCTCTTTGAGTCCTAGACCAGGAAAAAGACGAGGCTCAGGCTGCTTATCTTCCAAATAACAGGCAATGGTCCATGAATCGTATACCGCGACGTCGTCGTCTTTGAGTACTGGTACGGCGCCCTGCCCGGAGAAAGCAATTTTCTCTTTGTCCACATAGCGAACTGGAACGTTCGTGTATGGAATCTTTTTATACGCC
Organism: Binatia bacterium; assembly: GCA_050185455.1. Classification (GTDB taxonomy): domain Bacteria; phylum Desulfobacterota; class Binatia; order Bin18; family Bin18; genus SYOC01. The sequence continues at coordinate 1,931 of JBFWZL010000527.1, read as the reverse complement.
AACACCGCTTTGGTCCGCCAGCAAAATGGACTGAAGCGTAGATCGTTCACGCCGACGAGATCATAGAGTTCAAGCATCATTTTTTTCCTTTTGACTCGTTGAGGACGCTATTTTTCGCGCACCAGACGCATGCTATTCCATTCAGTTCACATCGCCGGATGCCGCTGATGCCATGGCGTGGATTGTTCGTAGGCGTACCCGACCTGAAAGACGGTCGCTTCATCGAACGGTTTGCCTGCTAGCTGGAAGCCGATCGGTAGACCAGCAGCGCTAAAGCCACACGGTACGGCAAGCGCCGGGAATCCAGTGATGTTGAACAGCGGCGTGTAGATAGTGAATTCGTTCGAGGTCAAGAAACTGCCTTTAGGGGCTTCCGCCCGAATTTTGCCCGGCATGAAGCCGGTTGTGGGCATCATGAACAGATCGACGCTCTCTAATTGTTTGAGCATGCGACGGCGGATGGCGTCTCGTGCTCGTTGAGCTTGCAGGTAGCCTGTTGCGCTCACGAGCGTTCCCGCGGCAAGAGAGAAGCGGAGGTCCGGGTGATAGTCGCCCGGCCGTTTCTGCATATCCTCCAGATGATAGGCTGCCGCATCAGAGCAGAGAATCGGCCAGATGACCGCCCACATTTCCTCGAACGAAATCGCATCGACATCAACGACTTCAACGCCAAGTTTCGCCATCTGCGTAGCAGCAGCATTGAACGAATCCAGTATTTCTTTGCCGCAGTTCTCCGCGAATAGTTTGCGAGGAATGCCGATGCGCATGCCTTTGATGTCTCGCCCCAGCTTGGCGCTGAAATCTGGAACCGGCTCCCTAGCCGAAGCTGGGTCATGTGGATCGTGTCCGGCGCACCCCTGGAGCATAAGCGCGCAGTCTCTGACCGTGCGAGTCAATGGTCCAGTGTGATCGAGATTCCATGACAACGGAAAGACGCCTGCTCTGCTGACGCGGCCATACGTGGCTTTCATTCCCACGATGCCGCAGCAGAACGCCGGCCAGCGAATCGAACCGCCAGTATCGCTGCCCATGGCTCCATAACAGAGCCCGGCGGCGACCGCCGCGCCGGAGCCGCTACTTGAGCCCCCGGGATCAATCTCTACATTCCAAGGATTTCGTGCTGGCGGAAAATGAGAAGCGAGCGTTGGCAGCCCTAAGGCAAACTCGTAGGTCGCGAGCTTGCCTAGCAGAATGCCGCCGGCTTGTTTCAGCTTCCTGACAGAGGTGCAATCTTGGTGAGCGATATAGTCTTTACGGAGCTTTGAACCACCGGTGGTCGGTCCGGACTCGTAGATGTCTTTGACGGCGAGCGGAATGCCATGCAGTGGACCGCGATAACTGCCGCTACGAATTTCTCCTTCCGCGGCTTTCGCGGCGGCTAAGGCTTGGTCGGCGAAGAGAGTATAGTACGCGTGCAATTTCCCATCGAGCGCGGAGGTACGGTCCAGCATTGCCTGAGTCACTTCCACCGGCGACAGCTCTTTCTTGGCGATAGCTGTCGCTACCTCAGAAAGCTGCATATAGGTGAGTTGTTCTACTTTGGTAGGCATGGTCAGTCCTCCACCTTGGCCTGAAAGATCAGGGCTGGTTCGGTGTCCGCCTGCAGCATGTTTTGGACGACAGTTTCCCACTTGAGCAGATTCGCGTAGGCGGAAGCGAGTTGGGTTATTTCCTCGTCGCTCAAGGAAATACCAACGGCTGCAAGCCTGGCTGTGACGATAGTTTTGTGGTCCATGACGGCTTCCTCCTTTTCGTGCCGTAATAACTGTTAGCCCCAGATTCACGGGATACACAATACGCCCTACGTGTTCCGTGAAGGCATTCCGCACGTCTCCGCTTTAGATCTTTAATTGTTTTTGCATCCGTTCCCACCAGGCGCGCACCGCAGGCGTCTTCTCAAAAAGCGGCTCTGTGCTGACTGTTGTCACCCA
>JBFWZL010000526.1:0-4383 GCA_050185455.1 Binatia bacterium | reverse complement strand
CTGCACATGCGCCTCTTGGGTTAAGAGATCAACAATTGTAGTCTTGATTTCTTCGCCCGCAGCCTCTTGCTCCACCAGCACTTGCTGCAATTCCACGGTTTCATGCTCGTACCCATGCAATGAACGTTCTTCTTCTTGCAGAGCCTCAAGCACAGCGAAACTTTCCTGTTCAAGTTTCTGGAGTTCCGTTTGTGCCTGGGCGCGTTTTTCCTCTATGCCATCCGCCTCTTCCCGCGCGGCGGCGACGCGCGCCTCGTTTTGCTGCGCTTGTTGTGACAAGAACTGTTTTCTCTGCTCTCCTTGTTGCAGAGTGCTTTCCCAGGCTCGACGCTGTTCCTCGGCCATATGCAACGCCGCCTCTTCGCGCGCAAGTTCCACTGTCGCCTCGGCGCGCTCCACCAGGATCTGTTGCTCCTCCTGCGCCAATTGGGTCTCGCGTTCGAACAAGCCCTCTCGTTGAGCGGTGAGAGCCTGAAGTTCCTCGGCCAGCGTACGATGCGTCTGACACAGTAAGGTGAGATCAACAGTCTTTACCTCATCTTGCAGAGTCCGATATTGCTCGGCTTTTTTTGCTTGACGCCGCAGAGATCCCAGCTGCCGCTCAAGTTCACGCAGCAGATCGGCGACCCGAGAGAGATTCTCTTGAGTGCGTTCCAACTTACGTTCAGCCGCAATTCGTCGACTGCGGAAGAGACTTACCCCAGCGGCTTCTTCCACCAAAAGGCGGATTTCTTCAGGCTTGGCGTTGATGAGATGATCGACTCGCCCTTGCTCGACCATCGAATAGGCTTTCGTACCGGCGCCAGTGCCGAGAAAGAACTCAACAATATCCCGGAGACGACAAGGAATTTTATTGAACAGATACTCAGACTCGCCAGAGCGGAAATACCGGCGTGAGATCATCACCTCGGTCCAGTTTGCCGGTGCAATCCCGTTCGTCTCATTCATTGGCGCGGTAACCGTATCGGCGCCGTTTTCCAGCACTAAGGTAACTTCGGCCATGCCCATGGGAGCGCTGGACTCGTTCCCGGAGAACACTACATCTCCCATCTCCTGGCCGCGGAGATGTTTAGCGCTTTGTTCGCCTAACACCCAACGAAGTGCGTCAACAACATTGGATTTCCCGCAACCATTAGGACCAACGATGGCGGTAATGCCAGCGGGAAAAGACAGAGTCGTTTTATTTCTGAAGGATTTGAAACCGATCAGTTCAAGCTGCTTGATGCGCATCTGCCCCACGCTGCTGCCTCCGAATCCCCCACCGCCTCTTCATTCCCAAGCGGGAAAATCTCAAGGGACAGGACCCAAAGATTTGTCGACCACTATATATTGTGGTGGAAGAGAAAGCTAGCGTTCCAATAGCTCCGTATTCCAATACGCTGCATCTACCGCGTTCAGGTATGGCAACCATTCTTGATAGCGGGTGAAACTGAATGTCTCCAGCATGAACGGCGTCCACTCCGGACGGAAGGGCTTACGGATGAGATGCATCCTGGCTTCTTCTGGCAGTAGCCCGCCTTTCTCACGGTTACAGGCGAAGCACGAACAGACGACGTTTTCCCAAGTCGAGAGCCCCCCGCGAGAGCGAGGAATCACATGATCAAGATTCAGTTCAGGGCGGGGAAAGCGCTTGCCGCAATACTGGCAGGTATTCTTGTCCCGGGCAAACACGTTAAAACGGCTAAAGCGGACTTGCCGCTTCGGCACTCGATCGTAGGCTACCAATAAGATCACCCGCGGCACCCGGATGAATCGGTCAGTCAAGTGGATCGTCTCGTCTTGCAGCGACGCGGACAAGGCAGTCCAACTATCGAAATCGAACGTGCGATACTGGTGGTCAACCGCCTTGGCGATGCCCTGATAGATGAGCGAAAAAGCCCGTCGCACCGAAGTTACGTGGACAGGGAAATAGGACCGGTTGAGTACGAGGACTTTCGTGTTCAGCACGCTTACCCCTCCCAACTACCCGTTATAAAACAGATTTCTGAACTACAGTAACGGCCTAATGGGAGCCTGTCAAGATTTTTCACGTAATTTTCACATCATCATGCGGGTTTCTTGTGTTACCGTACTAGCGGAAAGCCCATGATCTTCAAGAAAACAGCCAACCAGATCATGATAATGGGTCGCACTGTCTAACTCCTTCATCCCTTTTCGCAAAGCGCTACAGGGGCCGAAAGACTTGGCATACCAGTCGATCATTTTACGGAATTGTAAGCAGGCGCTTCTTTCTCCGCGTAACGTCACTACACGGAAGAAATGGCGAGTCATGAACGTCACTCGCTCAAGCAGCATTGGCGCGGGTGGCATGGGCGCTCCCACCAAGCCAGCCTGAATCTCACGAAATACCCAGGGATTTGCCAACGCCCCTCGTCCGATCACAAGACCAGCACAGCCAGTCTCTTCCAGCATACGTCTCGCAGCTTGCACATCTCGCACATCGCCGTTTCCCAATACCGGCATGGAGCGGACCGCTTGTACGACAGCACGAATCCCCGAGAGATCAACAGTTTCAGCAAAGTGCCCTTTCCGCGTCCGCCCATGAATCGTCAATGCCGCAACTCCCGCATCCTCTAAAAGGGGGGCGAGCCGCACGGCATCCAGTTGAGACTCATCCCATCCCAAGCGGGTTTTGACCGTTACTGGGACTTTCACGGCCTGTGTCACCAGGCGTACAAACCGTGCAGTTTTTTCCGGATCGCGCAGCATGGCTGCGCCGGCGCCGCGCGACACGACTTTGTCTACCGGGCAGCCCATGTTGAGATCAACAACAACCGCCCCGGTTTCTTCCGCCAGCTGCGCCGCATCACGCAGTTCTTCAGCAACCGCGCCAAAAAGCTGAATAGCTAATGGACTGTCGTCAGGACAGGTCTGCGCCAACTCTAACGCCTTGTGTTGGCGTTCGATAAACGACCGCGCATGAATCAGTTCGGTCGAGGCCAGACCAAACCCGCCGATTTCGCGCATACACAAGCGAAAGGGGAGATTTGTGTAGCCAGCCAAAGGAGCCAGACACAGATTTGAAGTCAACTGAATGGAGCCAATAAGAGAAGAAGCTGTCATCACCATTTTTTTATCAGGAAAAAAGGGACCACAGAAAGGCGAGCCGTCTTCGCAAACTTCTAGCCAATCCAGTCTAAGCCATTTCCATTTTGAAGATCTTCTATGGCGTTTTCAAATGAATAATTCCTGAGGTCCTGTAGAAATTGTTCGAACGGCTTTTCTTCAATGTTTTCGTAGATAACAAAATCAACGAGGCTACCGGTCAATTGTCCCTCAAGATGCTCTTTTGTACCCTTCCACCAACTGCGCCAAAAAGTATGTTCACGATTAATCTGGGTTCTCGTCTCTGCTCCTAGAAGTCCTTTTTCCTCGAACTTATGAAAACCGGTCGCGATCGGCGTCCCTCGCCGCTTCTGGATGAAGGTAATCTTACCTCTTACCACCCCTGGAATCCCTTTTTCCTCGAATTTATTTGGGCAATAAGAAATTATGGGTAATACTTTGTCGCCAATGAAAAAGTCTACTGAAGAAAACCTTATCGTCCTTACCCTTTCATCGTAACCAAAGTCAACCTAGAGTCCCACCAGGGCAGAATTAGTCGCAGCTAAAATTTTTTCACCCATTCTGGTTCAATTTCCTTTATGCCAAGAGTGAAAAACATCTTGAAGGAAAATTGATTACTCATCTTATGGCGGTGCACGAACTCACGATAGTCGCCCAAATCAACAAGTTTACCTTTCGGCAGAAGAGGTGTGGAATCGTTTGCTTCTTCAAAAGTTTGCTTCAACAGCAGCAAAGACTGCAAGATTGAACTTTTTCCAGAAGAATTCGGCCCGTAGATCAAGGTGATCGGGCGGATCGGAAGGGTTTCCGGTCCGGCGAATGCTTTGAAATTTTCAAGCTGATATTCACGTAACATGAGGGCGTCTCTTTGGAGAGCATCAAAAAGTATGGGGCAATTCTCGTAACGTGTTGAGTTGTTGCGGCTTTCCTTCCTCGCGACATTCTGCTTTAGACGGTCCACATGACAGCGCAGGCATCCGCGGCTTCTCCTCGCATCTATCAAATCAAAGTGTCTTTGGTTGGGATTCGTTCTTTGATCTGGCGGCGGCTGTTAGTCCCGGACACCACCAGCATTGCCGAACTGGGCTTCCAATAGGGCTGCGACAACCATTGGAACGATTATGGAAAGATTTCCATAATCGTTCCAATGCTCCCCAACACCGCTATTCACCAACTGCTACCTGGTAAACGACGTCACCTCTAAAGAGTGTCGTCAGCACTTTGGTTTCACTGATCTCTTCAGGAGGTATCTCAAACAACAACTGATTGACAACAATCATGTTGGCACGTTTCCCCACACGGATACTGCCAGCCTTC
>JBFWZL010000525.1:0-4394 GCA_050185455.1 Binatia bacterium | reverse complement strand
ATCTGCCCGGCGGCAATGGGCGCAAAAGACCAACAGCCAGCCGCATACTCACCGCGCACCAAGCTCTTTTATGTGCCCACCAATCATCTCTGCATGGAATATGAGGGCGCGGAAGTGAACTATATAGCCGGGGTGCCGTATGTCGGCGCCATCGTCAAAATGTCCCCTGGACCAGGAGGGCATCGCGGCGAGTTCATTGCGTGGGACCCCGTCACGGGGACGAAGAAATGGGGCATTAAAGAAAAATGGTCGGCCTGGAGCGGCGCGTTGACGACCGCCGGAGATGTGGTGTTCTACGGCACGATGGATGGATGGTTCAAGGCAGTCGACGCCAAGGAAGGGAAAGAACTTTGGAAGTTTAAAGTCGGCTCCGGCATCATTGGCGCGCCGATGACCTATATCGGCCCCGATGGCAAACAATACGTCGCCATCTTGTCCGGGATTGGAGGTTGGTCCGGGGTGGTAGTCGCGGGAGACCTGTCGACCGACGATCCAACCGCGGCGCTGGGGGCCGTCGGCGCTTTTGCCGATCTCGGAAAAGACACGAACAAAGGCGGCATGTTGTACGTGTTCGCGCTTGACAGCGCACAAAAGCAAGTGGCAAGCAAATTTGGTAAGGATGAGTAGATTACCGGGATTGCAATACATTAACCGCCCGGCGATCAATCCGATAGTTTCTACACAAATACAGATGCAATCTTTTACCGTTCGTTCTGAACGTAGCTGCGTCAGCAACGAAGTCGAAAAACGGAGACTTCCGCTTACAGAGCCCTTCGACTTCGCGCCGCTACGCTCAGGGTGAGCGGAAATTTGTTTCTCTACTGCTAAGAGCAAGATGTGTAGGCATTAATGGATCACTCACCCGGCTCAAAAGCTAACACAGGCACGGCTTCGCAGCTGGCTAAAGCCAGCTCCGGGTGGTGGGTAACCATCATTATTCTTCTTGTTGCCCCATCCGCCTGGTGCGCTGAACCCTCTATGCCTCTTCCTACCTTACGCATCTGCGCCGATCCTAATAACCTGCCTTTCTCGAATCAGCGTCGAGAAGGTTTTGAAAATAAAATTGCTGAACTTTTCGCAAAGGAATTCCATGCCGAATTGCAATACACCTGGTGGCCGCAACGACGTGGGTTCCTGCGCAATACATTAGACGCCGGCTCTTGTGATGTCGTCATGGGCGTGCCAGCGGGCTTTGATTCTGTCCTGACAACCCAGCCGTATTATCGCTCGACCTATATGTTCGTCTATCCACAATGCGCTGAGTATCACATCACCTCATTTGATGATCCCGTACTCCACGGACTCAAGATTGGTGTCCACCTTATCGGTGATGACTATGCCAACAGTCCCCCGGCGCATCTCCTGAGCACGAAAGGGATTATTGACAATGTGGTGGGATACAGTGTGTATGGCAATTATGCAGAAGACAGCCCACCAGGAAAAATTATCGACGCTGTAGCGGCAGGAGAGATCAATGTTGCGATCGTCTGGGGACCAATTGCCGGGTACTTCGCAAAGAGACAAAATATTCTACTCATGCTTGTCCCCGTTCCCGCCAATGCAGAGACCTCTACCTTACCGTTTTCCTATAATATAACTATGGGTGTCAGGCGGACAGACAGCAACCTCAAAGCCAAGCTTGATGAAACCCTGCAAAGAAAAGCAGCCGATATCCGCGAGATATTGGAAGAGTATGGCGTACCACTCGTACAGGACTGAGTAATGAGTAGTAGAGACAAAAGACAAAATTTCATCCTCAAAGTTCTTTTTTCCCAGTCCCTAGTTCGCGTCTATTTCTGCGGAGTATTGCTGAGCCTGAGCATTGCTCTACCTGTGCAAGCCCAACAGAATGGCGCCGCGCCGCAGAAGCTGAATCCGTACACGGGAAAAGCCGAAGCGATCACCGAAGGCGAAGCTCTTTATAAAAAATTCAACTGTTACGCCTGTCATGGCATGAAGGGCGGCGGCGGCATGGGCCCAAACCTCACGGATGAAACTTGGCAAACCGGCGACGGTTCCGACGCCAGCGTGCAAATACAAATCCGCGACGGCAAAGGCGCCATGCCTCCGTTCAAAAGTCTCCTGACCGATGATCAAATTTGGAAACTGGTCACGTTTGTTCGTTCGTTGTATAAGGGAAGTCCGGAAAAAGTGAGATGGTAAAGGCGTAGTCTTCAAGCTCCAATTGGGAATTTTGAACTTGGAATCTGGAACTATTTTAACTCCTCAAGTAACGCCTTGGCCTCCTGCAAATCCGCCGTGTCGAATCCCTCGGTAAACCAGCCGTAAATTTCCATCAGCATTTTGCGGGCTTCTTTCCGCTTACCTTGCATCTTCCACAACCGCGCCAGACTCATCGTAGCGCGCAGTTCTAGCGATTTCGCCTGTTGTTGGCGGGAGATCTCAATGGCTTTGAGGAAACATTTCTCAGCTTCTTTCTCTACACTTTTAGTTTTGCCTATGTGAATTTTATCGTCTTCGGTCACCATTGCTCATGCTCCTTGTTTAGTCTGTGGAAGCAAGATGGTTTTAACTCTACGTCCCGTGCAAGTATTCTTTGAGACATTGCGCCGTATACGACTGTTTCGCGTTCCGCATGAGTTCAGAAGGCGGACCGCACGCTACAATCTGTCCGCCGCCAGCCCCCCCTTCGGGGCCAAGATCGATCACATAGTCCGCCTCCTTGACGATGTCGAGATTGTGCTCGATCGTGACGACCGTGTTCCCTTTATCAACCAAGAGATGAAGGGTGCGAATGAGTTTTTCAATATCCGCGAAGTGGAGTCCGGTGGTCGGCTCGTCCAGTACGTACAGCGTCTTACCCCGTGATTCCTTAGCGAGTTCATACGCCAGCTTGATGCGTTGTGCTTCCCCACCGGAAAGCGTGTTACTTGCCTGCCCAAGGGTGATGTAGCCCATACCAATGTCATCAAGCAGCTTAAGCGGACGAGCGATTTTCGGCACGCCATGAAAGAAGATTGCCGCCTCTTCAATCGTCATGTTCAATACATCAGCGATATGCTTGCCATTATAGGCGACTTCCAGAGTTTCCTCGTTGTAGCGCTTACCGCCGCAGACTTCGCAGTCAACGTACACATCCGGTAAGAAACTCATTTCCATTTTAATCTTCCCTTGACCGGCGCAGGTTTCGCAACGGCCACTTTTGACATTGAACGAGAAGCGACCGGGTTGGTACCCGCGCGTTCGCGCCTCCGGCAACATCGCAAATAATTTCCGCATCTCATCCCAAAAGCCGACGTACGACGCCGGCACGGAGCGCGGCGTTTTGCCAATCGGCGTCTGATCGACTTCGACAACGCGTTCAATCGGCTCCGCTCCTTCAATGCGGTCATGCAAGCCGGCTCGACCGGCAAACAAACCGAGCTTCTTTCTCAGCCCTTTGACAATGACCTCCTGCACCAGCGAGCTTTTTCCGGAGCCGGATACGCCGGTCACACACGTCCAGGCGCCAATAGGAACATGCACGTCGACATGTCGGAGATTGTGCTCCCGGGCGCCAAGAATAGAGAGGAGCGGTCGGTTTTCCAACGGTCGTAGTGGGCCAAGACGTGGATGCGTGGAATCGAGAAAACGGCCAGTGACAGAATCCGGATTGCGCCGCAACTCGCGCGGCGTGTCGATAGCGACCACTTTACCGCCATGCACTCCGGCCCCAGGACCAAGATCAACAACAATGTCAGCATTTTGAATAGTCTGTTCATCATGTTCGACTACGAGAACAGTATTCCCGCGTTGTTGAAGATTCCGCAGGGTCTGAATGAGCCGTTCGTTATCACGCGGGTGCAAACCGATCGTGGGTTCGTCCAGGATATAACAGACGCCGCGCAGGTTTGATCCTAACTGCGCTGCTAGACGGATACGTTGCGCTTCGCCGCCGGAGAGGGTGTCGGCTCGACGATCAAGGGTGAGATATGACAATCCTACCTCTTTGAGAAACGCTAACCGTGGCGCGATTTCTTTCAGAATTGGCTCAGCGATCAGCGCGTCACGGGTCTTTAACGGCAGGGAACTTATCAGGTCAAGACAATCCATGGCGGCCAACGCCGTTACTTCCCAAATCCCTTTGCCGTGCACCTGTACGGCGCGCGCGCGCGGGTTCAAGCGTGTCCCCGCACATGCCGGGCACGGCGCTTCCGTCAAAAACTGCGCGGGATAGAACGCCTCATTCTCTCCTTCACTTTCGGTCATCGCGTCATTTAAAATAGCAAAAGCGCCACGAACATTTTTCTCGTCGCCTTTGAGCACCAATTGCTGTTGCGCTGGACTGAGTTCACCAAAGGGACGATCCAGCGGCACGCCTTGCTTCTTGAGATCGCGTAGTAATTTCTTATGCTCACGATTGAACTCCGGTCGCGTCAGCGGAGACAACGCCT
>JBFWZL010000524.1:0-4413 GCA_050185455.1 Binatia bacterium | reverse complement strand
ATAGTGATTTCGTCAAAGTGATAATATGTACCGGAGAAAGCGACTGACGGCTCAGTCCACAGCCGACGCAGGATTTCGAGCGCTTCATTGGTGCGTGGTCCGCGTTGGTTCACCGACACCCCGGACGCCATGAATTCTTTGGGATGTTCACCGCCAACGCCAACGCCGAAGACAAAACGCCCTCCAGACATGTGGTCCAGAGAAACAATACTTTGCGCGACATGAACCGGGTGGCGGAGACATAGCAGCAATACTGCCGGACCGAACTGTACCCGTTTCGTACGCGCGGCGATGGCGGCAAGTGTCGTAAAAATCTCGAAACGAGGAATATGAAAGATAATATGGTCACCCGCCCATACAGAGTCGTATCCGTAGGCTTCCGCACGTTCAGCCACTTCAAGAAATGCAGTTGGGTGAACTTCGCCGCGTGGAAATCCGTTAGGCAGACCAATGCCAAATTTACAAGAAGAAGGCATGAAATTCTCTCCGGGACTTTCTCCCCCACAAGAGGGAAAGAAAATATTAGAAATTATCTTTCAGATATCGTGTCTTCTCCAGAATGGCGACTGGGTCAACTTTCAGTTCTGGAAACTGCTTTTTTACGTTTGTCTGGAGTTCAGCGTTGTGGACGCGTACGAACGGGTTGATCTCTTTTTCCTCGGCAACGGTGGAAGGAATCGTAGGTTGTTTCTTCGTGCGCATCTCTTGCGCCCATTGTAATTTGGCTTGCACCTTCGCGTTGCTAGGCTCCAGCGTCAAAGCAAACTGTAAATTTTTGACCGTATATTCATGTCCGCAATAGACGCGCGTGTCATCCGGCAGCGCCGTCAGCTTGACCATGTTGTTATGCATGTCCGCGGCGGTGCCTTCAAACAAGCGTCCGCATCCGGCGATGAAAAGCGTGTCCCCCGTGAAAACGGCTTTCTCCTTGGGAAAGTAAAGTGCGACATGGCCACTGGTATGGCAAGGAATAAACAGAAAACGGCCTTGATGTTGGCCGATGCTGATCGTGTCTCCCTCGTCCACCAAGTTGGTAATGCCAGGTGTGCGGTCCTTATCGCGCTTGTGACCGTACACTTTGATCCCAGGAAACTCCTTGAGGAGTTCCTCATTACCACCGACGTGATCCCAGTGGTGATGGGTGTTGATGATCGAAAGCAGCTTTACTCCTTCTCTCCGGACGGCTTCAGCGACAGGTCCAGCTTCAGAGGGGTCCACCACGCCAGCTTCCTTCGTCGACTCATCGATGATGAGGTACGCGTAATTGTCCGCGAGCACGGGAATAGGAACAATTCTCATGGTTCTTTCCTCCTGTGTCTTTGTGTGTAATGCGAGGGTACTCTACAAGACAGGTCTCTTATGGGTCAAGCACGATGGCTAGGCGATGCAACCAAGAAAAGTTAAATTGAAACGACCCATGGAAAGAGTCGGAGGCATAAATATGAAAGCCATGATGGATCACATCGTGCTCAACGCGGAAGACGTCGAGGCGCTAGTGCACTTCTACGCAAAGATTGTTGAACTTGAGCCAGAACGTTTAGAAGAGTTTCGGAGCGGGAACGTGCCGTTTCCATCCGTGCGCTTGAATGCGGATACGGTCATCGACCTCGCGCCTAAAATGATGTGGGAGAGCAATCGTCCCCGGGCGATTGGACGACCGAACCTCAATCACTTTTGCCTCACGCTCGATAAGGAAGAATGGGAAAAGTTGCGTGACCGTCTTGTCGCTTACAAAATCACCATTGACGGACCCCATCCACGCTGGGGCGCACATGGCCATGGCACCTCTTATTACTTTCATGACCCTGAAGGCAATGAGATCGAAGCAAGGTATTATGGGGAGTAAAAGATCATCAAGCATCAAGCAGAGCCGAGCGGCGGAGCTATCGTGGGGGGATAACTCCGCGCCGAGCGGTTTGAAAACTGTCATTTAGTTCTGCATCGGAAACCCGTATAGCTTCGCGGCGTTCTCGTAGACAATCTTGCAGCGGGTCGCTTCGGGTAAGTGACCGAGCTGTTTGTGGAGAAATTCTTGCGAGTCCGGCCAGACGCCGTCCGGATGGGGAAAATCCGAACCCCACATAACGTTGTTGACGCCAACTTTCTCAATCTGATCAATGCCAGCCTGATCTTGCTGGTACGTTGCATACATCTGCCGATACCAGTATTGGCTCGGCGGCATTTTTAGTTCGAGATCTTTGAACTGATCTTCCCATTCGTAATCGAGACGTTCGAGCACGTAGGGAATCCAACCAATGCCGGCTTCACCGATCACAATCTTTAAGTTAGGAAGCCGTTCGAGCGCGCCACTGTAAATAATCGCCGCCATTGCCTCAACCATGGACATCTGGAATCCAGCAAGGAGCGTTGCCAACCACATCCGGCGCGAACGGTGGTCGGACAGCCACGTCATATCCTGTTTCGGTCCGAGCGTATGAAAATGCATGGGGATGCCACAGTCGCTTGCGGCTTCCCACAACGGATTCCAGTCATGATGCCAGAGCGGCATCATACCCGGAGAAATGGGAATCTCCGCGCCTTTTATGCCCATCTTGGCGCAGCGGCGCAATTCGGCTCCCGCTTTCTCAGGTGAAAAAGTCGGCAGACAGGCAATCGTCGCGAGCCGTTCGGGGCAAGCCTTACTGAAATCGGCGGCAAAGTCATTGTAAATACGAACAACAGTTTCAACGATCTCGGGATCTTGCAGACGAAATGCCGCGCCAAGAATACCATACAGCACTTCTCCAACCACGCCGTCTCGGTCTTGATCCAAGAGGCGATACTTCGGGTCGGACGTGCGAAAAATGCCGCGTTTGTAGTCTTCATACAGGCCTTCCGCCGCCATGCGGTCGGATCGGTAAATCTGGCCAGGGATATACGGGCGTCCCGCTGAACCCATGCCTCCAGCCAGACCGAGGTTGGTCCCGTTATGAGCCACCCACATTTTGCCGTCAGCGTTATCCACGACTTTGGGCATTTTGCTTTTGAGTACGGCTGGCGCGTTATTGGTAAATAGGGTTGGCGGCAGCCAAGGGAGATCAATATGACCGTCAGCTGAGATCACGGGGTGATTGAACATTGTCCTTCCCTCCGTCTTTTTCGAGTGGTGTTTGTCTGTTTCGTTCTTTAGCAGAAAGTCCCCCACTGAGAAAAGCGGAGGACAGCACCCTTACCCTCTGGTATGGTGGCAGCCAAATATCTTTTGCGTGGAGACTCCTGAGTGGACCAACGGATTTTTTATACGCTTAATTTAGCCGTGTTTACCGGCATGTTAGGCGTAGGCATTGTCATTCCCTTCTTGCCGATTTATGCGAAGACGCTCGGCGCCACCACGCTCAGTATCGGCGTCTTCTTCGCCAGCTTTCCTTTGGCGCAGATGCTGTTCATGCCAACGATCGGTCGGTTGTCGGACCAACACGGGCGGAAGTGGTTTATCGCAAGCGGTCTTCTGCTCAGTAGTGTGCTCTCGCTCTGGTACAATTTTGCGCCAAACATTGTGTATTTGATCATTGGGCGTTTCATCCAGGGGGCAACGATGGCGCTCGTCATTCCGATCGCGACTGCCTATGTCGGTGATATGGCTCCGCCGGACAAGCGCGGTACGTACATGGGGACTTTTAATTTATTTTTGACGAGCAGCTTTGGCATGGGGCCACTGATGGGCGGCTGGATCAGCGATGCCTACGGCATGGAAGCCAGTTTTTATTGCATGGGAGGCTTGAACATTATTGCACTTATCGCTGTGCTGCTGTTCCTGCCGGAAACTCGTGCGGCTACGCAAAGGCAAACCCAACATTTCTCATATCGTGAGTTACTGCGTCGCCCGAGGGTGCAAGGACTAGCCGTTTATCGCATGGTCAATGCAATTCAGATGGGATTATGGTTCTCGTTCTTGCCGCTGTTAGCAACCGAAATTCTCGCCATGAACAAATCGCAAATAGGTGCGGTCATCGCCGCCTATATGTTGGTAAGTTCCCTTATCCAGGTGCCAATGGGGCGGATGGCGGATCGTATGGATCGACAAGTCCTGATTGCTATTGGCGGGTATCTTAGCTCGCTCGCATTTGCCGTAGTATTCCTCACGAATGGATTTGTGCATTTATTGCTCATTGGTACGATTGCCGGCGCCCTGGGAGCGGTCGCTATGCCCGCCTTAAGCGCGATTGCGGCGGATGAGGGGCATCACGGCGGCATGGGTGCTGTAATGGGGGTCACCAACATGGCCATGAGCGCCGGGATGATGCTTGGCCCCGTGCTGGCCGGCGCCCTGGCTGAAGTAATTGGACTGCGCGCCTTATTTCTGTTTAGCGGTGTAGTGGGCTTGTTGGGCACGGCGGCGTTTGGGTGGCTTACGGCGGAACACCCAACGGTCACTGCCTCAGCGACAGAATTGGTGAAAAAACAAACAGAGGT
>JBFWZL010000523.1:2023-4433 GCA_050185455.1 Binatia bacterium | reverse complement strand
GGCCGCGTAACTGCGGCAGCCTCTCTGCGCCAACCGCATCGTCACTACGGCGACGCCGGTAGTGACGATGCGCGCAATGCCCCAGCTATCGAGGACTTTTCGGTGGCTGGCGCAAGTGACGACCCCACGTGACGGGCTCCCTGACCCGTCGTCATCCTCGGCCGTGCAACGCGGTCCGTCCTCCTGCCCGCTCCCCGCGGGCTCAGTGCAACGCCGCGCCGAAGAGGCGCCCCTCCGAGCCCTGGGTCAATGGCTCACCCGATGAAACGACTTCCCACAGGAAGCGACATCGACGCCAATGCCGCGTGCCGCGGCGGCAAGCAGCAAACGAAACGGCACGAAACGGGAGTGGTGTCCCGAGTCCCTTGTAGATCCCGAAACGCCTAGCGTTCGGGACGGACAGAAACACTAACCAGACAAGTTTCACACACCAGCAGCAGCGTAAAGGGCAGCACCAAAGGGGCAACAAACGGAAGAAAGGGATCAAACCTGGAGAAGAACGAATGCGGGACCTGAACTACGATCTGAAACAACTTTGCAAACGCAATTGCGACGGCAGCTATGCCACGCAACGCGACCGCGAGCGCGTGCTGGACCAGATCGCCAACCAGCTTCACGACTGGGGCTATCAGCACATGGGAGCCGCCAGCCTGAAGTCAAAGCACATCGAGCGCCTGGTCGAAAGCTGGAAGGACGCGGGTCTGGCCATTGGGACAATCAAGAACCGCATGGCAGAGCTGCGCTGGTGGGCGGAGAAGATCGGCAAGGAAAAGATCATCGCCAACGATAACGCACACTACGGCATCGGCCGCCGTCAGTACGTCACCAACATCAGCAAGGCCCGCGACCTGACGGCCGGCGACCTGGCGAAGATCAGCGACCCATACACGCGAATATCACTGCAACTTCAGGCGGCGTTCGGATTGCGGCGCGGGGAATCGATCAAGATCCGGCCCGAGTGGGCCGATCGCGGCGACAAGCTCGCTCTGAAGGACACCTGGACCAAGGGTGGCCGTGCGCGGGAAATACCCATCCGCAACGAGGAACAGCGCCGGATACTCGACGAGGCCAAGCGCTTTGCCGGCAGGGGCAGCCTGATTCCGGCTGACCAGCGTTACGTCGATCAGCTCCATCGCTTCGAATATCAGTGCGCCAGGGCCGGAACACATCACGTCCATGGACACCGGCACCAGTACGCCCAGATGCGCTACAAGGAACTGACCGGCTGGGCGGCGCCCGCTGCCGGCGGCCCCCGCACGAAGGATTTGAGCCCGGCGCAGCGCGAGATTGACCGGGATGCGCGGCTTACGATCAGCGAAGAACTGGGGCATGAACGCGAGCAGATTACGGCAGTTTATTTAGGCCGCTGAGATGGTCGTGACCTGCAGATGTGGCTGACATGGCTGTTAGCATTGCTGACGCTGCGGGTGCCAGTGCATTTTCGAACGCCCGGCGCGCCCGTTCTAATTTACCGAAGCTTCTCCTTGGGCATCACCGTTGCGTTTGAGCTACGCGGTCAATGTCTGCATTCCCCCAAATTATCCGTCTGAGTTTGACCGGCGGTAAGCTATCTGCCACATCGTCATGAAGGATCGCTCCTCGGCCAAAGCCGCCGTTGGCGATGCGGCCAAAATAGGACCGCAAAGGGTTACTCAGCGATCATAGGGTGCGGAGAGTCGTCCCGAATGAACCGCTTGCTACTTGAAGTTATAACCGGACCCGACCCATCTCGGACGCTGATGCATTAGTGAAGCGGAAATTCGCTGTCATCTGATCAATTATCACCTTGATATGCAGACTGAATGTCAGCTACACACCCCGCACGCTAACAACTTGTCCGTCGCAGCGGAGTTCCACGCATTGGCCTAATGATACCGACACGAGGAGTGTTTTCCTTCAGCGTTCACGCGCCATTGCAACAAAACCCTCTTAAAAGCAATGATGATGCTACGCGTTTCACTTTCTCTATAGCTTTGCGACGCCCCATGCGCCGATGATTTGATCGAGTGGGAATGGCGATGTCTCTCTTGACCACTCATGGAAGGGAGCGGCAGTCTGACTATAGGGTCCGGGCTCGGGTCGATCGAACTGGACGCGCGCTGGAATGTGAAAAGCGCTCCCAAACACGATCGCCTCGCCAGCGGCGAGAATTGTCACTTGATCGAGCAGACGGCGTGCCTGCAGAGGAATGATGCGGCGGAAGTGATCAATGTCATCGGGATTCTGCAAACGGTGGCTGACGAAGTTGGCGCATTGGCTGATGATGGTTTGGCTGATTTCACTGGGCCGCTGGCTCGCAATAATGAGTGAAAACCCGAACTTGCGCCCTTCCTTCGCAATCCGCTCATAGGCCAGTCGAGCTTGGCGATGTCCTCGATCTTCATCAGAGCGCGCGGGTCGCGCGTAGTTA
>JBFWZL010000523.1:0-1923 GCA_050185455.1 Binatia bacterium | reverse complement strand
GGGCCGCTGGCTCGCAATAATGAGTGAAAACCCGAACTTGCGCCCTTCCTTCGCAATCCGCTCATAGGCCAGTCGAGCTTGGCGATGTCCTCGATCTTCATCAGAGCGCGCGGGTCGCGCGTAGTTACCGGCAAGGGGGAGTCCGCCGTTCGAACCGCCACCTCGGCAGTTCCGGCTGCACCGGCGATCAACTCGCGAATCTTGTTCTTTAGAACATCCGCCTCGGTGGCGATTGAAGCCTGGTTATTCAGAATCTCTGTGTTGAACTTGTCCACCATGCGATGGGTCGCGAATAAGCCATTGAATGTGGAGGTGTCGATTCCCGAGTTTTGCAGATGCCCAATAATTGCGTCGCAATAGGAGCCAGAGGACTTTTTCTTGATGCTCGTGAGTTCGCTCAACAGTTGATCAATGGAGCTCATCGCGTTCTGCAACGCATTGAGGCTAGCAGCCTCGTCGGCGCTGCCCCCTTTGGCAATGGCCCACCAGTCCTTGAGGACAGGTTCCTGCGTTTGCTCTGAAGCACTCAGCCAGGCGCAAATCTCTTCCGCGTTTAAGAACCACAGCGGGACTCCGAACTCTTCACCATTCAGGTAGATGCGATCGGGTTGCCGCGGTGTCGTCTTTCCGGACGGAAAAGCCTTCTCATACTCGCCATTGATGTCGAGGATGAAAACGTGTGGCTCCTCCGCCGCGCCGGCGAGCGCTTTCATTGCCTTCTGAATCAGGCTCGAAACCGAATAGGATTTCCCAGACCCGGTATTCCCGACGATCGCCAACGGACGCGAAAACAGATCGTTGTAAGACGCGCGAACGACGTTGCCTGATTGCCCGGTCGGATGGCCAATTGCCAGTTCGCAGTCAAAATCCTTCGCGTCGTAGCCTTCCGGCTGATTGCGACGTGGTGGAATTTCGAAGACGGCGCGCAAAATATTCGGCGAGCCGATCTCTGCGGGAGTGTCCAACGTGGGCAAAATTGAGATTCCGGGGCTGAAGGACGGTTCCCCATCGACGGTCTCGATCGTGCCGAGCAATTGGACGTTCGCCACACGTCGGGGCTTCATCAGCTCCAAGCTCAGTTCTCCGTCCGTAGACGGATCGTATGTCTCGCGAGCCTCCAGGTCAGTGATGATGCCAATGATGACCTCGCTTGCGCCGAGCGAAAAAGCCAGATAGGCATTGATCGCGATCGCCGTCTGGACGCCGTCAAGCGTCGCGCGAAGGGCGGAACGAGTTTCCGGCAGAAGCTCCACTTTTACGCGGAAGCCCTGAACCGCGACGATGTGGCCGACTATGCGGGGGTTATCCATGCTAGATCGCGGAATGCGGGTCTGGCTCTGGTGTTGCAGAAGACGAGATCTGCTTCTCGAAACGCCTCAACCGCAGGAAGTCATCGAGCCACTGAACGTCGGGCATCACCTGTCGCGCAAAATCGTCGAACGTGGCGCGTTCATATGGCGTGGCCGTGAACGCGTTGTCCGTTGGACAAAGCACAAAGGCGCGCTTTCCCAGGTCCCTGTAGCGCCGTATTCGTTCGACCACCGGGCTCTTTGGACTGGGTTCAACAACCAACATCACCAACGAAGGATTCATCAGCGCGGTTTCAATGACGCGGCTCACATGATCATCTCCGAACCCATACCCGAGGACGAGGAGAAAGGTCTGGGGAATACCCAAGCGCATCTGAAAGGAGCGGAAGAGATGCGCGTAGGGCATCGTCAGGGTTTCGGCGAACTTGTTAGCGGTTGGCAGGATGCCTACTGCCGGGATTTCTGCTGCAACCTTGGCGAGTTCATTCGCCTTTTCAGCAGTACTCAAGCCTCTGTATGTCCGAAAGGGTGCCAGACTCGGATGCCGGGCGCGTATTTCACCGGCTTGCTCGAACCAATGGATCGATCCGTGCAACTTGTAGAAATGCAGGAA
>JBFWZL010000522.1:0-4434 GCA_050185455.1 Binatia bacterium | reverse complement strand
CCGCTGCGCGGGGACGGCGACGCCCACGCTACCTCGATCTATGCGCAAGCGTTTGGCCAAGACCCTGAGTTTGCCGCTTTTACCCGTCGGTTGCAGGCGTATGAGAAAATTCTCGGCGAGGGAACGACACTGGTGTTGCCATCGAATTCGGAGTTGCTGCGCTATCTGCAGAGTCCGAAATAGTATGGAGACGGAAAGTACAGCGACGTAAGGGCGGGTTGAGGCTCCAGCTCATCCTCCCGCGTCGCTTGACAGGATGAGCGCCTGGTCGCCGTTGCGGATTGGCGCATCAAGAGTGCGAACGAAGTCAATCCCGTTGAGATTACAGGCGAAGCCCGCGAGGAGAGACTGATGATCCGGGGCGATGACCGTTCCGACCAAGTTAGGGCACACTTTAGCTAACGCGAGCAGCACATCTGTCAACTTTGCTCCCGAAGAAAGAGACAACATAAAACGGTCTGTTTTTGCTTTGAGCCGGGCGACGCCAAACAGTTCGACCGTGCAGGTGATGGACGGCTTGCGCGCTTGCCAAAGCGCCAATGCCGCTTGATAGTCCTCCGGACTGTTCATGTTCTGAAAGCTTAGCCCTTCCCGATCGAAGCGGCGGATTTCTTCTTCCGTCACTTCTCGGGTGCGAACTTTTTTGTACAAGAAGATAGGTCTCAGCTCGCCTCGTTTGAGTTGTTCGTCCAACAATGGAATCACGCTTCGTCGATAGACCGCGTGCAAAGGTTGCAAGCGATCTTGCCAATACGGCACAACCACATCGTAGTCTGAGGCAAGCGAAAGGAGATAGGCAATCAACGCGGGATTGAGAAAGGGCGCGTCGCAGGAAGTAACGAAACATAACTCTTCACGTGCGGCTTGCAAGCCATAGAATATCCCACCAACCGGTCCCTGATACGCGACGTCGTCCCTGGTGAGCGTCACCGGTAATGGCGGCAATTCTTGCTCGGGCGCGGCGACGACGACGATATCCGAGAAGAGTTCTTGTAAGAGACGGATCATGTGGACAATAAGCGGCTCTCCAGCGAACAGGAGCAACGCCTTTGTGCGACCCATGCGCGAGCTTTTGCCGCCGGTTAGTACGATGGCAGAAGCGAGGATTGGGGATTGGTAAGACATAATTACTCTTTGTCGATTCTGCGTTTGACCAACCCTTAACCCCTAATCCCCGGCCCCTCGGAAGCATACTCCCTCCGGGCAGCGTTTTTCTGTCAGATGCAACATGATCTCGTCGCCAAAGTATTTCAACGCTGAAGTGATCGGCAACGGCGCCGCCTGACCGAGACCACAGATAGAGGTCAGCTGCATGGTTTCCGCCAGTTCGCCGATCAGGTCTATTTCGTCCCTTGTCGCTTGCCCACGCGTGGCGCGCTCCAGAATATGGACGATCTTGTCGCTGCCGACCCGACAGGGAACACACTTTCCACACGACTCATTACGGAAGAACGTCACCACATTCAACGCCGCGTCGAGCATGCAGGTTCCTTCCGCTAATGCGACCACGGCGCCGGACCCGAGCATGGAGCCTACTTGGGTAAGCGATTGGAAGTCCAACGCCACATTCGTCATTGACGCAGGAAGAAACCCGGAAGATGCGCCTCCAGGGGAAAACGCTTTGAGGCGTTTTCCTCCAGCTATGCCGCCGCCATAGTTCTTGATGAATTCCTCAACTGAAAGGCCCAGCGGCACTTCGTAGACCCCGGGGCGTTGCACGTGCCCGCTCAACCCTAAATATTTGAGACCATTATTATTGCGCCCTTGCTGTTTAAACCAATCCGCGCCGCGACGAAGAATACCGGGAATCATGCAAAGGGTCTCGACATTATTGATCAGGGTAGGTTTCCCCCAGAGTCCATGCGTACCGGGAAAGGGCGGCTTATTGCGAGGCTCGGCGCGTTTCCCTTCGAGCGCTTCTAGAAGAGCGGTTTCTTCTCCACAGATGTACCCACCAGCGCTGACAAAGAGTTCCACGTCGCAAGAAAAGTCGGAACCAAGAATGCGTGGGCCGATACTCCCTTGAGCGCGGGCTTCGGCAAGAGTTTTTTCAAGGATATGTTCCTGGTCTGGATATTCATGGCGAATGAAAATGAACGCTTTCCGCGCGCCGATGACATAAGCGCCAAGCAGGATTCCCTCAAGGAGCAAATGGGGAAACTTCTCCATGAGGAAACGGTCCTTAAAAGTCCCCGGCTCACTTTCGTCAGCGTTGACGACAACATATTTTTCCGCACCAGTTGCGTTCCGGACGATCTCCCACTTCATACCTGTTGGGAATCCAGCGCCTCCCATGCCCCGCAGACCGCTATCTTTAAGCGTTTGAATCACTCCAGCGACATCATGGCGTGTAAGGAGGTCACGAAGCGCGCCGCACCGGTCGGTTGCCCGCTCGTAGGGATCAATGGCAAAGGTCGTCGAGCCTTGCTGCACAAAGGTGTGATCAGACAGAACGCCTTGCTGGACGGCTTGAAGCAATTCTTGCAATCGTTGCTCGGTAACTCCTGCGTAGATGGTGTCGTTAATGGCGAGGGCTGGGGCTTGATCGCACCTCCCCAGACACGAGACGCTGCCGACTTCACTGTGAGTCTTAGAAGCTGCGGATTCTTCCGCCGACCGCAGCAATTGCCGCGCTCCTGCAAGACGACAGGAGAGGTCTCGACACACTTTGATGTCAAGCTGTGGTTTTGGTTGCAAGCGAAAATGAGGGTAAAAACTCGCAACGGCTTGGATCTGATACAGCGGAATGGTTGCACGTTGGGAGAAGGCCTGTAATTCACCCTCCGGCAAATAGCCGTGTCGGTCTTGGATTGCTTTCAGTTCGCTAATCAGATTCATGGTCGGTGATGCTAGCACTTGTCCGTAAACAGTCTAGAGTCTCGTTCTCATGCAAAACATGAGAAAAATCCGTCCTCATGCAGAGGCTTCCATTTCTGGACCACTTCGTAAGCCTAATGGAACTACCGTATAAAGGATCGCCAGCACAATAAAGAAGACTCCCATTTCCGTCTGCAGTCGCAGTGGCGAGAGCAGCCACACCGCAGCCGCGGCTGCGGTCGTTAGTCCAACCGCGGTGCAACTGCTGGCGTGTAACTGCGCATCCATAGAGTCTGAAAGGCCGAAAGAAAGAGGAATAAGCACAGTCCCGACGCTCAGGACAATCGCCGGTAAGGTGTACATATTCAAATCAATGTCCCCAAGCCATAATAGACTTAACAGCATGGCCTGAGCGAGAAAAACACCAGCGAGAAGTTTCCAAAGCGAACGAAAAGAATTGTTCAGGAAAAATCCTCCGATTCCTGCGAGCAGCAGCACCGCGCCCATCATGCGCCAAAAGGCGTGTTCGACCGCAGCATGGACGGCGGCGAGAACGCCGAGGATGCCGCCGCCCACACGAAATTGTACGATATGATTTTGCTGCTGGGCCGTGAATGCCTTTGCCCGCGTCAAGATGCGATTGAGAATATCCGGGGAATAATTGCGGTAGAAAAATGTCACTGTCGTGGTGTGGTAGTCTGTGGACAAAAACCTTTCTACTTCGCTCGGCGTCGCCGCGGAAGAAATGATGCGAAAAATGACTTGCCCGGTCGAATTGATATCGTCAGGAATAATCTCCCATTTAGGGATGTCCTCATGAAACATGCGCGTAAGCGACTTCGTCAGATTAGTGATCGCTAAGACGCCGCCGAATTGATTATCTTCCGCCATGAAGTGCTGAAAAGCCTCCAGGGCGTCAAGTGCTTTCGGGTCGCGAAACGCGGCCTCACTAGGCGCTTGAGCCACGACGATCAATTGGTTCACACCGATAAATTTGTCATTCACGAGCGAGAAAGCTCGGTTGAAGGGATGAGAGGCGTAGAAGAGGGTTGTGCCGAGCATTTCCCGGCCGGCTTGCAGTTGCCCGGCGGCGCCGAGCCCCAGCAAGGTGATGATGCCTATTCCGCCGTAGGAGACGACGGGAAGACGCAACAACGCGCGGAGAAACGTGGCGCCGCGGAGCGCAAGGCGTGTTCCCCATGGTTGAGTTCTGATGCGGCTGGGCAATGCGCCAACCGTGGACAAGAGAGGAAAGATGAGCCACAAAGAGATAAGGAGTCCAGCCAACCAACCAACACCGAGGTAGCCGAGGGCTTGTAGCGCCGGAACATCCGACCATGTCAACGTAAACAATGCAATTCCGTCAAGACAAAGAGCGATGGTGAGAGGACGCCCGAGCGTCGCGGCTGTATGCTCCAACGCTTGGTCGCGATTTGCCTTTTGCGTAAAGAGAGAAGGCCCTGGCGCAGGTGCGCCCGTGAGACTGGAACGCCAGTAGATGACGAGTGCGACGCCTCGAATGCATAAGGGAAAGAGGGCGATAAGGGCCAGTGGCTCAAGCGTAAAACCCTGCAGGCTGAGAAGGCCAAAACCCCATAGGGCAGATCGGAAGAGCGT
>JBFWZL010000521.1:0-4465 GCA_050185455.1 Binatia bacterium | reverse complement strand
TGCGATGGGTATGGGAAGGATCGTCAAAGATGGCTCCTTCCGCGAAATCGAGAAACCGATGCTCGGCTCCTAAATGTTGGGCAATCGCTTTGATCTCAGGCTCCCACTCTTCTTCATAGGAAGCCGAAACCATGATCACGCGATGCCCACGCTTGGCATATTTGGCCAACGTGCCGCCAGCCTGATAGGGCATGTCGAAGGGATCTGGGTGCGCGCCAAAGGCGACGATGGTGAGTTTCTTGTTTTCCAAAGATTCCATTTATTTATTCCTTTCTTTTGTTTCTTTCTAAGGCCAGAGGTAGCTGTTATTGAAGCGTGTTCCATCTGTCTTGAGGGAAAGTATTATCCAAGAATGGCGCCCAAGGAAGTTCCGTGCATGCATGAGAAAATCAAACAGCTGCGCTGGGTGAGAACATGCACCTTCCTAGCAGTGGGAAAAAAGCATGGCGGCATTCCCAGAACTAAGAACCGCTCTAGCCTCTATGAACAGGCCCTGACGCTGAACAGCATATAACAGCGTGTAACCACAATGCTGATGGCCGTTTGCGCTTACTGGTACGACCCTTGCGGTTTCTCCCTGCGATGCGAAGGCGACGGCGTTGGAGAAGAAAACTCTGTACGCCGGCCCAGGGTCGTTATCAAGAAAGTCTTCGTAGGAGTGCGGTTGACTGTAGAAAGGAGATTGCTGACAGAGTGGACTTACGTGGGAGCGCCGCAGGGGCATGTGAATGTTCTTCACGTTGTACCCTACTGGCGCGAGCGGATTGACGCCACGACGCGCCGCGTCGTGGCCTGAGGTTACAGGGCGCGCATAAAGGCGACCAGATCGGTTTTTTCTTGGGCATTGAGTTGGGTTTCTAGCACTAGGTTGAAGAACTCGACGGTATCCTCCAGAGTCAGGAGGCGGTCATCATGCAAATAGGGAGGCGAGTCCTTGATGCCGCGCAAGGGAAAGGTCTTGATGGGACCATCTGCGCTCGCCATGCGTCCGTTGATCATGTGCGACTTGTAGAAACGCTCTGTCTTGAGATTATGCATGAGGTTGTCGGTATAGTAGGGCGCGGGGTGACAGGTTCCACACTCGGCTTTGCCAAAAAATAATTCCTGGCCGCGTAACTCTGACTCGGTTGCTTTCTTCGGATCAAGCTTTCCTAAGACCGTGAGTTTCGGAGCCGGCGGGAAATCCAGCAGCTCTTGAAACTCCGCCATTGCATGCACCTGGCTGCCACGCTCCAGGGGGTTCACCCCTTTTTTCGTGGCAATCACCGGATCGCCGTCGAAGTAGGCGGCGCGCTGCTCAAACTCGGTAAAGTCCTCGACGCTTTTCAAAGCTCGTTGCGAGCCGAACAACCGCTGCACATTCACCCCGCGCAACGTTGGAGTATCGATGCGGTGACGAAACTCTTGTGGACGGATATCACCGACCAGATGGGTCGAGGCATTGGTATGGCCGTTGGCATGGCACTCGAAACAGACAACCCCCCGACTAGGCCGTTCGGTCCGACGGTCTTCGGTCTGGTTGAACTGCTGCTGCGGAAAGGGAGTAACCAACAATCTCAAACCTTCTAGTTGTTTAGGATTCAGGATGCCGTTGAAGAGCGCATAGTAGTTTTCTATGGTGACTAACTTGCCCTGGGACACATCGCCTAAATCGGGCCGGGTCGTTAAGTAAATCGGGGCCGGAAACTCGGGTAAGAAGTGATCCGGTAGATCAAAATCCAGGTCGAAGCGCATGAGATCACGTCCTTCCTGTTTCTTGATCTCATCAATATGGAACTTGGGGAAGACCATTCCTCCCTCAGCATGGTTAGGATGGGGCAATGGTAAAAAACCTTTGGGAAACAACTCTTTCTCGCGAATTTCTTCAGGACTCGTCCCGGCAAGTTGATCCCAGGTTGTGCCGGTCGGCAGCTTGGCGCGCACGCCCTCCTGAATCGGCTTGCCACGGGACATTGTAACCCCCTGGGCGGGACGATTGCTCAAGTCGTAGCGCTCATTGAGCAAATCCATTTGCCGTTTCATGACCGCCGGTTTATCCTTTTTCATCCGCGCCATGATGGCAGCGAAATCCTCCTTGATATCCACCGGAGCATAGCTTGATCCTTTGGGAGCAGTTTCCTGGGAGTAGGCGGCGCCAGCAATAATACCGACCGCCCACAATGTTCCTACTATTGTCCATCGCCCTGTTTTTGAGTTTTGGCTCATATACTCTCCTCCTCAAGAGTGTGGAGTTTCCCTTCCCACAAAAATTTCTTCCCGCGACACTCAACACGAAAACGGCATGCTCTCTTCCGCGGCGGCGCCCGGGCTGCACGCACCAGCCAAGCGAAGTAACCTTTGGCGGCAGCGGAACGGATGCCGTTGAGATTGATGGTGAGGATACGCACGGTCGTACTGGTATCCTGGCATTAGACCGGCTGACCCTCGGGAGCGTGCCGCAGCCGTACGATTTCCACCGAACATGGCGCATGCACCGCCACCGCCTGCGAGACCGAGCCGAGCAAGAACCGCTTCACCGGTCCAAAGCCATGACAACCCAAGATAATGAGATCTGCGTTCCATTGTTCCGCTTGCTCGACAATTATCTGCTTGGGAGAGCCATCGATTACCGCTGTTTCAATGTGTAGTTCTTTGCTGACGACGGATTTGCGGAGTTCACTGGCTGTGCGTTCGACCAGTTCTTCCAACCGGGTCCGTTCTTTCTTCATCATTTCCATGTGCGCCGCGTAGGTGACGAAGAAGGGATCAAGGGGAACGTCTGGCAGAAGAACAGTGACAACGGCAAGAATCTTTACCTCACTACCCTCCGGCCATTGCCGCGTTGCGACTTCGCGCACCGCCGCTTCGCTACATGGTGAACCATCAATCGCTAAGAGAATTTTCATAAGGAACTCCTTTTCATAAGAATGCCTGGCCTTCTTCGAAAACAGCAAGATTCTTACCACGAAAAACAGCAAACGGTGTAACGCAAAGAATACAGTGTTCTCACAAACAGGAATAGAAGAGTGGAATTTTTCTTAGGATTGACAACAACGGTAAGGAAAGGGAGTTCTTCTTTATCACATAACTTCACTTTACTGGCCGACATTTCCGCGTTGCCCGTGCGTTGGGCTCACGCTCACCATAAGAGTGGCATGTCCCTTGTAAAGAACACGAGACATGTCCAATCAACCGAGAAATCGTTCCCGTTCAGAACTGGTAGATCGCGAGCAAGCCTTGCTTGACCCAGCTTCGGTCTTTACCGGCCCTGAAGACGTGCTTGCCTGTGGGGAGCTTACCGACGCGCAAAAAATCGAGGTGCTCCGCCGTTGGGAGTACGATGCGAGTGAGATAGCGGTAGCCGAAGAAGAAGGAATGCTAGGCCCTGAGGATGACACCTTGGAGCGGATTGTATCAGCGCTCGACCGGCTCACCGGCGGTGTCGACGTAGAGCACACCGGCCCGACAAAACACAGATCCTTGCCTCGTTTGTCCCGGCCATGTGAGTAGGGAAATACTGCTGCCAGCTCCTTGTAGAATGAATTTGCAACGTTGAGGTCACGACTGCTGAGCCTCAGGGCTTTTACTCTTCCTGTAAGTCAACTCGCGGAACTTGATCGCTGTGCTCCTCCTTGGGGAGAGTCGAGGTTTGCTCAGAAGGTCCCTGCTGACCGACACTAGCAGTCAACGCCGCAGCAAGCGTCGCCGCCTCGGAAATAATGATAGCGACGCCCGCGTCACCCAAAGCGTAGCCCGGCCCTTTTTCCCGGATATCATCGGCGGTGATCAGGACGTCAATCCCTTGCTCAAGTAACCACTGCGCGACTTTAAGACCACGACCGCGGGGGTCGGCAGCATAGGGGTTGGTAATCGTCATCTGGTTCTCGCGGCTGCCATCAGCCGTTCGTATCTCGACGAGCGCAAAAGAAAGGGCAGTGCCAAAGTGCCTGCTGACGGCGTCACTGTGGTCAGCCAGGGGGACCGCGACGCGACGCACCTCTTGCCGCGCTGGCTCCACATGCACGAGCGCGCGTTCTACATGAGGTACGTGGGTGCGAATAGCCGCTTCAAGAGCGTGACTGACCTGGTGCGCCTTGTCCAACGCCCGGACGCGCACGCTGATTTCCGTCTCAATGAAACGATATCGGCCCGCATTGCGGCCCGTAACGGAGTTGACGGCCACGACGGCTGGCTGTCGCGCAATGAGTTGGCGGACCTGTTGCAGCGTGTCGACATCCAGCGACGCGTCTAACAAGACGCGCATACTGTCGGTTAAAGTTTCCCAGCCGGCGCGCACAATCCATAAACTGATGAGCAGGGCGGCGAATCGGTCAAACTGCCACCCGATGAACTGCCCCGCCAGGCCGGCGAATACGATCCCAGAGGACAGCACGTGAGCTCGAAATTCCGTTGCATCGGCAAGTAAGCTGGGTGAGTTCAGTAATTGTCCGATGCGAAATTCATAGCGACCAAAGAGCCACGGGAC
>JBFWZL010000520.1:0-4468 GCA_050185455.1 Binatia bacterium | reverse complement strand
GAAAAAAACGAATTCCGTCAACTCGACATTGAACTTCATAAGCCGCACCTGGGGGAACCGCAAACCCAGGGTGCGCTTGTCGCATGTCGGTAGCGCCTTGCAGCGATCTCCCTCCATCTTTCGTTTATCACTCTTAGTTAAATTTTTAGAAAAAACCGCGCGCCGCTTACTCCGGCTAAGTTAAGATTGACGCTGACCGTAAGTACGGCTCGGGAGATGAGGTGAAATATAGTCATGGTTTTGAGGAGAAAGGCGCGCGGTTTCGTCATTTTTTAGAGCGAAGGGTGTGATTGAGGGAGTTTTGCAGGCGAAAAAATCGCCGATGGAAGGCTATCCCAGCGGCGGATCTGCCACCTCATCGCTTCAGTCTACTTCATACGCTCGCTTCGGAGGAAGAAGATATGCCTTCTGCTCCTGCATTTTCAAAAATTTCCTTGGCGCGGTCACGTTCGTCGCTGTCTTCGGCATGAACAGAAATAAGAATATTACCTTCGCGAAGTTTTCCTTCATATTGCTTCGCTTCGTATTCCGGCATGCCCATGCCGACGAGCGCGCCCGTCGCTCCTCCCAGAGCGGCTCCCGCCGCTGCGCCGCTCATTGCCGCCAGGATAGGTCCGGCGGCAATGAATGGCCCTAAGCCAGGTATCGCGAGCGAGCCAACGCCCACAAGCCAACCAAGCGCGCCACCAAGCACCCCACCCGCAGCTCCTCCGGTTACCACGCCTTCGGGCGCTTTTGTATTCTGTTCGTGAGCGAAGTCTCGTGTTCCGCTCTTGTCGGGAAAGAGGACGGAAACATCGTTGTTGGAAAACCCGCTTACTTTCAAACGATCCACGATAGAGACAGCCTGTCCGTACGTTTTGGCAATGCAAAACACTGAAGTCGCCATGAGATAAGCCCTTCCTTCCTTAGGTTATTGTTCATTAAGTTCAAGTTGGTTATCGACGTTTTTGGGTCCAGCGAGTTGCTGCGCCTTGGCGAGAACTCGCTGGCGCTCATCTTCGCTATCCACTGGACCACGGAGCGTCACCATGCCATTGATCGTTATGATTTTGATATTTTTGGCGTTCGTAGACAACGTATCGTCAGCGACAACCGCTTGACGGATATGTTGAGTCATCGTGAGATCAGATTCTTTTTCAGATTGATCAAAGGGAGTGACAGCGGCGCCGTCCGCATCTCGGGCATTCTTTCCGGTATTGTCCGCATCCGCAGGGTTAGCCCAAAGAGGCGTGGCGACGGCGCCGTACGCTAATGTCAAAGTTGCCAAGAATGGTAGTATCTTTTTCATTTATACTTCTCCTTTACAGACGACCGCACCAATCATCGATTTCCCGATCGGCCTGATCTTTTGCGTATCCGTATTTTTCCTGCAGTTTACCAGCTAGTTGGTCACGCTTTCCCGCGACGACATCAACGTCATCATCGGTAAGCTTGCCCCATTTCTCCTTCACCTTACCCTTTAGCTGTTTCCATTTACCTTCAACTTGATCCCAATTCATCGTTGCGCTCCTTTCACGCTTATTAAATTTGCTAAGAGTGAAATTACAAAAGATGTGCCAACAACTTCCTTGTCAGAAATAGGTCCACGAGTGCGATAAGACTTCATTTTTTGCTTGTCGGGCGGTTAAAGCACAGATTTTTGCTTCACGCTGTAGCAAAGCTGAGACAAGTCGTTTCATTTTCGTGACGAACCTTTTCCAGTGTCCCGAGCCGTGACTGCAAAGAAAGGAACCTTAAGACGTTTCCTCTTCTTATCAAAACGTCGCCGCCTTTCGATCAAGCAGACATTTATTTTGCCGTTAAAGGCTAACTTTTCGTGGATCCATAAGCGGAGAAGAGGGAGGGATCCCTGAGATGCGCCTGCGACGCATTTATTTCTTATCAACCTGCATAGTAATTTTTTCTCTGTAAAACATGCTCTCGCCGAATTTTTGCTTGAAGCGTATTTACAAAGAGACATGACCATCGTGGTGGGAAGGGACTTCCAGGTCTCGTCGTCCGTTATGCAAGCTCGTGATGGAAGCGTGAGTCTCTGGGTGACGGACCCGAAGGGTGTTGATCAAGAATTGGCGGCAAAGACGCTTGCTCCCATTACCTGCGTGAAACGAGTCGAGATTCAGAAGAAGCGTCAGGAGACTATGCTTGTCGCTAGCCTGGCTGACTGACTGCTTCGTTCAGTGCCAGCGTTTCTGCCTGCACGTCAGCTACGCGCAGTACGGATGGAAACACCATCTGAGGGAGAATTTTCACGGCGTACGAAAGTTGAAGCGCAACTTTATCAGCTCCCGCCTCAAGAAAACTCTGGACAATTGAATCTTGGCCCAGAGAAGAATTACTGTCCACGCCAGGTCGGACAATTAAAATGCGCAGCCTGGGAAAGTGACTTCGCAGCCGTTTACACAGATAGCGAGCCTGCGAGTTGCCCCCTGGGGGCATCACGGTAATAACGACGAGGATCGGACATTCTCTCTCGACGGCCACTAGAACTTCTGAGGCGAGCGCTTCGGTCGACAAGGTATGCACGGCGCAAGTGGCATGGTCTAACACAAAGTGCAACATGTCCATAACAATAGCAGAATTTTTACTACGAGCCGGAATGATGAGAAGATTGACCGGAACAACAGGCTCTCCAGACTCTTGGAGGCGAGCGCAAGCGATAGTATTCTGCTGCTGTTGTCCCTGACCGAGATCATTGACGAGGTCACGAATAACTTGCAAGACAAAATCGTGCTCCGTCTGGGTAATGTCGCCTCGCTGAAGATCGCGTGTCGCCTGGAGCAGGGTTGGGACTAATACAGAATCATAAACGTCAAGCGTAGAATTTTCTTGCAGCTCTCGTGTAACCAACTCGGCAGCCTCCTCTTCATCACCGGCAAGTAAGCGTTGATATACGCTTACTTCTGTTGGTAGGGCAGGCTCGTCCCCCAAGAGAACGGAAAAAAGCGCACATCGGGGTACGTATTTTCCCAAAACCACCAAACAAACAGTGATTGGCGTAGCGAGGAGCAAACCAATTGGGCCCCACAGCCAAGTCCAGAAAAGGGCCATCACCAAGAGCGCCAAGGAGGAGGCCCCAACTTTCTGGCCGATGAGGAAGGGTTCTACCACATGAGCGGTGATAATATCTAGCGCGATGAATAAACTAAATGTCGCTATAAAACCCCGCCAGCCTGAGAAAATGACAAAAGCCAAAGCCAAGGGAAGAATCATGGAGATAAATGAGCCGACAAAAGGGACAAAGCGAAAAAGCGCGGCCATGACTCCCCAGAGCACCGCGTAAGGGATTCCAATACACCACAATCCTAAACTCAGAATGCAGCCGTAACTTGCATTAATGACCAACTGTGTAAAAAGAAAACTGCTAATTTTCTGCCCGACTTCATCCATAATCTTGGTCGTAAGAGATAAGCGAGTGTCTCCCACTAGGCGGATGAAACGATTCCGTAGCTCTTCCCGCTGAACCAACATAAACGCAACCAATACAATAACGATGATTGAAGTCATCAGGGGCTCGAACATGGGCTCAGCCAACAACCAAAGTCGCTTAACGTCGGTCGGTTCGCTTTCCACAACCATCACCGGTTGCAGTTGGCGTTTCATTTCTACCTTGTTTTTCTCTATGGTTGTGCGTCCATCTTTTTCGCGCTTTTCTTCTTGTTGATCCAGTTGGCGACTGACTTCATCGACGGTTTTAGCGATATTTTCTATGGCGCTATTGCGGGTGGAACGAAGAGCAGCAAATTTTTCCTTGATAGATACTGAGTAACGAGGTAATTGGCTCGCCAGATCGTTAAATTGATCATAGAGGATAAAAGTGAAACCACTAAGGATGGATAGGGTGCATATCAAGGTGATGCTCACAGCTAAGAGGCGAGGCATATACCGTTCCAGCCGTTCGACGGGTGGAATCAGTATGAAAGTTAGCATCATTGCTAATGCGAGAGGTATAAAGACCGCTTGTGCATGCGATAAGACGGAGACCATGAGAGCTAACGCCGCAATAGAAAGCAGAAGCGCTGGTAATTCACTGGCAGACCAGAGGAGATTCACCATAACCAGCACTCCTTCATAAACTTTGCACGTTGCCCATCCCTCTGAGAATAGTTGTTGCACGTGGAGGGAGAGCGGCTTGTTCCACAAACTGCCTGCGTTTGCTCGTCATGAATATGGACCTTGAGCATACATGATCAGGACCGGTCCTTGGCGTCATCTATATTCTGCCGTGACCGGCTGTCTAATGATCGGTAGCGCTTTCGATTTTATCACCAGCTTTTTTGATTTTATCTCCCGCCGCTTCGACCGCTTCATCCACTTTCTCTCCTGCACGCTCCACTGGTCCATCAGGCTTCACTGTTTTATTTAGGTTCTCGACGGCTTCATCAACCTGCTTGCCCGCGCGCTCCGCCGGACCCTCCTGTTCACATCCACCTAGTAGCAATACCCCTAAACCAAGAACCACAACTCC
>JBFWZL010000519.1:0-4493 GCA_050185455.1 Binatia bacterium | reverse complement strand
GGGTGTCTATCCTGTGCTCCTCATACAGACAATTCCGTTGATGATGGCGAGCACCTTCGTACATTGCGCCGCAATTGCTATTATCGCGGAAGGAGGTAATCCATGGCAGAACGAGATTTTCCCCCTGGGGGATGGCAGCCATCTAATGAGTTAGAGGCCATTATTGCGCAGATTCGGCAACAATGGCAGGGGTTTGGAGCTGGCCCGATCGTCGCTATTGTCGCTCTTGTGGTGATGCTGATCATCTTCTGGTCGAGCTGGTTCACGGTCCAGCCGGAAGAGACGGGAATCGTGCAGCGCTTTGGCAAAGTCGTGCGTACGGCCGGTCCGGGCTTGCACTTCAAGTGGCCATACGGGGTCGAAACGGTCCGCCTGGTTCCCACGGCCCGCGTGCTTAAAGAGGAGTTCGGCTTCCGATCACTCTCCAGTACCCTTGGTCAGCGGACGCAGTATACGGGCAATCAAGCCTATAAAAGCGAGTCGCTCATGCTCACGGGAGACCTCAATGTCATCGACGTGCAGTGGATCATCCAGTATCGCATCGAAGATCCGATCCGTTACCTCTTTCAAGTGCGGGACGCGCCCAAAACGATCCGTGACATCACCGAGGCGGTCATGCGGCGGGTGGTCGGGAACCGGCTCGGCAGTGATGTGCTGACCGTTGGTCGGGTGACGGTCTCAAGCAAGGCGAAAGAGGAGATCCAGCAGATCTTGAATGCCTACGAGACTGGAGTGCACTTGGTCACGGTGGAGCTCCAGGACGTGACTCCCCCGGATACCGTGAAGCCGGCCTTCAACGAGGTGAACGAAGCGCGTCAGGACAAAGAGCGGACGATCAATCAGGCCCAGGAGCAGGCCAACCGAGAAATTCCCAAGGCCGGTGGCGAAGCAGCCCGGAGCATCAGCGAGGCGGAGGGCTACGCTATCGAACGGGTAAACCGGGCTCGTGGCGAAGCGACTCGCTTCCAAGCCGTCTTAGCCGAGTACCAGCAGGCCCCCGAGGTCACGCGCCGGCGCCTGCATTTGGAGGCCCTGAGCCGCTTTATGGCGGAGATGAAGGGACTGTATATTGTGGACAGCGACCAGAAAGCCATAGTGCCCTGGCTTTCTTTAGATTCGGTTCCGAAAGACGCGGTTTCACAACCGCTTACTGAAGGGAGGTCGCCATGAAAACAGGGCTACAAGTGTCGGTCATCATCTTCGTAGTGGCGCTATTCCTCGTGCTCTCCGGTGCGTTCTACGTGTTGGAGGAGGGGCAGCAAGTGGTCATTGTGCAGTTCGGCCGACCCGTGGGGGAGACGATAACTGAGGCGGGACTACACATGAAGCTCCCCTTCGTCCAAGGGGTTCGACGCTTCGAAAAACGTCTCCTCATCTGGGATGGCGATCCGAACCAGATCCCCACCAAAGGGCGGGAGTTCATCTGGGTGGATACCACGGCGCGCTGGCGCATCGCCGACGCCAAGAAGTTTTTGGAGAGCGTCACCACTGAAGAGGGGGCCCAGTCACGGCTGGACGACATCATTGACTCCGTGGTTCGGGATCAGGTATCGAGCAGCGAACTCATTGAGCTTGTCCGCAGCGCCTCGTGGGAGGTCCCCGAAGGAGAAGTGCTGAAGGAGCTCCCGGCGGAGCGGGAGGAGGAGATCAAAAAAGAGATCACGCGGGGCCGAGAAGAGATTACCCGAACTATCCTGGCCGAGGCCCGAAAGATCATCCCTCAATACGGGATCGAACTGATCGACGTGCGCATCAAGCGCCTCGACTACATTGAGAGCGTGCGCGAGAAAGTTTACGCACGGATGATTTCCGAGCGTAAACGCATCGCTGCCCAATTCCGCTCAGAGGGGGAAGGCCGGGGCGCGGAGATCCTTGGAACCATGGAGAAGGAGCTGCGCCAGATCCGCTCCGCCGCCTACCGACAGGTGCAGGAGGTCCGGGGCGAGGCCGACGCTGAGGCGACGCGCATCTACGGTGAAGCGTACAGTCGCGATCCTGAGTTCTATGCCTTCTCACGCACGCTAGAGGTCTACGGCGAGGGAGGGAACAAGAACTCCGTGCTGCTGCTCACGACCGACAGCGACTATTATCGCTATCTCAAGTACGCGGTTCCACAGGAGGAAGAACGCCGCCCGGTTGTAGTTGCAGGCTCCCAAGACGCCAAGAACCCTTAGCAGAGGGCAGCTGCTGTCTGTTCGGCCTTTTGTTTTTCCGGGAGATACGTTCAGACATGAGAAACGACGATTAAGGAGACGCCAGCATGGACGAGAGAGAGACACGATTGTTTGTAGGGATGAAAATCTCGCCGAAGCTGCAGAGGGAATTGGACAACTGTATCCGCAAGGCCGAGCGCTACGTCACGGAGGACCAGCCCGAGTCGCTCCAGATTGTGACTCTGGGGGAGAAAACACTTATTGGTAGGTTCTTACGAGACGGGTTTCCCGTGCGTGACATCGACAATGTCAGTCGCAATATCCGCAGCATCGTTACTCGCATGACGCGGGGTCTCCGGATAACGGAGGATTCCATCCACCTATACGCCGATCCCACCGTTCCTATGGTGCTTTTGCGAGAGGAGCAAGCAAGATGTTTGGCTTAGGTTCACTCGCAATATTCTTGTTCATCGCCGCTGTATTACTGGTCAGTGGGGTAAAAATTCTCCAAGAGTACGAACGGGCAGTCATCTTTCGTCTTGGGCGGCTGGCGCCCTACCGCGGACCGGGGATCATTTACGTAATCCCCATAGTGGAACGCATGGTCAGAGTAGACTTACGCACTATCACCATGGACGTTCCTCCCCAGGATGTGATCACCCGTGACAACGTCTCGGTCAAAGTGAACGCTGTGCTCTACTTTCGCGTACTCGACCCGAGCAAAGCGATCGTGGAAATCGAGAACTATCTTTTTGCCACTTCGCAGTTGGCGCAAACTACCCTGCGTAGCGTGTGTGGTCAGGTGCAGCTCGACGATCTGCTGGCGGAGCGCGAGAAAATTAACTCCCAGCTGCAAGATATTATTGATTCCCAGACTGACCCCTGGGGTATAAAGGTCTCATTGGTCGAGGTCAAGCATATTGACTTGCATCAGGACATGCAGCGGGTAATTGCCAGACAAGCGGAGGCGGAACGCGAACGCCGGGCCAAGGTGATCAACGCGGAGGGAGAATTCCAGGCAGCGCAGCGATTGGCCGACGCCGCGCTGATCATTGAGCAGCACCCGGTTGCGCTCCAGTTACGCTATCTTCAGACGCTTGCTGAAGTCGCGACGGAGAATAACTCGACCATCTTGTTTCCCATACCGATCGATTTGCTCTTGCCCTTTCTACGGAAAAACTGAATTCCGCCAAAGGATATGAGCGCACTCCTTTATTATTGATAGTAAAGGACGTTTTCGACCTCCAACAGACCTTTGGCGCCGCTGGAATTGGCAAGGAGGATGAACTATGCAGCGCTACAAAATTTTTCATCGCACCTACTATAATTTCTCTGCCGCTGTGCGGCTCGAACCACACGCTTTGCGTTTACGTCCGAGAGAAGGCCATGAGCTGCGCATCGAATCCTCAACCCTAGAGATCACGCCTCCGGCTACCCTGCGCTGGCACCGTGACGTGGAAGACAATTCTGTTGCGATAGCGACCTTCGATGCGCTCGCCAACCAGCTTGTGATTGAGAGCGAAGTCATCATTCAGCAATACAACCAAGCTCCCCTCGATTTTCTGGTGGCTGATTACGCGACAGACTATCCGTTTGTCTATACCCCTGAGGACAGGGTGGTGCTGTCGCCCTATATAAATGTCACCGAGCACCCAACCAGAGGCCTGTTGACTGAATGGGTCGCAAATTTATGGCAGTCAGACGAACGAATTCAGACCTACGCCTTGTTGCAACGTATTAGCGTCCACATCCATCAAACACTGTCGTATCAACTCCGCGAGGAACCCGGGGTGCAAAGCGCAACAGAAACACTGGCTTGCGGTACCGGCTCTTGCCGTGACTTCGCGTATCTATTCATGGAAGCAGCCCGGCGCTTGGGCCTCGCCTCGCGGTTTGTCAGCGGGTACCTCTACGCTCCACCCTCAACAGTTAATTTCGGCGCCACCCATGCTTGGGCCGAAGTGTATCTACCAGGAGCAGGTTGGAAGGGGTTTGATCCCACGATCGGAGAAATCGTAGGAACCAATCATATTGCTGTGGCGGTGGCAAGGTTGCCTGAATCAGTGCCTCCCATAGCGGGCTCGTTCGTTGGGCTTCCGGGAGCAAGCCTCAATGTGGGGGTATGGGTGACCGAGTTGCCGTAACGAACGATTCTGAGCGGGCGGCTCAGCGTCTCCTCTTGGTCGGACGCTGACGCTTGAACAACCTAAGGACTATAGTGAAGCCCATAGATATGGATAGGATTTGAGGTGCGGCTGCGCTACAATGCGGGCATGAGATGTTCAGCCGATTTGCGCAAGCGAGTGATCGAGTTTGTGGACAGGGGCGGCAGCAAGGCGG
>JBFWZL010000518.1:0-4499 GCA_050185455.1 Binatia bacterium | reverse complement strand
GAGTCCCGTCGCAACGCCACGACCGTCACGGCCGCGACGTAGGGCGTCGTGGCGGCTCCTGTAATGATGGAAGAATGATTGTATAGACATGAAATATACTCCCCTCACTCTCGCTCTCGCCCCCGAGGGGCGAGAGACTCCGAATCGACTCACCCAAGCTGATATTCCGGCGCGCTCATAATCAGATGAACCAAAAGGCGTAAGGGTTCTTCCAAGTAGGACGTTACCGGCTCAAGACGCTCCGAACCGAGTTCTTTTGTGAGAAAATCAATCAACATTTGTCGGTCGTCCGCGGCTAATGGCGCTCGCAGCAAGCGCAACAGAAAATAGTCGACGACTTCAGTTGTCGTGTTCAGTTTCGCTTTCATCACTGTTTGCGTGAAGTTCAGTTGCGCCGCCTGGCGAGGAATCGGCTTCACACGTCGGAAGGCTTCCATCCACCCAATAGTACTGCCATAGCGGGTATTATAACCTTCATCAGCGTCGGCCATCTGATTGAACATAGACATCGAATTTTCGGAAGAAGAAGCGTTGGTAGGGACTTCGATCGTCGCACTGGTGATATCGTATCCTTGCGCAATCTTGAGCGCGACTTCGCGATTTGTCTCCGGCATCTGTCGATCGGGCGGTTGAAAATTGACAAAATCCGGAAAGAGGACATCTCGAATAAAATCACCACGCTGCAAAAGAATCGCAGGCGTGATCCAACTGCGCCCGCCTTTCCACCCTGCGACGTTCGGCGGATGAAATAATTCCTGACCGAGATCTCTAGTGGTGACGTCGAAGTCAGGCACGCCGGGGGTCTCAGTCAGACCGAGCTTCTTATAAGAGGATACGATGAGCTGAACCGGGCTTTTGATTTGCGTCGCGTATGAGGGTGGGCTATAGAAATCACGCGACAAAAAGATGGTCGTGAGCAGTGGCGCAATTTCATATTTTTTGTCCTTAAAAAGCTTCCCGAGCTTGGCAATCAGCTCCGGCGAGGCGTCTTCTCGCACGAAGTAGCGATACAGCTTGCCGGCGATAAACCGCGCCGTCACCTCCTGCTCAAGGATAACGTCAATAACGCCAACACCATCGAAGTGTCCCGTCCTTCCTAAGAACGTTTTTTCTCCGTCATCATGGAAGTCGGCTTTGACCACGAACGTGAGGCTATCATTCGTCCAACCGGTGAAGGCGCGGGAGGCTTCACGGATGTCGGTTTCGTTATAGTTGCCGACGCCCATGGTAAACAACTCTAAAATCTCCCGACCAAAGTTCTCGTTGGGGCGACCTTTGACGTTGTCTCCGGCGTCCAGGAACACGAGCATGGCCGGATCTTTCGCGACGCCGACGAGCAGGTCGCGGAAGTTGCCGTTGCCGTGTTGGTGGAACAGCACGAGTTGCTTCATCATCTTGCGGTAATCACGCACCTTATCGTCCGACGTGGCGAAATGCCCATGCCAGAACAACGCAAGTTTCTCTTCAAGCGGTCGGTGCGTCGTCAGCATACGCTGCGCCCACCACTGCGCGGCGCGGCGCACTTCGAGATAATCAGCGCGCAGCCAATAGAAGAAGCGGTTGACTACTGGTTGCAGCGGACGATCGCCATCAGGTTTGACTTTCACTCCCATGGCTTCGCCGCTGGCCTTCGCTATCCGGACAGCATCGGCTCGGCTTTTAGGAAAAGGTTCAACTGGCGGGTCGTAAATGCCGGACTCGTCAAACGGTTGTAGATGATTGTTCTCAACTTTTTGATACTCTACTAGCCATGTGACTGCTGCTTCGGGAGTCATGGCGGCAAGATGATCGATTTCTTCCGGCGTTCCACCAAACCCTGCGCGTTCGAGCAGATGCGCAGCCCGGTCCCGGCTCCAATCTGCTGCGGTAATCGGCGTTAGATCATTGGCCCATGCGTCAGGGCCGGCTCGTAATTCTTGTTTCTTATCGGCGGCGCTCGCCACCGGAACGGCAAGCACAGGAACTAGCAGCAGCGCGACAAGCCGAGCGCCACAGGCTAACCAGCGTTGACTCATTGGCTTCTCCCTCCGTCACTTCCGCTAGCATTCCCGGGGATAGAGATCAATGCTGGACAAACTCTGCTCCTGTGAGAATTGCCAATCCGCTCTCAATATGAGAGCATCATAACAACGCGAGTGATCAGTCGCCGTACGCTGCGCGAGCTTATCCAACGGCATCCACATGCGGCAGCGAGTCTGGAGCAGTGGTGCTGGATAGTATGGCGAGCCTCGTCGCACGAAATGCCCTAAACTCAATGGCCCAACCACAGCCCATCGATAGTGCCCCCAAAGAAGGTGCAATCGGCTCGCAAACTGATGATTGCTTTGGCCACTTCAGGCGTAAGGCGCCGCTTAACAGGTTCGAGCAGACAAGCAATCATGACAATCCTTCACTCTAGGATCTGCTCCATACAAATTCTCCTAACATCCTCATGCTCCCATATTATGAGCACGAATGCAGTACGCGTTCTAGTCTTTCCATTAATTGGCTTTTCCTCTCCGCTGTGCTTAGTTCTCTCGAACTGTTGACGACCGGAGAGGAGAAATGTGCTGTGCACTATCTGACGCTCTCGTTATTTGCTCTTGCCTGTTACAGTCTGGTCGCGCCATTGATCAAACTGGCGACGCAACAAGGAGCCCCTCCTTATGTGGCTGTCATTATTACCAATACAATCCTGGTGCTGACTGCACTTGCAGTGAGTTGGACGCGAGGCGCGCTGTTCGATTTCACCATGCCGCTAAAGTCCCTGGGGCTACTTCTCGTCGCCGGGGTGTTCCTGGGGCTCTCAGTCACTGCCTATTATATCGCACTGAGTCGAGGTCCGATCTCGGTTGTGGTTCCCATTTTTGGTCTCTTCATTGTTAGTTCAAGCATTGCAGGAGTAGTTCTGTTTGGTGAGACGCTGACGGTTTCGCGGCTGTTCGGCATCCTCTTCGCTCTGGCGGCGATTTATTTGGTCTCTCGTGATAGCGTTCCAGGAAGATAAGGAAATCATCATGTCCGATTTGAAAGATTTACAAGCCGCCTTCGAGCGCGCTGTCGCTACTTTTAACGCCCAAGATCTTGAGGCATGGGCGAAGTTCAATCATGATCAGGTCGTCTTTTTTTCTCCCGCTTCCCCCTTTGCCGCGGATGGAAAAGCCAGCGTTGTACAGGCCATGCAAACGCTCCTCGCCAATAGTGAGAGCATCTCCTGGAAGATCATTAACCCGCAGTTCCGCGTCATTGGCAATACGGGCGTCACTTGGGGTCATTACTCGTTCTCGGTGAAACCCAAGGATGGTCCGTTACGTACCGAGTTCGCCCGCTTTCTGCTCACTTGGACGAAAGTTGACGGAACGTGGCTCATTGTTGCCGAACACAATTCACGTATTCCGTCAGGTTCCTAAACAGCGGTTATGACCGCCCATACGACAAATAAATTCATGGAGCGCGAATAACGGACGGTGTATTCCACATCACGCTGTCCGTTATTTTATTCAACATTCAAAAGAGAGAAAGGAGAGTAGTGATGGCGGAAATCGGTATCTATGAAGCAATGCGAACCTTGCGGGCAGTGCGGCGGCTGAAACCTGATCCGATCCCGGCGGATGTCCTGTCTCGCGTACTCGAAGCCGCCACTTGGGCGCCGACCGGCGGCAACCGCCAACCGTGGCGGATTATCGTGGTGAAAGATTCCGAACGGAAAAAGCGCCTTGGGTCCCTCTACGCTGAACGTTGGTCAGGGTTTGCCAAGATGTATCGGACATTACTTGATAACATGCCCGAAGAGGCGCGTAAGAAAACCGAGAAGATGCTGAACGCCGGCGACTATCTAGGCGCGCATTTTGGCGAGGCTCCAGTCATTGCCATTTTTTGCTTTAATCCGAAAGAAATGGCGATTACCGACGTGAAACTTGATCGGGTGTCCGTCGTTGGCGGCGGATCGGTCTATCCCGCGGTGGAGAACTTGCTGCTGGCCTGTCGCGCCGAAGGATTAGGCTGTGTATTGACAACGCTCTTATGCGAATGCGAGCCGGAAGTGCGAGAATTACTCGATATCCCTCAACCGTGGGGTACGGCAGCTGCTATTCCGATCGGCTATCCTATCCTACACGGACACGGACCAATTTCGCGGCGTTCCATAAAAGAACTGTCGTTTCTCGATTCCTGGGGAACGGCATTAGCGTAGTGGGCAGGTGGGTGGATTTACAATCCACCCCAGACTCAATGGCGTGATACTAAAGAGGAAATGTTATGGTGAAGAGTCTTTCGGTGCCATTGCGGTTTGCTCCTTCTCTTCAGCTTTTTCTTTCCAAATTCCCACGAGCGGAAATCCTGCCGCGTTTCCCAGATCAACGCCAAGCAACGCAGCGACCGTGGGCGCTACATCAACCATGCGGATGAACGGAAGACTTATTCCTTTACGTGCTCCAGCGCCACTGGCAATGAATACCGTCGCCATCGCCGGTACTGACGGAAGGTATCCATGCATTCCCTTAAATATGCCAACAGGGACG
>JBFWZL010000517.1:0-4500 GCA_050185455.1 Binatia bacterium | reverse complement strand
TGAAGCCGGTCTTGATCCCGCCCAGGTCTCCATTTCCACAGGGAACCATTGTTATATAGGAACTTCGTCTACTCAAGCGAAAGAGGTTTGGGAAAAACACTACCTGCGTTATATGCATTTTGTTTCTACCCTGGTCGAAACAAAAGATTACGACAATACGCCGCAATTTAAGTCCTTCTCCGGGGTCAAGAAGTTTCTTGAACGCATCGACTTCGACCACGCTCGGAAGACTTTAGCCATCTGTGGCGACGCGGAAGAATGTATTGATCGCATCGCTGAAGCCAAAGAATCCGTTGGCAACACGCACTACTGGGTGTACACCGACCTCGGCGGCCTTCCGCGTGAAGAGGTGTGGGCGTCGCTGCGCCGCTTTGCGGAAAAGGTGATGCCAAAGTTTCGCTAAACTGGAATGCATGACATTCGTATATTGTTCAGGGACAGAAGGTCGGAGGCCGTCATCGTGAGGAACGGCAGCGACGAAGCAATGACAAGCGTTCTCTATCGTCATGACGGTTGAGGGTTCAGCGCGTGCTTGACGGATCTTGTTCCCGTTCATATCCCGAAAGCCCCCTTCCTCCACCGGGACGAGGCGGATATATCCTTTTCTTCTCCCACGTTTTCTGACACAGGAAAGAGCCAGGAGGAAGGAAGCGATGATTCGGTTGAACGAAAACTATTTGAAACTCCAAGCGTCGTATCTCTTTTCGGAAATTGCCAAACGCGTCAATGCCTATCAGGCGCAGAATCCGGATAAGAAGATTATTCGTCTGGGGATCGGTGATGTGACCCGCGCGCTCCCGACGGCTTGTGTGGAGGCGTTCCACAAAGCCGTTGATGAAATGGCGAATGACGCGACGTTTCGCGGCTACGGTCCCGAACAAGGATACGCCTTTTTGCGCGAGAAAGTCGCGGAGCATGATTACCAGGCGCGCGGCGCAGATATTTCACCGGAGGAAGTGTTCATCAGTGACGGCGCGAAGTGCGACACCGGAAATTTTCAAGAACTTTTCGCTCTTGATGTTCGCCTCGCCGTTCCTGATCCAGTCTATCCTGTATACGTTGACACTAATGTCATGGCGGGCCGCACCATTGCCTGGAAAGACGGACGTTATGAAGGGCTTGTCTACCTTGAATCGACCGAAGCCAACGACTACATTCCCGAACTGCCCAAAGACAAAGTCGATCTGATTTACCTCTGTTTTCCTAACAACCCGACTGGGCGCATGATTGCCAAAGAGCAGTTGCGGTCTTGGGTGGAATACGCGCGTGAGCATAAAGCGTTGATCCTCTATGACGCCGCTTACGTCGAGTTCATCCGTGACGATTCCTTACCACAAAGCATCTATGAAATTGACGGTGCGCAGGAAGTCGCGGTCGAGTTTCGCAGTTTCTCGAAGACCGCTGGATTTACAGGAACACGCTGCGCGTACACGGTCGTTCCGAAACGTTGCAAAGTGTATGACGCGCAAGGCAACGCGCACCCGTTGCACCCCTTATGGGATCGCCGTCAAACCACCAAATTCAATGGCGTCTCTTATCCCGTGCAACGGGCCGCTGAAGCTGTGTACTCGCCCGAGGGAAAGAAGCAAGTGCGGGAGTTAAGCAATTATTATTT
This sequence comes from Binatia bacterium, assembly GCA_050185455.1. Lineage (GTDB taxonomy): Bacteria > Desulfobacterota > Binatia > Bin18 > Bin18 > SYOC01. The sequence continues at coordinate 2,885 of JBFWZL010000517.1, read as the reverse complement.
GGAGAACGCCGCTCTGATTCGCGACACTCTCAGCAAGAGGGGTTTCAAGTGCGCCGGAGGAAAGCACGCACCCTATGTCTGGGTCAAAGCGAATATGGACTCTTGGAAGTTTTTTGATCTCTTGCTGGAGAAAGTCGGTGTCGTTTGCACGCCAGGCGCTGGGTTCGGTAAGTGTGGCGAGGGGTATATTCGCTTTAGCGCTTTCAATAGTCATGAAAATGTCGCACAAGCACTGCAACGGGTGTCGGAGGCGTTGAAGAGCTTGTAAGAACGTAGAAAAGGAACCCTTTCGTGAAAAAGATTAAGGTAAGCATTATTGGCGCCTCCGGCTACGGCGGAGCCGAGGCAGTGCGGCTTTTAAGCACTCACCCTGAAGTGGAGATCGTGCACGTTACCGCTGAATCGCAGCAGGGACAAACCATGTCTGGTTTGTATCCCAATCTGCGGAGCTTTGTTGATCAGATGATGATCGCTGTTGACACCGAACGCATCGGCCGTGATTCTGATATGACTTTTGTTTCGCTCCCGAGTGGCAAAGCGATGGACTTGGTTCCCTCTCTTCTCCGCCAAGGAAGCAAAGTTATCGATATCGCCGCAGACTTTCGCCTTCGTGACGCTTCCTTGTATCCCACCTGGTATAAAGTCACCCACACCGCGCCGGAGTATCTTGCCGAAGCCGTTTACGGACTGCCGGAATTGCACCGTGAAAAACTGAAAAAGGCGCGTCTGGTGGCCAATCCAGGCTGCTATCCCGCGGCGTCTCTTCTAGCCCTCCTTCCGTTGCTACGCGCTGGGGTTGTGCAGCCAACAGGCATCGTGGTTGACGCTAAATCCGGCGTCTCTGGCGCTGGTCGCGGCGGTGGTGGTGGCTTCGGCTTTTCAGAAACGAATGAAGACGTACGCGCCTATAGCGTCACCGGGCATAACCACATTGCGGAAATTGAACAAGAGCTGTCCGGAGTTGCTCAAGCGCTCGTCCGAGTCAGCTTCACCCCACATCTGATTCCCATGACGCGCGGCATCTTGGCGACCACGTATGCGCCGTTGAAGAAGCAATTGGCCGAAGCTGAGGCCCTGGCGCTATATCAAGAAACATACGGCAATGAACCGTTCATCCGCGTGTTGCAAGACGCATTGCCGCGTACGAAAGCGACACTCGGTTCGAATTACTGTGACGTTGCCGTTAAAATCGACACTCGCACCTCTACCGCCATCGCCATCGCTGCTATTGATAACCTTGGGCGTGGAGCCGCCGGGCAAGCGGTGCAGAATATGAATCTGATGTTTGGACTGCCGGAAACGATAGGGCTGCATTTCCCGGGATTATTTCCCTGAGGCGAAGGGCAGGTACGTAATGCGTAGTGCGTAAAGCATGAAAAGAATGCTGTTGATAAGAATCACGTATTACGTATCACGTGTAATGGGTTTTTATGTCAGACCAATTTGACCTTGCCATTATCGGCGGCGGTATAGTTGGACTCGCAACCGCCCTTGCCCTCGTGCGACGCTATCCAGGCCTGAAACTTACGGTTCTCGAAAAAGAAGATCATCTCGCCGCACACCAAACCGGACACAATAGCGGCGTCATTCATTCCGGCATTTACTATAAGCCTGGTTCACTCAAGGCTCAGACCTGCGTTGCTGGCGCGAAGGCGCTCACAGCGTTTTGTGACGAACACGATATCCCTTACGAACGTTGCGGAAAGGTTGTCGTGGCGACCACGGCGGATGAACTCCCCCGTCTGGAAGAGCTCCAGCGGCGAGGAACGGCAAATGGCGTCGAAGGACTAGAAATGATCGGCCCCGAGCGGCTCCGAGAGCTTGAACCCCACGCTACTGGCATCAAAGCGCTGTATGCTCCCGCGACTGGTATTATCGACTTTCCCCGCGTTGCTCATACGTATGCGCGACTCGTGCAAGAAAATGGGGGCGCACTTAGGACTCGCCATCAGGTACAAAAGATTTTGCATCGAGAGGGAGGACTCATCTTAGAAACCTCACAAGGAGCTGTACAGAGCAAATTTTTGATTAATTGCGGAGGGTTGTTTTGTGACCGGATCGCACGCATGGCGGGCGCGCGCATCGATATACAAATCGTCCCGTTCCGGGGAGAATACTACACCATCGCGCCGCAACGACGCAGTTTAGTAAAGAACTTGATCTACCCTGTTCCCGACCCAGCTCTTCCCTTCCTTGGAGTGCATTTCACGCGAACGATTGATGGGACGGTTGAGGCTGGGCCGAACGCGGTTCTTGCCTTGGCGAGAGAAGGATACCGTAAGACAGATTTCATTCCTCATGACTTGAAAGAAACCCTTACCTTCTCTGGTTTCTGGCGCATGGCGCGTAAGTATTGGAAGACCGGCGTTGGCGAGCTATACCGTTCTTATAGCAAAAACGCCTTCCTCAAGGCGCTACAACGACTTCTTCCCGACTTGCGAGGGCAGGATTTACAGACTGGAGGGAGTGGTGTCCGAGCGCAAGCCATCGCATCCAACGGGGCGCTCGTTGATGACTTTGTCATTTTACACTCTGAAAATGCTCTTCACATACTGAACGCTCCTTCTCCTGGAGCTACATCCTCCCTTGCTATCGGTCAGTATATTGCAGAAAAAGCGCGGCAAGCGTTTGTTCTGACTGGGTAGTTTTCTTTAGGAGATTGTTTGCCCCAACAGGTTGTCAGAAAAGAAGGAAATCGCTACAATATCACCAATTTAGAGCTTGAAGCACTGATGGCAATGACAGAAACGGAGCGCCAGACGAAAGTTCTTATCTTATCTCCCACCAAGATAGTTCAGAAAAAGCGAAAAATTACAGCGTTTTCACAGAAGTCTCAGATCGCCAAGACGGCGAAAAACCCGTGTAAGGAGCACGTTTCTCTTCTT
>JBFWZL010000516.1:0-4507 GCA_050185455.1 Binatia bacterium | reverse complement strand
CGTATTTAAACTCCATCCCTTTGAAGGCAGAATTGATCGGATAGTCAGGGTCTTGCCGATCTTCTTGTTTCGCCAGGCGTGTTGTCACCACCCGCTTCCGATGGATTGCGGCAAGGTTTCCTTCCCGTTTCGGTCCAATGGCAGACCCAGTCTCGCGTGGAGCGGCGAAGGGATCGAAATCCACAGGCACCCAATCTTCGAGGATCTGGGTAAAAACCTTCTCGACTTCTCCGCGTTTGAGTTCCTCGGCATGCCAAAATCCATTCTGTTTGAGCGCCTTATGATACTTGCCGCCGAATACCTCAACCGTGCCGTAATGGTTGATCGTGCCAAAGATGTCGTCGAACTTCACCATGCCGTAGAAAAAGCCCCAGGCAATGTCTCGCTGCAAAGGGCGGAGGAAGGCGTCGATATCCATTCTATGTTCCATGGGCTTCCCAGAAGCCGTGGGAAAAAACACATGGGCAAAATAATCATCGCGAGTGAAGCGGAATCCACCAAGTTGAAACTCTTTGTAGGTGCTCATGAAACTGACTCCCTTTTTCTTTTACATGTTACACATCACGCCTTGATAGAACGTGTTGCGTGATTCCTGTCATCAGCGCGCCGAACAATCCCTTAGCCGCTTATTTCCACCCATCGCAGATCGTTTCCCACGTAAAAACCGTATCAGCGCCTTGTTTTGCTTGCTGAAGGAGTAACGAGCGATGGCCTGCGCTGAAACGATACGCTATACCTTTTGGCAACAGGCAGAGATTCCCCTCTCTCACAAGAATATAGCCCATTTCTTCACCGCTCACCTCAGTATGCCCGCCGGCAGGCAATTCCACGCGTGGTTCGATAAAATCAATCCGTACTTCGCCCTCCACGCACAGCACGAACTCATCATGAGGCTGTAACTGCCAGTGCGACATCGTTCCTTCTGCGGCGATACATTCAATGACATAAGGACCATTCTTCGCCACGGCAATCTTTTCGTACGGTTTTGCTCGTGCGCCGATTTCGTACACGTTGGAGTAGACATAACGCTTAAGAGCCTCACTCGGATCAACGATATCCACCCCGCCCTTTTCGTATTGAGCCATTGAGGCAGACAGTGGCCGGTCCTTACTTGGGTGCATGCTCTCTCCTTATTTTTTAGGTTGGCCTTGGCCGGATGAAGGCGGTGAAGAGGGATCTTGAGTCGCCTCCGCGCCTTTTCGCATGAGTTCTTTGACAATCATGGGAAGCGGGCTGTTTTCATAGTGTTTTGAGAGTGCAGGAAACGCAGTCGTCAACAACACGACAAGGAGCCCAAGAAGGAAAAGAAAGCGCATGATCTTACTCACGGCAACGAGCAGTGAAATACCGCTGCCCAGTAAGATAAGTTGCGTTTTCGATAAAGTGAGGAGCCACTCCCACGCGTGCTGCACTGTTTCCGCGTTCATGGCCCTGTTTTACCTCTTTTTTAGAGCGTCATCAGTACTCCCCCAAAGAGCTGCGGGTGATGCGCACGTACGATATAAAAGACGACAAAGGCTACTAGCACAATCGACCAACGTAATTCCCTCAGATCCAGTTGCTGTCTGCCACTAAACATCGCTCTAAAAGGCATGAACGACGTCTCATTTTTGAATTCCGCGTAACCTGGAATCTCGACAACTTTGCGCGAGTCCTGATGTGCAGCTCCAATCCAGGCAAACAAGGAAAATCCACCAAAGAATATCAGATCACTCAAGTGTCCATTCACTAAACAATGGGCAATACCAAAAAGAAAGATTGCGGCGAATGTAGGGTGGCGTGTAATGCGCGTCACGCCATATGCTTCTGGAACACCACTGGTCATAAGCGAGCTTGGGGGGCGCGACACCAAGCCGGTCACAAGAAGGATGAAGGCAAACGCCATCAGGGCCAGATTGAGGTCTCGGGCCACAAGATACGGAGGCATGATATGCCAGAGCTGCGGGCCTGCATGTTTATGACGGGCATAAAAGACAACCAACGGAATGAACGTGGCAAAGGCGACAAGCGAGTAGACGCCAAGAAAGGGACGATTACCTAACTGAGCAATCAATTTAGGACGCACCGACGAGGAAGAAAGGAGAATATGAGTCCCGCCAAACAGAAGCCACCAAAACAACACTATAGATGCTTCCTTCATACCGTCTCCTCAACAAGCGGTTAGCGCTCAGGCTTCATTTTCAGTTCTCTTCTAGCCCCTAATCCATATTATTAGCGCGCTACATAACCACCGTCGATAATAAACGGCGCTCCGGTCGCAAACGAAGACTCATCACAAGCCAGGAATAAGGCAGCGTTAGCAATATCTTCTGGTTTCCCCAGGCGACCGATGGGCTCGGCTTTCACCACCCCTTCTCTCGGACGGTTACCCACAACACGGTCCACCATCGGCGTTTCAATAATGCCGGGGCAAATACAATTCACCCGAATGTTTTTGTCCGCATACTCCAACGCGACCATACGAGTCATATTGATGACACCGGCTTTTGCCGCCGCATACGCACCGCTACCCGGAAAGCCAACAAGCCCGGCAACAGACGCTGTGCTGATAATGACGCCACCACCCTGCTTGAGCATTTCGGGAATCACATATTTCATCCCCAAGTAGACAGCAGTGAGATCAATAGCAATCACTCGCTCCCAATCTTCCTCTTTGTACTTCGCAATTTTCGCCGAAGGGCCTTCTATCCCAGCGTTATTAAATAATACGTCGACACGACCGTACGTTTTCACCGTGGTCGCAATCATATTTTGTACGTCTGCTGATTTCGACACGTCCGCTTGCACGAAGGCGGCTTCCCCTCCAGCAGCTTTGATCTGCCGAATGGTTTCGTTGCCGCCTTCCGCGATATAGTCCGCGATCACAACTTTGGCGCCTTCACGAGCGAACAAAAGACAGGTGGCTCGACCGATACCGGAGCCGCCACCCGTTATCAATGCAACTTTATTTTTCAAACGATCCATTCTTTCTCTCCTTATTTATATGCCATTCCCAAAACGATGGCGCGCTAATTCTCGCAACTCATCACGAAATTTCGGATGGGCGATCTCAATCAAACTTGCGGCCCGTTGCTGTTCACTCTTTCCCGCAAGGCTGGCTATCCCGTATTCAGTCACCACATAATCAATATAAGTGCGGGGGAGTGACACAATTTGTCCCTCGGGAAACATAGAGACAATGCGAGAAACCGTTCCACCACGAGCAGTCGAGGGCAATACCGTTATCGATTTGCCTCCTGGAGATAAATAAGCGCCCAACACGAAATCGAGCTGTCCAGCAACGCCGGTATACATCTGCGGGCCGAAGGCCTCCGCCGTCACTTGTCCAGTAAAATCCACCGCCAGAGCATTATTAATAGCGACCTGATTATGGTTCTGCGCAATGACCACAGGATTATTAGTGTAGAATGCGTCGCGCAGCTCGATAATCGGATTGCCATCAACAAACCCGTAATCTTCAGGCTCAATAAACATGCCGGTCGCCACCATTTTGCCAGGATTAAGAGTTTTTTGCTTGCCGGTAATGACGCCGCGTTTATACAGATCAATCATCGCCGAGGTGATAATCTCCGAATGAACGCCTAAGTCGTTTTTCTCCCGTAGATAAAAACCCGCCGCCATCGACACTGATCCAAGCCCGATCTGAATGGTGTCACCATCATTGATCAAAGAGGCGACCGACGCGCCAATTTTTTCCGCGGCCTCTTGTTCATCCGGCGACACGACTAATGTCATGCTAAAAGGTTTGATCGGTTCAGGTTGCTCAAGCAGATAATCAATCTGTGACACATGTACATAGTTGTCGCCTCCAGTACGGATGAGCAAGGGATTCACTTCCGCGATGACCAGCTTGGACCGTTCTACCCATGCGCGTGAATACCATAATTGCTCCCCAAAGCTACAGAAGCCCTGCTCGTTCGGAGGAGAGAGAGTAAGAAGGCAGACGTCGGCATTCATCATCGCAACGGAGCGACTTGGTTCGAGCCATTTCGTTGGCGAGTAGACGGTATTGATGGAATACTCAAGCCGTTTTTCTCGATACAGCGGGCGAGAGATGCCAGAGAGATATCCCGCATGAATCTTAAAAGCAGAACTGCGCTCCTCGTCGAACCAAGGGTACGGCTTCATCGTATTGCTGGTGAAGACTTCGACATCGCGCAGCTCTTGCCAGCGATCACACAGTGCGTTGGCAAGGTACTGGGGCTCCATAGTCGCCAGCGAGGTTAACACCCGCTGGCCGGAACGGATCATGCCAGCCGCCTGCTGGGCGGTAATCAGTTTTTCTCGATATTGATCACGCCAATTCATAGTCGCTTCACTCCTTTAGCTCTTTCATGACCTCTTCGGCTTCACGCACAATGTCACGTACAATCCGCGCGGCAGGCTTGATGTCGTTAATAAGCCGACAGGATTCACCGGCGTAGAGCGCAATTTGTTCCATGTCGCCGGTGAATCCAGGCATCGGAGGGAAGATACCGTATTTCGGCACGTCAATAGTAGTTCCTGC
>JBFWZL010000515.1:0-4513 GCA_050185455.1 Binatia bacterium | reverse complement strand
TTGCGCTGCTCAGCGCTCCCTGGACTCCGTGCTCGACTTCCTCTGAAATCACTGCTCGACGTGGCTTGGAATGAGTGCTCGACTTCCTCTGGAATCGCTGCTCGATTAGCTCTGGAATATGCAGCACGACACGTTTGCGCGGGTATTGGCCCGCTTGGACCCGGAAGAGTTGCAGGCCTGTTTTCTCCGCTGGATCCAAGCCATCAGTGAAGTGACTCAAGGGGAGGTTGTCGCCATCGATGGCAAGACGCTGCGCCGCTCGTTTGATCAAGCCAGCGGCAAAGGGGCCATAACGATGGTCAGCGCCTGGGCCACCGCCAACCACCTCGTCCTCGGGCAACAGAAGGTGGACGAGAAGTCCAATGAGATCACGGCGATTCCGGCGCTCCTGGAGCTATTGGCCGTCGAGGGATGTATTGTGACGATTGATGCGATGGGGTGTCAACGTGCCATTGCCCAACGGCTGATCGACAAAGGAGCGGACTACGTGTTAGCGCTCAAGGGTAATCAAGGGACGCTCCATGGGAAAGTAGACGGGTTCTTTCGTTGGGCGCAACGGCACCAGTTTGCGGATATCCCCCACATGTCCTATGTCACGGTGGAGAAAGAGCATGGCCGGATTGAAGAACGTCACTACTGGCTGGTCTCAGATATTGCATGGCTCCTCCCTATGGCCAACTGGCCCGGCTTGCGCAGCATCGGCATGGTGGAAGCGACACGGACCCTGGGAGAGAAGAGGACGGTGGAGCAGCGCTACTATCTGACGAGCCTGGCGGGCGATGCTCAACAGTTCGGACAGGCGGTGCGCCGCCATTGGGGGATTGAGAATGGGCTGCACTGGGTGCTGGATGTCGCCTTTGACGAAGATCAGAGTCGGTTACGGCGAGAGTATGCCGCCGAAAACTTCGCAGTCCTGCGCCATCTGGCCCTGAGCCTACTGCGGCAGGAGCACAGTTGCCGTAATGGCATTAAGGTTAAACGACTCAAGGCGGGTTGGGATGATATCTACCTCGCCAGGGTGCTCATCCAAAAAAATTAAGATGCGTTCGCCCTGCTGAATGTTTTTCATAGGAAAGTGACCATGACTGACGACAAAGACATCCAAGAACTGTTACATCGTAAAGAACGCGCCATCGCGCAGATGGGTGGTCTCGATAAGATTGAGACACAACACAAACGCGAACGTATGACGGCGCGTGAACGTATTCTCGCGTTACTTGATCCCGGGAGCTTCATCGAATTTGGCGCGCTGGCGCATTCGGAACGTGATGAGGCTGCTGACCGCTCACCAGGAGACGGGAAAATCATCGGCTTCGGAACTATCAATGGACGCAAAGTCGGCGTCGGCGCGGATGATGTCACAGTGTTCCACGCCAGTTCTTCGTACATCGGTGTAAAAAAAGTCGACCGCCTGGAAAACATGTGCTTCAAACATGGGTTCCCATTCATCTTTCTCGGCGAATGCGGTGGGGCGCGGATTCCCGACATTATGACCTCGCGTGGATTACCGCGCTTCGGCGTCTCGTTGGATCTTGTGAAGCGCAACCGCATGGTTCCAATGATGACCGCTATCCTCGGCGAATCGTTTGGCGGCTCGTCTTGGTATGCCGCGGTGTCGGATTTTGTCGTGCAGATGCGTGGGACGTGCATGGCGGTGTCTTCACCGCGCGTCATTGAAGTCGCCACCGGTGAGCGGGTGGACTTTGAAGAACTTGGTGGAGTCGAGGTGCATGCGCAGTTTACTGGACAGATTGATGACATCGCGGAAGATGAACAGCAGGCGTTCACGCATATTCGGCGCTGGTTGTCGTTCATGCCGCAAAATGCCGAGTCCGTCCCCTCTCGGCTCGCGTGGGACGAAAACTTTGACGCCTTCGATGAAAAGTTGCCGACGCTCGTGCCGAAACGCCGTAACCGCGGCTATGACATGCGCCAGCTTATTCCACGACTCACGGATGACGGCGAATTTTACGAGCTGCGCCCTTGGTATGGTCCTTCATTGATCACTGCGCTTGGACGGATAGGAGGGCGCTCGGTCGGCTTCATCGCCAGTAATCCATACTTCTTCGCCGGCTCGATTGATGCGGCAGGTTGTGACAAAGCCACACACTTCACTTGCCTGTGCGAAGCGTTCAACATCCCCCTGATCTTTCTCCAAGACGTCCCGGGATTTTTCGTGGGCAAGGACGCGGAACGCGCTGGCATCCTCACTAAGATTCTTCGCTGGTTTCAGGCGCTGGCGCTCGCCACCGTGCCGAAAGTCACTATTATCATCCGTAAAGCTTACGGCATGGCGTTTTTCAGCATGGCGGGAACAAACAGCAATAATGATTTTATCTATGCCTGGCCTGGCGCGGATATTTCATTCATGGACCCCCGCGTTGGCGTCAATGTCGTCCACGGCAAGCGTATCGCTGCGGCATCGGACCCCGACGCTGAACGCGAACGGATTTTGGCGGAGAGTCCCGACTTCGACACCGCACCGTGGGGAGCTGCAGGGCAATTTCACGTCGATGATGTAATTGATCCACGGTCGACGCGCGCGGTCATTTTACAATCGTTGGAATACGCCTGCGGTGATCGCTTTCCAAGGCCGGTGTCTGAACGACCCCTTTTGTTATGGCCGCTCAGATTATAGATAGAAAGAAGAGCAAGTATTGAGGAGGGGGGAACGAGAAACGACGGAACAGCTTGGAAACCTCTAAAAAGAGGGGCGGAGAGCGAAAAACAAGCCTTTTCCCGACGAAACCACAGCGTGCTCGGAAGGTTGCGTCAGTTTTTTCCGTATCACTACTTGCTCTCGCCTGCGTGTTCGCCAATGAACAGCAAATAACTCCAGGCTCCGCCGTAGGCGTTGTGCAGATCTAGCACACGCGGACGAAAGCACGCTTCCAGCTTCGGGAGCAAGTGGCCGTCCAGACGAACGCGATTAAAGCGCATCCAAGCTTTGAACAGTCGTAGCGGGGAATCATGGAAATCGACGACCGCGATCACGCCGGTCTCCGTCAGGTCACAAGGCGCGCGCTCGATCGCCGAGGCCCAGCCTGGGTTCATCCGCGAGAGCGCGTACGAGAAAAAAATTGCGTCAAACGTCTGCGCCAGCTGTAACGTTTGCCCATAGCCTCCGTAAAGCAGCGTGACACGATTCGCCCACTTGGAGAGCCTTCTCTGTGCAATCTTGAGCAGGTCAGCCGACACCTCAAGTCCGACGACTTGCGCGGCGGGAAAGGTTTCACACAACTTGAGCAGGTTGTAGCCGGCGCCGCACCCAACCTCGAGAATTCGCTCCGGGGCGCGACTCCGGAGCGCTAGGGTGCGAATGAGCGCCGCACGACCGAAGAGGAAACCCCCGCGTGTTGCATCGTGGATTTCCGCGTGCAGACGGTCATAACGTTCACGGTCGTGTTGACGCGAGGAGGGAGTGGGCGCAGACAAGAGGCAGTCAACCTTTCTCATTTCCCCGCTTTCCAGTGGCTGCGTACCCCAAGTGCGCTCCATAGTCAGTCACCTTAGGGACACTCATGCAGCTCCGTCTTACAATCAGTGAGTGTGATGAAGGAAGCGGGTTTTTCCGTCCAGCAGCCGGTATTGTAGTATGTGATCTTTCCGAAAATTCGCGAGAGCGGCCGATGAGTGTGACCGCAAAAAATCCCGTCAACGCCCCTTCGCGCCGCATACCCCACCGCTCCTTCCGCCACCAGGTCCGACATGCGCAACCAGGCTTTGCTGGTGCGTTTCAGAAACCGGCTCAAACGATGGTGATTCGAGTCAAGCCGCTGCAAGGTGACATACAACCGACACGCCGCCTCGGTAATGAAGGGGTGACGCGCAACGAAGGTGTCAAATTGATGTCCATGCATGGCGAGGAATGTCTTTCCTCCGGAGGTCCATTGGTAGCGTTTGCGGACGGTAAGGCCAAGGAAATTTCGCGTGACTTTCGATAGGAGCCGATCGTGATTTCCTTCGACCCAAATCACTTCAACGTTTTGCCCCGGTTCGCACAGCGTCCGGAGATACGCAAGAAGGTTCCAGTGACTAGCCGGCAAACGGCCGAAATTTAGATCGTCTAAGACATCACCGAGCAAGATGAGACGCTGGAAGGCGTACTTTTTTAAGGTGGCGAGCAGGGCTTCGGGACGGCTGAGATCAGAACCCAGGTGAACGTCCGAGAAAATAAGCGTTTCAACTTCCTCTACCCGAGGTTGCACAGTAGCGGCTGGCGACACTAAAGGGAACGTGTCAGATGAGCGAGAGAAAGCATCGGAGGCGCTAACCATTTCTTAAACTCTTCTATAAATATCCTACTCTCTCATTGTTACCATTTTGCCTCAATTTGTTGACAATTGTGTTATCTTTCTTGAGGCCCGCCAAGCCAACGTAGGCGCTTCGATGTAGCCAAGTGCTGCTTTGATGTAAAATTTACACAATCTTCACGAATTCGTAACGTAGAAGATATATTCTAGCGCTAGCCTCAGATTCTGATGGAATTAGCGCTGCTCGTATTACACCTGTC
>JBFWZL010000514.1:0-4517 GCA_050185455.1 Binatia bacterium | reverse complement strand
GAGCAGGACGGACGCCGGGCCTTGCTGCGCACCGCACCGGGGCCGACAATTGACCCGATCTGCCGGGCGCTGGGGATCACGCTGCCGCCGGTGTTCCAGGAATTGCCGATGGCCGAGGCAGGTAGTTCCAACAACTGAACCTGTGGTGCCTAAGAAAGTCAGCTACCCGATATGGTTACGTATTTTGGATCAAACTGGGAAAGTTGGGTATAAATTTGCACCACAAATTTGCGGACGATCAGGAGGTTGCTGATATTGCCGGCATTTTGTCGCGCCGACGGGGTCAAAGTGGGAAAGTTGCGCTTGACTTGGTGTGCCGGGTCCGTGACCCGCGCGATCGTCGCAACATGCTCGTGCGGCGCACAGCTGCCGGAATGGCTTTCTATCAGACCCTTGAAGCTATTATAACAACAGCTGCGAGCCAGCGAGGTACCGCGCCGGACGCCCCGCCGATAGCGACTATAAGCAGCGAAGATCCGTCAGGTGCCGAGCTGTCGTGATTAGCCACAATTAGAATAGATTATACCCCTAATCAGAAGGGCGATTTGCGACGCTGCCCAAGGATGAACGTCGTGCGCGTCTTGGTGAAGTTCGAGATGGCGAAACGGGGCGGAGTTCGATGCCAGCACTTTGGGCGTCAAGCTGCCGCATTTCGTCATATACTGCGCGGGCTTGATCCTGGGAAGATAGCATAAACCACTGATCTCCACTACGTTCGCGAGCGATTGTATACGCGTGGAGGAAAGTATCGTCCATCCTGAACCCCAACATCTATTATCCGTTATTGCAACTTCTATATTATGGTTACAATCACTTACAGAGTAGCCTAACCTGGATTAGATTAGACGTAAGAGCATATTCTCCAACCGGGAAATTTAATGCAAGCTTGAAGGGATGTGGGCAGTTGGCGCCCCCTCAAGCCGCTCGCGTGTGAGGCCTACCGCATGGCGGGCTGTAGGTGAGAACACCCCCTGCCCTTGAACCCCCTCTCCAACATGCGGGCCGTATGCCACTTGCTGTGTCGGTGGCATGCATGTGGCGCACGGGAGCGATTCCGATTGGGCATGGGAAATCGGACGCACCGCCGTTTTGTTCGCTTGCTTTAGTAAGCAGACAATCCTATGGCAGACAGACACAAGCGAACAAGCGAACGAACCCATGCCCGTCTTCGGATACGCCCGCGTCTCAACCGCCCTGCAAGCCAACGAAGGCGAAAGCCTCGACGTGCAGCGACGCCAAATCGAAGGGTGGTGCCAGATGCAGGGACTGGAACTGACCGAACTGTTCGTCGAGCGCGGGGTCAGTGGTTCCATCCCCGTCGCCGAACGTCAGGCAGGCAGTGTGATGTGGTCGAAGTTGCGGCAAGGCGACATGATCATCGCGGCCAAGCTCGACCGTCTGTTCCGCTCGGCACTCGATGCGTTGCAGGCCGTCGAGACCCTGAAGAACCGGGGCGTGTCGCTGGTCCTGCTGGACCTCGGGGGCGATATCAGCGGCAACGGGCTGTCGAAGCTGTTCCTGACGATCGCCGCAGCCTTCGCGGAAGCCGAGCGGGACCGCATCCGGGAACGCATCGTCCAGGTGAAGCGCGATCAGCGGCAGCGAGGGCGCTACCTCGGTGGCATTGTCCCGTTCGGATATCGACGGGGGGAGGGTGGAGACCTGGTGCCGGATGCCGTGGAGCAGACGATTATCCACCAGGCGCGCGAGCTGCGCGGAGAAGGCAACACGCTGCGTGCCATTCAGGGGACCATCGAGGCGCAACACGGCAAGCGCCTCTCGCTGGATGCGCTCCATCGTGTGTTGGCTGAACAGGGTGTATCCCCAGGCAGAAGGCGAGCACCTTCATAGGCCGCCCTACACTGCAGCTGCGCTACTCAGGTGCCAGTTCGTTGATTATCAATGTCTTTTTGCCATTTTTGCCCTCACGGGCATAGACGGATTTGACCCGGGATTTGGGATGCTTGGTTATCTCAATGTCGGTCTGATGTATGACATCTGGTAGCGAACAGAAGGTATATTCCTTGGTAATCATACCACCACGACCGTCATCGATTTCGACCTCATAGATCATTCCAACCTCTCCCTACATTCCGAATCGAAACAGGGAACGCGAGCGAGGGTTCTCTATGCAGTCAGAAGCGGCACTCACAGGTCGGTGTGGAGAAACGCATCCTCTCGTTGGTAGGGCAGGAGAAGACGCACTGGCGCAACTGGCTCACGTCCTGACGACACGGGGATAAGACCCATAAGGTAGCGCTGATTTCCAAGACGCCCTAGTAGCAGTCAGCCAACGCATGTAGCATACTTGCACTTGGCTAGCGCCGCCTTGGGAAGACAGAAAACAATGCCCGCTTTACTAAAAGCACCTACCCGCATTGTCCGTTCACGCGTGTTCGACAGCACGCGATGGGATGGCTATCGTCCTTGCCCTGACGACATCATCATCGGCACCTATTCAAAGTGTGGCACCACTTGGATGCAGCGCATCGTCGGCATGCTCGTATTCAGGTCAGCGGCGCCGCGAGCGATCGCACAGATCTCGCCTTGGTTCGATATGCGCCTGTTCGGGTCCATCAAAGAAGCCTTGGAAGCGGCCGAAGCTCAGACCCATCGGCGATTTCTCAAAACACATCTGCCACTTGACGCCTTGCCTATCTATGAAGGGGGCAAATTCATTCACGTAGCGCGTGACGGTCGTGACGCTGCGGTGTCGTTGCACAACCACCTGCTAAACTTTAGCCCTGAACTCCGTAGCCGACTGGACGAGGTGAGCATAGACGATCCCAAGTTCGGCGATCCCTATCCACCCATTCCGGAAAGCCCGGCCGCATTTTTCGCCGATTGGGTTACGGACGGTGGCTCACAGGGAGACCCTGGCGCATCGTTCTTTCACGTCGAGAACACCTATTGGGAGGCACGCGACCAGCCCAACATGCTCCTTGTTCACTACAATGACCTGAAGACGGATCTTGAGGGCGAGATGCGCAGAGTGGCAGCATATCTCGGGATAGAGATAGCCGATTCATTGTGGCCCGAGCTCATTCAAGCGGCAGGATTCAAAACCATGCAAGCCCAAGGCGACGTCCTGCTCCCACATGCGAAGCATGCCTGGAATGGTGGAGCAGCGCGGTTCTTTAACAAGGGCACGAACGGCCGGTGGCGCAACGTGGTATCGCCCAGCGATCTCACACGTTATGAGGAGGCAATTGATGTGCACTTCCCCCCCGACCTCGCCTATTGGATAGAAAAGGGTCGTTTGGGATGCTCACAAGACCTGAAAACGGCAGTTGACGGGTCATAGACCGGGCTTGGGCGCGGTGTTCCTCGCTGATGATGCGAACCATTCAGCTCCACGTGCGTTGAACCACCGCACGTTGCCGATGTGATCGGAGACGATTCACGGAGGCGCCAATGGCGCCTGGTCCGCATCTCGACGGGTATGCAACCGATTCGGACCGATGGCCCGGCTTCCGCGGCATCCGGTCCGCATCCGTTGCATGAGCCAAGTCGACCTGTTGGGGGAGATCGTCGCGGCCTTTGCCATCCGCAACAATTGAAGCGATGTTTCAGGAATGGAGGAGACAATGGAATCGTCCGACGACCTAACGAACTCCCAAATAGCGCTGCTTTGTGACATCGGAGAGTTTAAACCGCCCAAGCCTAACAGCGATCAGAAAGACTTGGAGCGGCTTATCTCCGGCGGTTACGTGCAGTCGGCAGAGAACCATCCGAATACCAAGTCGGCGTTCATGCTCACAGCCAAGGCACTCGAGTTTCTCGGCAAGCGCGGTGTTGGGTTGAATGAGGCGTAGAGGACGCCGCGGCGGTTCCGTCAGCGCTCGCGCCACAGTTCGGGCTGGATCAGACTGAGCTGACAGGCCGTCCGTGCCGTTGTCGACCGCCAGCACGCCGTCATCCGACGGGTCTACAGACACCTTCGCGGCCAAAATGACGCGCCTTCCGTAAAACGTCCTCTTGCAGTGTCGGACAGCGGCAAACCAACCGCTGCCGAGCGGCACAGGCAGGTCTCCTACGCACGGCGCCAGGCGCGCTACGAAGAGGCTGCACGGCTGCATGCGGCGGGTGTTGCAATCAAACGCATCGCCGACCGGCTCGGTGCGGAGCGGAGACTATCCGTCGTTGGCGGCGCGCGGGCGGCACGCCGCTCTGGCGCAAACCGCCGCACGCCGGTCTCCTCATGCCATATCGCGACCACCTCGAGCGGCGCTGGGAAGAGGGATGCCAGAACGCAGCCCTGCTGTGGCGGGAACTCGTGCAGCACGGCTTCACCGGCCGGCCCGGCGTCGTGCGTCAGTGGGCGGGACGCCGGCGTGCCGGTGAGCGGCAGGCTGCCGCAAGTGGGAAGGAACCGCTTGCACCTCCCCAAGCCCAACTTTCCCACTTTGACCCCGTCGGCGCGACAAAATGCCGGTAATATCAGCAACTTCCTGATCGTCCGCAAATTTGTGGTGCAAATTTATAGGGGATTTTATCGCGGCGTCCCTCTGACGGCA
>JBFWZL010000513.1:0-4533 GCA_050185455.1 Binatia bacterium | reverse complement strand
TTCAGCAATCAGTAGCTCCACACAAGGGCGAACTTTTTCGATCGCCTCGGCGGCAATGCCAATGTCCACGACAGCCAACTTCCCTACATAGGGCGCTCCAGGATCGCCGATTTGCCCTCGTTTTGGATACCCAAAGGTCACTGTCAGTTCTGCCCGTACGGAGACTCCCAGTGGCTCTCCTCGATCTGCATCGAGGCCAGAGGGTATATCAACCGCCGCCACGGGAAGACCACTCATGTTGATTAAGTCAATCAAGTTTGCAATCAGACCACGAACAGGCGCATTCAGTCCCGTTCCCAAGAGGGCGTCCACAATGAGACCACTGCGGTGGAGTTTATCTTGCACAACGCCGAGCTGGGTAGGTTCCGTTATTTCCGTAATTTTGCCGCGCATCTTTGCAAAGGCATTCAAGTTGCGCAGCGCGTCACCGGTGATTTCTTTTTTCTTTGCCGCCAGGATGACTTCGCATTTGACGCCCTGCTTTTTCAGCAAGCGAGCTATGACAAAGCCGTCGCCGCCATTGTTCCCTTTCCCAGCGAACACCAGAACGGAGGTTTTCCGCGTATGAGGAAACTTTTGCAACACGGCGTCCATGGCGCCGACGCCGGCTCTTTCCATAAGCACGTGACCAGGCGTCCCATACTCCTCGATCGTGAGACGATCTAATTCACGCATCTCTTTGGCCGTCACCAGATACATAGCACTGTTCTCTGTGTTCGCTCTACCGTTGATGCCCTACTCGCTTCGTTCTAATAAAGTTTGATGGTCAAAATCGGCAACTGGAAGAAAGTGCGCCACTGGCGATTTGTTCACCAGTGCGACGGTGAGCACGGGCAGCAAGCTGCCCGTGGCACTCCTGTTTCTACCTTGGTATTATCGGACGTATTTGTCAAAATTCATTAGCAAAGCTTTCCTCCGCCCTATGTTAGAGAGCGCCCGAAGGGCGCGAGCTATCTACCATAGGCCAATCACTATCCATCCACTCCAAGATGCATCCGCACTACTTCGGCGACTTCTTCTCCATAACCTTTTACTGCGTCATGATCCTCGCCTTCGACCATGACACGGACGAGCGGTTCAGTGCCGGAATAACGGACAAGCAAGCGTCCACGCTCTCCGAGCGCCTCACTGACTCGTTTCATCGAGTTTGCTACCGGCTCAACCGTTGTCAAGTCGCGCCGTTCTCGTACTTTGACATTGATGAGCACTTGTGGGTAGCGCTGGACAAGTTTTTTCAGCTCGGACAAAGGACGCTGTCGTTGCACCATTACGGATAACATCGTCAAGAATGAGATTGTCCCATCGCCAGTTGTATTCGCATCTAAGAACACGATATGTCCTGACTGTTCCCCTCCGAGGTTATAATCATTGCGCAACATTTCTTCGACAACATAACGGTCTCCTACCGAAGTCCGCACCAAACGCGCGCCCAGGCGCTTCAGAGCAACCTCTAACCCCAGATTACTCATAACGGTGCCAACAACGGTATGCTGCCGCAACACGCCATTCTGCAACATCTCCTCGGCGGCGATCGCCATGATGGCGTCACCATCAACAATTTCTCCGGTTTCGTCTACCAAAATGGCGCGATCAGCGTCACCATCAAGAGCAACACCAAATTGTGCGCCGTGGTCGCGCACGAGACGCTGCACTTGTTGGGGATGCAACGCGCCGCAGTTCAAGTTGATATTTTCACCATCCGGCTCGATGCCGACCGCGATGACATCGGCGCCAAGTTCGCGCAACACATCGGGCGCGACCTTGTACGCCGCACCATTCGCACAATCCACCACAACTTTCATACCATCCAGAGTGAGGTGACGAGGGAAATTAGTTTTTACAAAGACATTGTAACGTCCCTCTGCATCATCAACGCGAAATGCCTTTCCGATTGCCGTCGCTGTTGGACGTAGATCATCAATCTGTTTATTAACAACCAACGAGGTAATTTCGTCTTCCAATTCATCCGGCAGTTTGAAGCCGTCTCGGGAGAACACCTTTATGCCGTTGTCTTGAAAAGGATTATGCGAGGCGGAAATAACAACTCCGGCATCCGCACGCAGATTACGCGTCAAGAAGGCAATGCCTGGGGTTGGGATAGGGCCGACAAGGAGCACGTCCACCCCCATAGAGCAAATACCGGACGCTAACGCGGTTTCCAGCATATAGCCCGAAAGGCGCGTATCTTTGCCAATCAAGATCTTATGCCGCCCTGGTCGCTCGCGAAACACATAGGCTAACGCTCGTCCCACTCGTAAGGCGGTTTCCGAGGTCATCGGCTCGACATTCGCCACCCCACGGATGCCATCGGTGCCAAATAACCGCACCCCCGTTGTTTCTGTTCCAGCCATATTACGCTCCAGATTTTTTTCTTTTTTTCACTATCGGCGGTTTCGGAGATTTCTTCTCGTCCTCCGCTATGAAGTTGAGATCTACTTCCGTAGGATATTGGCTAATGACTGCAACTCCCGGTGGCGCTAAGACCGTCACTGGCAACGTCACCTCCCCCGGTCCCTGACCACCTGCATCGACAAAGACATCGCCATCCGTTAAGCGGATTCTGTCCACAATACGTTGCGGCCCACGGATCCACACATCCGCAAAGAAAGGTGTTTGCGGTAAGCGAAACGCCGCGTTCTTGACACTAACGCGGAGGCGACGAAACTCTCGTGTCGCTATGACCTCCTGTATGTCCACATGTACGCGTGCAAGTTCGATATTGTAGCTGACAAATTCCCCGTCTAAACCTTGCAAACCAAGATTTTTGGTGGCCGACTGTGTCAGTCGACTAATATCCATAACCTCAGTCATGACGACTGCCAGTCTCTCTACTTGGGGAGCAGGTCCAGATACCTCCACTGTCGACGGCGCCACTTCAATCTCTCCAATCTCATAGCCAAACGGAGGGCTACCGACGAGATCGACTCGCACAGGGACTACTCGTTTGATCATACGAGCTATATCGAGGCCAATCACGGAGGGAGTCACACGCAGCAGTTTCACGCCTCGCGGTAAACTCAACAATTCGGCGCTTACTCGGAAAGACGATGGACCAGGTCTGACCCCAGTAAGGTCGAGAGCGATTTTTTTTCCGCTGAGACGACCGAGAAGCGTACGCGGCCCGCTTACACGCACATCCACAAATTCTGGTCGCTGCCCCACGACGACAAATTGCTGCGAAATATTACGTAATTCAACCGGCACGAGCATTGTTTGCTCGGTGTCACGTTCTCCAGCATTTACCAATAACCATAGCCCAAAGGCAAACGCCAAAGAGAACAGCTTGAGTGCTCCGTTACGAAAAATCCAGCTATTGAGCCTTCGCCACCGCATGAGTGAATAACGCTCGGAGCGCGCTACGAAGCGCGTCGACATCGAGGCGGGGGAAAATTTGTCCTTCGCGCACTAATGCGATTGTCCCCTCTTCCTCGGAAACAACAACCACAACAGCATCGGTTTCTTCGGTCAAGCCAATAGCTGCTCGGTGCCGAGTCCCAAGATTTTTACTCACATTAGGGTTAGAGGTAAGCGGCAGGAAGCATCCAGCCGCAACAAGACGACCATCCTGAATCACAACCGCACCATCATGTATAGGGGAGGGAGGAAAGAAAATGCTGCTCAACAGCTCTTTGCTGACGCGACCATCGATGCGAAGTCCTCTCTCGATATATTCGTTAAGTCCAACTTCACGCTTAAGTACAATCAAAGCGCCGGTGCGTCTTTGTGCAAGCAGCGTCGCCGCTTTGAGCACCTCTTCCAGTACTTGCTCATAGGCGACACTCTCCCGCAAACTGAAGAGTGATCCACGCCCCACTTCGGTCAATGCGCGACGAATATCATTTTGAAAAAGAATGACCGTCACTAGAAGGACAGAACTCAGAAAGTTATCAAGCACCCAATTGAGGGTGTACAGTTCTAGAATCTGGGAGGCGAGATAGGCGCCAAACACAACGACGAGCCCGATCAGCATCTGCACGGCTCGCGTTCCACGAATCAAATGGATGATCCAATAGGCGCCACAAGCGATAATTCCGATATCGAGGAAATCTTGCCAGCGAATTTGCGTAAACAAGTCGGCCATATCGATGGCAAGTGTCTAGAATGTAGGGGGAGGGATCTTGAGCAAACCTCGCAAGGGGGAGGGATAAAGCATCAGCTCTCTCCTCCCCTTGTGCTACGCATTTCTCCGTCAGACATCAAGCTGCAGGTTGATCGTCAACTTTTGAGGCCGCAGGATCCCACGATTGCTCAGTTGTCGCGGCTTGCTCTGACGCGGTTCCATCACTACGGCCAAAACTCTCAAGGATCGCGCCAATCTCAGGCGCGTCTAGCACTTCCTTCTCGAGCAATATTTCAGCCATCTTATCCAGAATATCTCGATTTTCTTGCAGCAAGCGTTTTGCGCGATCATATGCGTCTGAGATAATACGACGCACTTCCGCATCAATTTCGATCGCGGTCTGTTCTGAATAATCTCTGGTTTGGGTAAAGTCTCGCCCAAGGAATATCTGTTGTTCTTTTTTTCCGAATGTC
>JBFWZL010000512.1:0-4554 GCA_050185455.1 Binatia bacterium | reverse complement strand
CCATTGCGCTCGATCCAGTTGCTGACCATGCTCATGCGCTGAGGTCCCTCCGAATCCCCTCTGAGTCGGCAACGCTATCAATCCCTCCTCTAAATATGAGGCGATGGAAAGTACACCAACACCATATTTTCCCGCTGTCTTCATCCCCGAAGGTGAAATGGTCGAGGCCACCGCGACGGGTAGACGTTCTTGCAGCGGGCGAATCTGGAGCACGGCTTCATGCAAAGAAAACCAGTCGCTTTCCACCGTGATCGGTTCTTCTTCATTCAGTAAACGTAGAATCACGCCAAGGCCTTCATCCATCCGCTCTCGTTGAGTCATAGGGTCAATGCCGAGCATGACGGCATCCGAAGGCAACGCGCCCGGACCAACGCCAAGGATGGCGCGGCCATAACTGAGATGGTCAAGCTGCACGATCCGTTGAGCAACGTTAAACGGATGATGATAGGGAATAGAGATCACACCAGTGCCAAGGCGGATGCGGTGCGAACGTTCGGCTGCGGCCACCAAAAACATTTCCGGCGAGCCAATTGTTTCCCAGCCTGCGGAGTGATGTTCCCCCACCCAAAATTCATCGTACTGCAGACGATCAAGAAGTGTGACAAGTTCAAGGTCGCGTTGCAACTGTAAACTAGGGTGCTCTCCAATCGGATGGTGAGGGGCGAGAAACGCGCCGAAACCGAGCCGTTTATGCATAGTTACCTCCATTGTTTCTTTAAAAGCGAAAAAATTATCATCCCCACAGCCGTTTCGTCGCCAAGGCGGCGCCGTCGCTGCATGCTTTAAGCTTGGCCCAGACAACGCTCTCAGCGACCATTTCCCACCCCGCAAACGTGCCGAAGCCGCAATCTGATCCGGCAATCACACGCGTGCGATCACCCACGGCATCCACCACCTGACAGATACGGTCAGCCACCACTTCAGCCGGCTCAATATAGTTCGTCGTCGAGTCGATCACGCCGGGAATCAAGACAAGCGAATCGGGAACGCGGAGTTTCTTGAGTATTTTGTATTCGTGCTGATGCCGTGGGTTCGACATTTCCAACGACACAGCGCCGACTTTTGCCTGGTACAGAATCGGTAAAATATCTTCGAGCGGCACGTCGTGGTTGTGCGGGCCATCATAGTTTCCCCAACATACGTGTAACCGCACATGATCGGGCGAAATATTTTTTATGGCGGCGTTCATCGCAGCGATGTGCGTCTCCACTATTTTCTGAAATTCGGTGGTGGATTTGTCCTGATACAAAAATGTCCGCTCCATAGCTAAATCGGGAGCATCGAGCTGCAGCACGAACCCCTGAGAGACAATGTACTCGTATTCTTTTCGCATCTGCTCGGCGACCGCGAAGACGTAGCGTTCGTGCGTATCGTAGTACGCGTTCAACATGGTCGTACAAATGATACCCGGCGACGCCGCGGTCATAAAACGTTCCGTAAACTGCCGTAACGCGGCATCCATGGCGCGTTTGGCGAGCGCGCATTCCTGCTGCACCCCCCTTAGGTCTTCATATTTCACTTCGGCAGTCGCTTGCGGCGCGTTGAACACCTTGGCGCGCATCACGTCCCGCCGCTGCATGATTTTAACGAAGTCGGGAAATTCGCGCATATCCTGAGGCGTAGGACGTTTGCTCTCGCCGCCAAATCCGGTCATACGCTGCGGCACATAAGTCTGAAAGCCAATGCGCGGCTGCTCGCCATCGTTTCCGACATCAACGCCAGCTGCAAGCTGCCTCTCGATCACATGACGAATTGCAGCCTCCGCTTGACGGTCCAACTCGGCTTGGTCAATCTTTTCCCCTTGCTCTTGGCGAATGAGCAAGTCAGTGAGGATGGAATTACGTGGAAGGCTGCCGACGTGTGTCGTTAGAATTCGAGCATCGCTTTTTTGCATAACGAATCTCCATCAAGACCAAAACACATTGAGGCAATCCATATACCACATCCAGGGAAGGCGTATAGAGACGGACACGCGAGAGGCGTCGGCGTTTCCCAACCATTGCCCTTGTAATAAAAGCGATCCTCGTTTAACTGAGATGACTCAATCTTGCATAAGTTGCCCTGGGTGGAAGGAGGAGGAACGACAGATGGCTGAAGACCGCACGCCGCATACTCCAGTCGAGGAACGGGAAGATGACCGCTTACTCGACATTTGGCTCTTTACGTTGTTTGCTCTCAGCGTTTTGATTTTTGTCCTGTTCGCCGCTCCCAAGGGTTGCCAGGACGCCTTACAAGAAAAAGGCGGAGACATAACCAACAAGGCCGCGCAAAGCACCGCCAAGTAGCTTTAGGCGTCGTCAAGAAGTCGCGCCCAAATACTTCGCAAACGCCCGTCGGAACTCAGCCTGGGCATTGTTCTCCAGTACTATGCCATGAGACACCACAATGCGCCGGAAAGGCCATTCTCGTACCGGTCGCAAATATTCCCCGGCGGCTCTCTTATCGCGCAAAAGGGTCAGTCGCGCCGTGCGGCTTGGCCCGAAACGCGAGGGCACGCCAAACAACCTCCACGCGACGCGCTCCAGCAGTGAATCGAACGTTGTCAGGTTAAAGGCGAGATCGGTCAAAATGAGGGTTTCCGTCGGGCGATGAAAAAACACGACTTCAGAAAAATTGCCGACCGGACCAAACACGGCTTGTTGTATTTCCGCGGCCCATAATTCCGGCGGCGCATTTTCTAGTTCCGTTGCGGTGACTAAGGCAGGAACGCGCCGTGGAAGACCAGGCGCGACGAAAATCCGCGCCGACGGAAAGACGGGCGGATACTCACTCACAAAGAGATAATGAAACACGTTGGACGCCATCACGGCGGCAACCTCTCCCTGCTGTCGTAACCACCCTTTGAAGTCAGCATCGAGCTTAGGGGGAGACAGCACCACGAGCGCGCCAGACTGCAGTCGCACTACAGTTGTGCGGACGGGCAACGTAAATCCGCCGGGCATTTTCAGCTTTCGCTCAATCGCCCATAATCCTTCAGCGAGCTGCTGCGGCTGAGGACGATAGCCTTCCACAAGTCCGGGCTGTATAGAGCTGAGCATGCGATCCAGGAAAGATCGTTTCTCCTCGGCCATGACGCCTCCGTTGCTCCGCCTCTTTCTCGAATTTCTTTCACTAAAGAGATGATATGGTCATTGCGAGGAGTCGTAGACGACGAAGCAATCTCTGCAGAAGACAAAGATTGCTTCGCTGCGCTCGCAATGACACCTTGAATTTCTGACGTATTGTTGGAGCTTTGTCCTGTAGACCTTAGGGAACCGTCAACTATGCATCCTATCTCTGGTGATACAGCGGATGCCCACGAAACGACGTGCGTACCCGGGAAAAATGGTCACCTTCTAAGTTCGCGATAAAGAGATCTTGCAGCCCAGGTCCGCCAAAGGCGCAATTGGTGGGGAAGATGATTTTCTCTCCCGCTTTATCCTCTATGAGCAGCGACCATTTGCCGTTCGGGTCGACCTTGATAATCTGGTTCGCCGCGGAAAAACCGCCGCCGGAAATCAGGGCAGGAAGAGTGATGTACAGATTACGATCGACATCGAAAGCCATGCCGTCAGGAAGCGCGGGAAAATCTTTCGAGTAAATTTCCGGCTTGCCAAAGGTTCCATCTTTTTTAATCTGGATACGTAAACAGTCGTTGCGGGTGCTTTCCAGCACGTACACTGCGTCTTCGTTGGGGTCGATGGCAGTGCCGTTCGCAAGATAAAGCCCTTCGGCCACGACCTCGCCGCGTCCATCCGGTCGGATGCACACCAAGGAGCCATTCGGCGCCGGCTTAGACAATTCTGGTCCCAGCGTATTGATATCGCACGTACTGGAATTGGAAACGTACAGATTACCCTCGGCGTCATAACTGCAGAAATTCGGCAAGGTCAGGGTCACCGATCCCACGCGATCAGCGATCATTGAAACTTTACCCTCGGGTGAGCACCGCATCATCGCTTTCTTGCCAAGATCGCAGTAAACAAAATTGCCGGCGCGATCGAGCGCCACGCCGTTCGGGATCGAACCTTCAGGGAGCTGCGCTACTTCATGGACTTTCCCATCGGGGTTGACCTTGTACACCTTTCCATTTCGTCCCCCACCCCAGGCGTTTCCTTCTTTGTCGATCACTACGCCTTCAGATTGCAACACGCCCTTGCCAAAGATCTCCACGTTTGCCGTCGCAATTGTCGCCATCGTTCGTCCTCCTTTTTTTTGCTATCAAAATAGTCAAAACGTTATTTATTCTCTGCAAACAAAATTCCTTTTTTTCGCAGGTCAGCAACTTGTTCAGCCGCATATCCCAGATACTCCCCTAACACATCGACGTTATGCTCGCCCAGCAACGGCGCGCGCAGATCAAGCATGTCCGGAAACGCTGAGTATTTCAAGGGAAAGCCTGGAATTGTCAGTTCACCCAAGATCGGGTCGGGCACGGTGCGCACCATGTTGCGCGCCTTGAAGTACGGATGTGTAATTGTATCCGCGACCGCCATCACTGGCGCGGAAGGAATCCGATGTTTTTCCAAGACCTGTAACGCCGCTTCATCAGTGGGAAAAGACTGCAACCAGGAT
>JBFWZL010000511.1:0-4567 GCA_050185455.1 Binatia bacterium | reverse complement strand
TGCACGGCGGTATCTCCTCCCCAACGCTCAAGCCATACTTTCGCTCCGGGTTGGATGAGAACGGCGTCAGTGGTGAGGACATCAACCACGACCTCAAGATCGAAAGGATCGGCCAACTCCAATAACGGAGCGCCGAGAGCGACGGCTCCCGCGCTTTCCTGCCATACTCGCAACACGCGTCCTAACACTGGCGAGCGGATTTCCCAGTGTTGATCCGAGGACTGGGATCGCTGAGGGGCGTTCTGCGCTCGTAGCAGCGCCGCGTGCGCCATTGCTACTTGATGACCAGCGACGTCATCCTCAAATTTTGCCGCGGTCCAATCTTTTGTCGCTACCGTAAGCGCTAGTGCTACTTGCTCAAGCCGCGCCGGGGCCAGCAAGTCTTCTTGCGCAAGCGTTTTGGCGCGCTTAAGGTCTGCCCGCGCCTGCTGTAACGTCGCATATGCGCGTTCAACTGTCGCCTGCGTTCGCTTCCGTGTCGCCTCCGCCGCTCCCAGGCGTTCTTTCTGCTCTTGTTGGGTGCGGACATCGAGTAATGCTGGCGCGCGTGGGTGGATGATAGCCAAGCGCATGCCCGGCTCTACAGGATCACCTGCCTTCAAATGAAGACGCTCCAGAGTTCCTTCGAGCGGCGCCGACACCGTGTAGCGCTCCCGAACACGCGTCTTTCCGTCTTCATTCACTGTTTGGATGAATGTTCCTCGCACAACCGGCGCTGTCTCAACGCTCACCCGCTGAGGAATGAAAAGCGCGGCCGCCAATACGGACACAACCAACCCAGCAAGAAGCCACCGACCTTTATGCTTCCAGCGCATAGTCACTCTTTCGTCTTCAAAACGCTGACGAGGTCCAGATGGTCAACGCGATGTCGCACGATCAAAGCGCTTACGACTCCGGCCACAAGAATAATGAGCGCGGCAAAGGCGTAACTGCGCGGCGCGATGACCGTCGGAATACGGAACAGTTCAGTTTGAAAGCTTGCCGCCAGTGCTACGACAAACCAATAGCCGAGCCACAGGCCGAGGGGGATCGCGATCAGCAACTCCAAGGCGAGTTCCCCGAGCAAGATCGTGGATACTTCCGCTCTCGTGAAACCCAGCACGCGGAGACTCGCAAGCTCCCAGGCGCGTTCCGCCAGCGCCACGCGGGCATTGTTATAGACGACTCCCACGGCAATCGCGGCGGCGAAGATCGTGAGAATTCCGGTAAAGATAAGAATGAACTTTGCTGTTGTGTCCATGAAACTTTTGAGCGCGGCTTGCTTGATGCTCACGGTTGCTACCTTCGGGAGTTGCTTGAGGCGAGCGTAGATCTCATCAGCCTGCGGGCGCGCGAACGAGACAGATACCGCTGAGATCACGTCGCCCTCCAACATCATACGGTTCAGCGCCGTGAGATTCATGTACGCTGACATTCCCATGACGTCATTCACAAGATGAGTGACAATCACATCTTGGCGCACTCGTAAGCCTTCCAAGGTTTCCACGGTGACGGAATCCCCGGGACGCAAGCCCAATTTCTCGCCGAGACGATCGGTGAGTAACAGACCTTTGGGGGGAAGCGGAATTTCCTGCAGGTGTTCATCTAATAAGCGTCGCAGCTCGGCGTCTTGGGGAATGCCCAACACCGCTGTCCGGTACGAATGATGTCCAAACCGTAGACGTGCGGGGACGGCGCGCATCCCCTCAACTTGTAAGACTCCAGGAATATGCGCAATCTCTCGGCTTGCACGCAGTGTCACTGGCTCGGTAAATGTCACCGTCACATCCCCTCGCTCCACGGCAGAGAACTGCACTGTCATCATATAGTCGAGCGCATCTTGCCAAAATAAGGCGAGCACGAGGATCGGAACGGAGAAGGCAATGCCCACGACGGTCAGGAGCGCGCGTCCCGGCCGGCGGACAATGTTGCGCAACATCATGCTATTTTCGGGGGAAAGCCGTTGAAACGGACCAAGCCGCTCGATCCAGGTGCGACGGTACACGGGAGGCGTTGGCGGGCGCATCGCTTCGGCCGGCGCTAACGCCACAACGCGACGCACCGCCGATAACGCCGCCACCACTGCGGATAGTAGGCTGACGCCGATGGCCAACAAAGGGAGGTAAGGCGACATCCTGAAGCTCAACACGGGGAAGCGAAAGAAGGTTACATAATTGGCAGTCATCAATTTGCCCAACCAGGCGCCGAGGGCGACGCCGCCCGCACTCCCGATGAAAACGATTACACAGACCATTTTCAGATAATGCCAGCCGATCGCCCAGTTTTCGTACCCGAGCGCCTTGAGCGCCGCGATTTGTTCACGCTGCGCCGTGATCACCCGTCCAAGGACGACGTTGAGCAAAAAAGCCGCCACGGCCAGAAACACCGGGGGTATCGTGGTGGCCATCGTCTCTTGTTGTCTAATTTCATCGCTTACGAAACGATGAGAGAGCTGTTGATCCCGACCATGAGCGCCAAGCGCGCCATATGGCTCCAGCACGCGATCCAGGGCGTCAATCACTGTCTGTTCAGAACCGTGCGGCGCTAACGTCAATACCACGTCATTAAAAGCGCCTTCCATATTAAAGGCGGCGGCGAGACCGTTGTAGTTGATCCAAAAGATGCCAAATTGGCGATCATCCGGCAGCACCTCGCCGCCGCGGAGAGCATAGATATACTCAGCGGACAACGCCACGCCGACAATGTCCAGTGCTTCACGACGCCCGTTGAGCAACGCGCTCACGCGGTCTCCAGGCCCAAGGGCATTGGCGAGCGCGAATCCTTCACTGACGATGATTTCCTGCTCTCGTCTGGGTTCAATAAAACGACCGCGTCGGAGATAAAGCTGGTTGAGCCGTGGCTGCCCCTGCTCCGGAAGGCTGATCATTCTACCGACCGACGGCGTGACTTGGCCTGGGACGTCAAGCGTCACATCATAGACGAGACGAGTCTCTACCTCGGCGACACCAGGAATAGTGCGTAATTGCTGTAAGAGAGAGGCGGGCGCACGTTTGAGATGGACAAAGACCTGCGCGAAGCGAGTGGTCTCATAGTAATGCTGTTGCGACCACTGCAGTGACTCATACGTGCTGAGGGAGGAAATGATCACCGCCACTCCGCAGGCGACCACCACGGCAATGGTCGCCACCTGACCTTTCATGCGTCCCAGATCGCGGAGGAGCTTGCGATCCAACATCTTCACCAGCGCAACTCCTGGGGGGAGAGTTTTTGCGGATTCCGCTCAATCGACGCGATCTGTCCATCGGCCAGATGCAGTACGCGATCCGCCATGCCGGCAATGGCCGCATTGTGAGTGATGACAATCGTCGTAGCGCCTAATTCTTGGTTGATGTGAGCGATCACTTCCAAGACGATCACGCCAGTCTCATAGTCGAGCGCTCCGGTCGGCTCGTCGCAGAGTAATTCATCCGGGCGTTTGGCGATCGCACGGGCGATCGCGACCCGCTGCTGCTCGCCGCCGGAGAGTTGAGAGGGAAAGTGATCAAGCCGATGGCTTAACCCGACTAACTGAAGCGCCTCTTCAGGCGGCATGGGATGCGGGACTAACTCTGTCACCAAGGCGACATTCTCGCGCACGGTGAGGCTAGGAATCAAATTATAGAATTGAAAAACAAAACCAATGTGCTCACGGCGATAGGCGGTCAACGCCGCCTCATCCGCCTGCGTGAGATTATGATCGCGCCACAGTACCTCCCCACTGGTCGCCGTATCGAGTCCGCCAAGAATATTGAGCAGGGTGGATTTACCGCTGCCAGAAGGGCCAAGCAGAACAATAAATTCCTTTTCGTAGATCTCCAGATCGACGCCGCGCAGTGCGTGCACTTCCACTTCCCCCATGAGATAAGTTTTGGTCAGACCGCGTGCGCTGAACACCGGGGATTGTGGGGATGATTTGATGAGACTTTCTTCCATGAGTTTCGCGAACAGCCTTTGCGCTCTTGCGACTGAGGAAAATTCTACCACTTCTTTCCAGTGAAACGGACCAAGGGGCGGATGAAAATGAAGTGCGTGTGTAATGCTGAAGCATCATTGTTCTGAATGCCCGCCGGAGTCTGTCCTGAGCCCTTCGACAAGCTCAGGATAAACTCCGCTGAAGGGCGGGCATGGCGTCATTCCCGCAAAAGCGAGAATCCAGAATGTAGCCTGGATGAAGCGAAGCGCAATCCAGGAAACCCTATGAGCGGTGTAGGACTCCCGGATTCCACTCCGTTCCATCCGGGCTACAGGGTTTTCATGCTCAAGGGTGCGTCGCAGATGCATGATCATTCCCGCGAAAGCGGGAATCCAGTTTGACCCATGCGCAGTCGCCTTTCCGCTTGACCGCGGCTAGTCTAGAATTTTTCCCTACGCTAGGATTCACCATAAAGGAGTTGGCGACGCTATCGACAAATTCTCATATTAAAGGAACGAGACTATGCGAACGATTGAAACGACCGCCATCGTTGCAGGAGACGGTGGCGTGGGCGCCGGCGTCCTCCCAAGTCGTGACGCTGTGTGATCGGGAAGCCGATATCTATGAGTTTCTGGTGGAAGCCCAGCAGCTGGAAGCAAAGGGCGTGCTGCGGGC
>JBFWZL010000510.1:0-4571 GCA_050185455.1 Binatia bacterium | reverse complement strand
CCACAACTCCTGTCAGCTCGCTCGTCTGTATTTGCAGGCAGTTCACCTACTGCTCCTTGAGTTTCCCTGGATGTCAAGGTATGACTTTGACTGTTTCCAGCGGTCCTTGTTTTTTACGCCTCTGAAATGGACGCGAACAGCCTTGTATGAGCACGAACAAGTCAACACCTCCACACACTGATCCTGCACTTGCAGCGGAGTGGATCGAATTTTATTACCGACAAGGTTGGAGTGATGGCTTACCACTCGTTCCGCCGACGGAGGAGTCGGTACAAGCGATGCTCACTGCTGGAGGTCTGACCGCGGATGAAATTATCGGCACGATTGACGAACGCAACGCCATCATTCCGGCAGAGAAGGTCGCGATCAATGCGGTCATGGCCGGGTGCTTACCGGAATATTTTCCCGTGGTGCTGGCTGCGGTGCAAGCGCTCTGTCATTCAGATTTTCATTATCACAATCCGGCGACCAGTACCGGGGGTTCCGGCCTGGCGATTATTGTAAATGGCCCCATCGGTCCCACCCTCGGCATTAATTCCACCAATAATGTTTTTGGTCCTGGTGTACGCGCTAACGCCACGATCGGACGTGCGCTACGCCTGGCGATGATGAACGTACTGAACACACGCCCAGGGTTTCTCGACCGCGCCACACTGGGCACACCGGCTAAGTACACATTCTGTTTCGCGGAAAACGAAGTGGATCACCCCTGGACGCCGCTGCATGTGGAGAGAGGTTTTCGTCCTGAAGACAGCACGATCACGCTCTATGCCTCGAATACCTTGATAGGTGTCTACAACCAACTCGCCAGTACGCCGGAACCATTACTGTTGGAATTCGCCGACGCCGTTTGTAATTTGGCGACACCGAACACCTACGGGTTCAACGAAACCTTGATCGTACTGGCGGGAGAACATGCCGAGATCTTGCATCGTAGCGGTTGGAGCAGACGGCAAGTACAAGAATTCGTCATTCAACACGCACGCCGCACGGTGGCTGATTTCAAGCGAGCCGCACGTTTACCTGGCGAGATTCAGCCGGAAGATGGAATGACTTGGCGGTACGTTATGCGTCGTCCTGAAGATCTGCTAATCGTGTGCGCTGGTAGTCAAGGCGGTAGTTGGTCTGCTTGTCTACCAGGTTGGGGCAACAAATGGACGCGTAGTATCACCGTCCCGATTCGCATAGGAGCCAGGTCATGAGAAAAACCGTTTTCGATCCCACAGTCACGCCAATCGCAGAGTCAACGCCATTCACTTACGCCCTGCGTCCGCCATCACTCCAAGGGCTCAGGGTAGGATTGGTCGAGAATACCAAATTCAATTCGGAAGTGATCTTGCGCAAAATCGCCGAGCGTCTAACGGTGCGCTATCAAGTCTCCATGACGCATCTCGAACATAAAAAATCGTCAGGCCATAGTGTTGCCCCGGAGACGATCAGGCTGTTCCAACAACAAGTGGATTTCGTCCTGGCTGGGGTGGGCGATTGAGGATCATGTAGTTCGGGCAGTGTGCTCGACGGTATAAAATTGGAACGCGCAGGCATCCCCGCGGTGGCGATCATCACCACCCCTTTTATCGCCACCGCGCAGGCAATGGCCAAAAACTGGGGAGCGCCAACATACGAATTTATTGTGACTTCGCATCCGATCGCCAATCTGAACGAAGCTGAACTTAATGCTAAAGCAGACGAACTCACGGATCAGGTGACCCGGTTCTTGCAGAGCATAGGAAGCTCGGCCACATAACTGTTTAACCATCCGAACAACTGTTGCTTACTTCCTCGTAGCTACGTTCTAGCTTGCCCGCTTTGGTGCAGTTTTACCGCGACACGCAACAGGACGACAACAATTCACCAGTTTATTTTTAGTTAATTCCTGCTAAAAGATGGACAACGTTTTGCTTGCCGAGTGACTCCGGGAGCGCTCAGGTGTTACATTTTCCTCCATTTCGTTTGGATCTTCTCAATGGACTGCTCTGGCGCGGAGAACAGACCGTCCATCTACCTCCCAAGCCGCAGGCAGTATTACATTATCTCATAGAAAAAAAAGCCCGGATCGTTTCTTCCGATGAGCTTCGTCAGGCAGTGTGGCCAAATATCACTGTCGGTCCCGGAACTATCAAAGTTGCTATCCGAACCATCCGGAAGGCGCTTGGGGACAACCCAAAGCATCCGCAGTTTATCCAAACCGTCCCAGGTGTAGGCTACCATTTTATTGGCGCTGTACAGGATCTCGGCCCTAGAGAGCAATACCAAGAGGACTCTGTCACTGTTGAGGATTCGGCAGCAGAGGGAGACGACTCTGCGCGAGTCTCTAGTCCTCAATCTCGACCTCCACCTTTTGTTGGACGTGATGTGGAACTGGAGCAGTTGTACAACCGGCTCAATGAAGCTCTTCTCGGACGACGGCAGGTTATTTTTATCTCTGGTGAGCCAGGCCTGGGTAAGACTACTTTGGTCCGCGCCTTTCAGGATCAGCTTGTCGCGACTTTTCCACAAATTTGGACGGCGCTCGGTTGCTGCCTTGAACGTTGCGGCGCGGGGGAAGCCTATTTGCCAATTTTGGACGCGCTGACGCAGCTACAGACGGAGCAACAACGGTCAGTACTTATTCCTCTTCTCCAACAACATGCGCCAAGCTGGTTGGTTCAGCTTCCGTCTCTGCTCTCTCAGGAACAACGAGCACTGATTTCACTCAGTCCAGCCGCGACTCGAGAGCGAATGTTGCGAGAATTTGCTTACATGATCGAAGCACTGACAGCGCAAGCGCCGCTCGTTTTGCTTTTAGAAGATCTCCACTGGAGCGACTCTTCCACTTTGGACCTTCTCGTTGCCCTTGCACAACGGCGAAACTCGGCGCGGCTTCTGGTTATTGGGACATATCGACCGGAAGCCGCTTATGCGGATAGTCACCCCTTTCGCTCTGTCTTTTATGAACTACGAGCGCATAGTCTTTGCGCCGAGTTACCGCTCGCACTGTGGACAGAAACAGAGACGCGCGCCTATTTAACGGCCAATTTTCCTATGAATACTTTTCCCACGGAGTTGATCGGGGTACTCCAAGAGCGCACAGAAGGGAATCCTCTCTTTTTGACGAGTCTTCTGGAAACCTTTGTCAATCGAGGGATTTTCAACCGTCACCACGGCGGCTGGGTGCTGACCCAGCCGCTCACGGCGCTTGCTGCGGAAACGCCCGAAAGTTTTCGCTTTTTGGTGGAGCGACAGATTGAACGACTCACGGAGGAAGAACGACAGATACTCGCGGCGGCAAGCGTCATCGGCCTTGAATTCTCCACCGCAGCCGTCGCGTATGCCCTGGAGAAAGACGTTGTCTCCATCGAAGCATACTGTGACTCCTTGGCGAGGCGACGACAATTTTTATGCGCCGCAGGTAACAGCGAATGGCCGAATGGCGAACGAGCCGCGCAATATGCTTTTCTGCATGCCCTCACGCGCGAAGCCTGGAGCCTGCGGATTCCCGCAGCCCAGAAACAGCGTCTCCATCAACGTGTGGGAGAATGTCTCGAAGCGGCTTATCGCCCCCGTGAAGAGGACATCGCGGGAGAGCTGGCCATGCACTTTGAGGCTGGACGTGACGCACGACGGGCCGTGCGCTACCATCACATTGCCGGTGAGAAAGCCTGCGAACAGTTTGCTTACCATGAGGCGATTGCTCACTTTTCAAGCGCTCTTGCGCTTTTACGCGTTTCTCCTGACGACGCGGGAAGCACCTCTCTGGAATTACAATTGCAACTTGCCCTTACTCATCCATTGATCGCAGTGAAGGGCTGGGCGGCAGCGGAAACCCAACAAGCCTACCAACGCGCCCACGAACTTAGCAATACTGTCGGGGGACCGTCAGAGCAATTCACTACACTGTTTGGACTCTGGTTAGTCGCTTATACCCGCGCCGAACTATCTCGTGCCCATGAACTGGCGCGGCAACTCCTTGATGTCACTCGGCGGCCTGGCGACCTCACGCGGCGGATGGAAGCCTGCCATACCCTCGGGAATACTTTGCACAGGATGGGGGATTTGCGACTCGCTCGTCATCACTTAGAACGAGGAATCTCCCTCTATGATCGCCAAAGACATCGCCTCCAAACGTTTCTTTACGGTCTGGATAATGGCGTGGCCGGTCTTGGCTATGCGGCCTGGGTGCTCTGGGCGCTCGGCTATATCGACCAGGCTCAACAAAAAACGGACACCATGTTGGTGTTAGCACGGGAACTCTCCCATCCCTTGAATTTAGCCTGGGCGCTGAATTCTGCCGCCTGGCACTGCCAATTCCAACGCGACTCGCACGCCGCCCAACAGTATGCCGAGGATGAAATTGCGCTATGTGAAGAGCATCATTTTTCCCAACTCCACGCGGTGGGCCTCATCGTGCAGGGATGGGCATTGGCTAGCCAAAAGCAACCTCGCGAAGGTATTCGCCTTATGGAATGCATATTCCAGAGCTAATCGAGCAGCGATTCCAGAGGAAGTCGAGCACTCATTCCAAGCCACGTCGAGCAGTGATTTCAGAGGAAGTCGAGCACGGAGTCCAGGGAGCGCTGAGCAGCGCAACC
>JBFWZL010000509.1:0-4572 GCA_050185455.1 Binatia bacterium | reverse complement strand
TGCGAAACGCCTCACGCACCTGGGGATTGACGATCAGGTCGAGATAACGCTGTCGATAGCGCACTTCAACGTCTTGCAAGCCGTGCCATTTTTCCGGGAGTGGGCGCAGCGCTTTGCTGAGTAATTGCAGAGTCGTTGCTTTGAGGGTGAGTTCTCCGGTGCGCGTACGGAAGATTGGCCCAGTAACGCCAATGAAATCACCCACGTCAAGGGTTTCTTTCAACAGAGTGACTGCTTCTTGTGGACTGTCTCCCTGACGCACGTACACCTGGATTTGTCCACTGCGGTCTTGGACATGAAAAAACGCCGCTTTGCCAAAATGGCGTAGCGACATCACGCGGCCAGCCACGGCAAAGTGTTCTTGCTGGTGTTCCAGTTCTTCCGCCGTTGAATTAGTGAACTGGCTAAGTAGCGCGGCTGTCGTGTGAGTAGGAAAAAAGTCGTTGGGATAGACGCTTGTTCCCTGAGCTTTGAGGGCGGCAAGCTTTTGCCTGCGCACAAGTATTTGCTCGTTTTCTTCAGTCATACGTGTAAGGGCTTAACGGACCATGTTCTCAGCGTCAACTAGGCGAGGGGAAACTACCATAGAGGGAATCTGCGAACGCTCGTTAGGTGAATTTCTGACCACGATAAAAAATTTTCTGAACTGTAAGTTTAGAACTTTCCTCGCTTTTAGCTAACTTACGAATAAAAATATTATCCAAAGCTTGAATTTTATTTCGATATCGCTTATGGTGTCCCCCGATGTGAGGTGGATGTGGTGGTGGGTGGGACGAAGATCTTCGTCTTTAGCGCACGCGCTGTTCTTTTAACGCTCTGTTCGTACTTCTGCGCCCTGGCGGTCAATAGCGGGGTCGCAATGTGGTTCGCTCGTCCTCCTTCCGTTACCGTAGAGAACGAGCATGTACAACTGCGATCAGCACCAGCAAAACCACCCCTGGCTTCCTACGCCATTGTCTATAATCGCGACCTTTTCAATTCGGTTAAAGCACCGACACTGGTTGAAGGAGCCGCAACGGTAGCGGGCAATACTGGGCCACTCAGACTTTGGGGGACCGCAGTCGGCGATACCGGTAGCACCTTTGCCATTATCGAAGATCTTGGAACTCGGACTCAAGGGCTCTACCATAAAGGAGATTCGATTCTCCCCGGTGTGATACTGGTCGAAGTGCATTGGGACCGCGTCGTGATCTACCGTAATGGGCGGCGGGAGACGCTGACGTTGCCAACAACCCCGCCTACTAGTGTTCCTCTTTCCACGGTGACTGCCGCTGCCGAGCCAGGCACGAGTCAAGAACAAGACGGTATTCGACAGGTGGCGCAGGACAGTTTTCAAATCGATCGTCGAGAAGTGGACCGAGCCATAAACAATCTCAATGATTTATTTACGCAAGCGCGCGCCGTGCCGTACAGCTAATCGGACGGCGGAGCGCAAGGGTTTCGTCTGTTTTCCATTAAACCGCAGAGTCTGGTCGATCGCATCGGACTTAAAAACGGCGATGTCGTGCAACGGGTAAACGGCGTGGAAATTTCAGATCCGAGCACCGCCTTTGGATTGTTGCAAGAATTGCAAGGGTACTCCCAAGTGCGGGTAGACGTCATGCGCAACCATCAACCTCTCACGCTCTCCTATGAAATACAGTAGGAACATAGACTTGTATTCTTTCTGCCCTGCGACGCCACGGGTTCTTCTTTTCTCGGTCAAGGGTCACTATCTCCGTGTAAGTATCCAGGTTGGCGTATTGGTATTGTGGCTTGCCGGTGGGGGCTTAGCGCAGGAGCACGATGGGGTCGCGGGTGAGAGTTTTTCCAGAAATGGTAGGTCTGGCGACCTGCAGATGAATGGCGACGCCATGACCGAAGAGACTGGCGAACAACGACGAGTGGCGATGAATTTTCAGGATGTAGACATTCCTGTCCTGGCTCGTTTCGTGAGTGAACTGACGAACAAAAATTTTATCGTCGATGAGAAAGTGCGTGGCAAAGTAACGGTGATTTCTCCGACCAAAGTAACGCCGACGGAAGCCTACACGATCTTTCAGTCAGTGTTACAGGTTAAAGGCTTTACGACGGTGCCAAGCGGCGGCATCATCAAAATCGTACCGAGTAAAGACGCCAGGCAGGCCGGTTTACCGACTGTCTACAATGGCTCTCTGGCCGCGGCTGGAGATGAATTCATCACCAGGCTCGTGCCGTTACGGTATGTCGCGGCCGGGCAAATGGCGTCGACCCTGCAGCCTATGGTGGCGACTGATGGGTTGGTGCTGGCCTATGCGCCGACCAACTCTCTTATTCTCACTGATTCCGCTCCGAATGTCCGCCGCCTCCTTGGCATCATTGAGGAATTAGATGTGGAGGGGCATGAGCGCACGACCGAGGTGATTCTCCTCAAGTATGCCGTCGCAGCCGATCTCGCCAAAAAAATAGAAGAGATTATGAAAGAACAAGGCGGGGACGAAGTTCCAAGTCCGACGACGCGAATACGCACTACTTCCGCCTCCGTGACGAGTATGACGGCTCCCACGAACGCCGTTGTTTCCCAAGCGGTGCGTGTGCTCCCGGATGAGCGAACAAACTCTCTCATCGTGATGTGTAGTCCGATCGAATTAAAAACCGTGCGTCGCATTGTCTCTCGCCTCGACGTACCACTGCCGCCTGGAACGAGCAAGATTCACGTATATCGGCTCAAGTATGCAAACGCTGAAGAACTTCTCCCTGTGCTTGCCGAAGTCATTGGCGTGAAGTCCAGCGTCGGTCGCTCTATCAACGCGCCTCGTCAAGATCGACGCTATCGGCGCTCTGAGCGCTTCCGCTCCGATAGTGACCGCTCGCGAGGGGGGATGGACGATCGTTATCCGCCGTCTTCTTCTTTTTCTCCGACAGCTCCCATGCCGGGAGCACAGGGAGTGAGTGGGTCCTCCCCCGAGTTTAGCAGCGAAGTACAGATCACGGCTGACCCGGCAACGAACTCACTTCTGATCAGCGCTTCACCACAAGATTTTGAAACTCTGCGCACGGTGATCGAAAAGCTCGATGTGCGCCGCAAACAAGTGTATGTGGAGGCGATCATACTTGAAGTTAATGTGGAGAAGGCGCGAGAGCTTGGTATCGAATTGCAGTATGCTTTCAGCATCAATGGAGATGGGGTCGGGCTTGGACGAACGAATCTCAAGAATCTCAATACTGCCTTAACAGACCCTGCGAGTCTCTCTGGCTTATTATTAGCTGCGGCGAGCAATAAGACAGTGGAATTACCTGACGGCACTCGTATCCCCGCGCAGATGGCGATTCTCCGGGCGGCGCAAAATACGACGGGCATCAACGTCCTGTCGGCTCCCACTCTGCTGACCGCGGATAATCGAGAAGCGGAAATTCTCGTTGGGCAAAACGTGCCATTTATCGCTAGCCGCGCGACCAATGCCACCCAGTTAGACAATCTCTTCGCCACCGTACAACGTGAAGATGTGGGTATTACGTTACGGCTGACCCCACAAATTTCCGAGGGGGCAACGGTGCGGTTAGATGTGTATGAAGAAGTGTCGGCCATCGTCCCCACAACGGTGGGAGACCCCAATCTGGTGGGTCCTACAACCTCGGTACGGTCGGCCAGCACGACTGTGGTGGCAAAAAGCGGTCAGACCGTTGTGATTGGCGGTTTGATTTCGGATAATTCAACTCAGCAGCGCTCCGCTGTGCCTTACATTGACAATGTTCCTATTTTGGGGAATTTCTTCCGTTCCGACAAAAACTCCACTTCAAAAATTAACTTATTGATCTTTCTGACTCCGCATATCGTCGGTGATGACCTGGAAATTGCGCAACGGTCCGTGAATGAACGCGACCGTTTCCGCGACGCGCTCAAGGAAAACCGGGCTCCCGAGCGCTGGCAACGTCCGCTCGATCGCCCCTCGTTTTCACCCCCTATCGAGAAGCAAACCGGAGGGATACTCCTCCCTGCGATGGGTGGGAGACCATAGTGGCGCGCAGCTGGCGCCAGGTCGTTGTGACGAAGGTGTAGTCGTAGGTGTTGATCTTACGCCGCTGTCCTCTTGAGTGTTCCATTGACGACAAGCGCCAGGACACCCTCGGCAAGGGCTTCCCAGTCCGCTCCTTCGATCTCCCACTGTTCGTTCAATGAAACCGTCGGAATACGGAGCAAGTCTGCATACAACAACGGACGCGGGAGCGGCTCCTCCGCAGGGAACACCGCCTCAGGATCAAAGAGAATTTGAAGGTTTTCGATAGCGCGTCGACAGCAAATGACGCTGCTCATGATCAGAGGCGAAGGGTGACGCCGCTTGAACAAGCTGAGTTCTTCCTGCACCGCGCCTTGTAAGGTCCAGATTCTTTGCCGGAGCCGTTCCGCCTCTTCGCGCATCGTGTCCTGACGCTGCCCGGAGTGAATCTCTTGCAGCTCGACCCACCGTCGTGCAAAGCCGATGGCTTCGCGTGTATGGAAGCGTAATTGTTCCAGCGATCTGCCGCTGATGTCGCCGCCGAGATGCCGCCCGAGAAGGTCATGATCTGTGTGATTCACCTCGCGTTGCAATTGCACGTCGTCTGAAAACATCT
>JBFWZL010000508.1:0-4589 GCA_050185455.1 Binatia bacterium | reverse complement strand
GGCGCATACCTTCGAGATGATGGCGGCGGCGACCAGTTTTTTGATGTGTGGAATCTGCGATCGTTTTCCACGCCTCAAGATTGCATTTCTCGAATCAGGCGGCGGTTGGATGGCGGGCTGGCTGGATCGCATGGATCGTCATTTTGACGACGTGGGGATGAACGATACTGGGCTGTCGATGCGACCGAGTGAGCTTTTCCGTCGGCAATGTTTTATTTCCTTCGAGCCGGTAGAAAAATCGCTCGTGTTGCTTGCCGATTACCTCGGCGCGGATAACATTCTGTGGGCGACGGACTATCCCCACCTGGATGGATTTACTGACGCGCCGAACATGATCAAGGCGATGGGCTTGCCGCCACAGACGCTCACTAATGTGCTCGCCGGCGGCGCCAAACGATATTACGGTCTACAGTAACAACAGCGTATGACACGAGTGGGGATTGCACATTCACACGTTCATGAAGGTGCGTCCCCAGGACGCGGTTCGCGCGCATGAACCGCCAGGCGGATCGCTACCGCTGGTATGCGTTAGGCCTCACCACTCTAGGCCAAGCGGCGGCGACCATTCTTTCCTCGGGTTTCGGTCCTCTTGCTCCTTTCCTACAGCAAGACTTTCAGATTAGCCGCACGGAGATCGGGCTCATATCCACCGCGATGGCTCTGACCGCGGCCCCATCCGCGTTATTTGGCGGGCGGGCGGCTGACCGTGTAGGAGAGCGTCGGGTGCTTATTGTTTCCGGCCTCGTCGCCACGTTAGCTTCCTTGGCAATTTCTTGGAGTAGCGGCTTTTGGAGTCTTTTAGCGAGTTGCTTCTTGCTCGGACTGGGGAACGGTATACAAAATCCCGCCGGGAGCGCGGCGGTCATGCGCTGGTTTCCACAGTCCCAACGCGGTTTTGCCATGGGGATTCGGCAAACCGGCGTGCCGCTCGGCGGCATTCTAGCCGCCAGTGTGACGCCGGCGCTGGCGATTATGTACGGTTGGCGTACGGCGTACCTCTACGGTGGACTCTTGGCTTTTGTCGGAGCCGTGTTGATCTTCCTGGCCTATTTCGACCCACTGCGCCAAGTTGAAGTGGGCGCTCCGGCGATTCGCTCCCTGCGTGAGATCAGTCGTGACAAACGCATCTGGTGGTTGAGTCTCATCTTCAATTGTCAACTTTTTACGCAATCTGCAGTGACGACATATTTTGTTCTTTTTCTACATGAAGCATTGGACACGCCGGTCGTCGGAGCGGCGGCATTCTTGGCCTTGGTCAATGGCGTCGCCATGGTCGGGCGCATTGGCTGGGGATTGGTGAGCGACCGACATTTGCAGGGGAGACGACGACCCGTACTTTTCATTATCATATCGCTGACGATCTGCAGTACTCTCAGCGCCGCGCTGATGCCGCATCACACGCCGTTAGGCTTTGTCGCCGGTCTGGCGGTCTTGTTCGGCATCTCCGCTTTCTCCTGGACCGGGATCTTAGGGACACTGGTTATTGAAACGGTAGGGCGGGAATCGGCTGGTTCGGCCATTTCCCTGGTCCAGGTTCTCGCGACCCCAGCCTCCTTGCTTGGTCCTCCCCTGTTTGGATTCTTGACCGATCAATCAGGAACATATCGCATCGCTTGGTTGGTGCTTGCGGCGGTAAGTGCGTTTGGTCTTGTCGCATTACGTCAGGTCCGAGAAGACGCGAATTAGGCTGCTGTTTTGACCCAGAAATGAAAGAGTTCCTAAATGGAGAAACAAGACGATTGCCAATAGAGAATTGTTTTTGGCAAGAAAGGTTCGGTTCTGCTAATAAAAACAAATACATGCGGTGAAATTGTAGGTAGATAGCATAAAAAACTAGCCCAATGGCCTTTGGGCGTAAGGCCGTGCTTAAAGAAGCCGATTTTTTCACCTGCATTATCCTCGCTAACGGAAAATTCTCAAGAAGTTCAAGAGCGACATTGACGAGAAAGTACATGTATTACGGGTTGCCTATTACATGTTACACTTTCCGTCATGCCCGCAGGTCAACTCGAAACCTTCGCTGACATCCTCGACGCCTGGCAAAGAGCTGAGCGTGAATCGGATAAACGCGCCCTGTGGCGCACCCTGGCGCGAGGCGGCTGGTTCCGGGCTTGTCGTGAGGCGGCGCGCAGTAAAGATCCGACGATCTTCATTCCATGGCTCGATGAAAGCGACGCAACAAAACACGACATCATTACGTTTAACGGTGATGACCTCGCCCGAATGGCGCTCACTCATTTACGTTGCGGCCTAGCCGTGTGTAACGGCGTGGAGGTAGATCCGGCCACTGAGTCTCCCGGATTCTGTTGGGATTTGAGGTTAGCGCTTTCGGATTCTCCGCTGCGCCCTGTGCAACGAAGCCTCTCCCTCACGACTTTGCTCGTTGATATGGCTCGGAATGAAGGGGTCACGGCCGTACTGACATTAGAACTCATTAGGGAAGGAAGCGGCGATTTCTATCCGGTCCCGGAATTAGCGTTCCTCCGAGACGCGGACTTCCAGCAGGCGGAAACAAATGCCCAGGTCGCCGTCCACACGATCGCTCAATGGCCGCCTTCCGACGACGTGCGCTGGCGTCTGCAACGGCGGGACGGCAAGCCGCTCGCCAATCTCAGCGGCCCTTCACTTGGCGCGGCCTTCTCACTTGGTATTAGCGCTTTGCTGGCGGGTGAGAAAAAAAATGAGACGGAGACTTACTAGCAATTTCTCACAAAGTTCGCCAGAGCGGGAAGCTTCTTGGTAAAGAAGAGGAATATATCTTTCAGGAGATGTTGGCTTGTATTGCCTACGCTTCGACTTCGCCCTTCGGGCTACACTCAGCACGAACGGGAGCTTTAACTCGAGTTCTGGTCGTTCGTCCTGAGCGTAGCAGAGCAAAATCGATCCGTATTAGCGACGACAAAAAGCGCCACTATTGGCAAACCGATCCTATTTCTCCATTCCTACAGCTGTTTTTGCCCTTTTGATCAACGAGGCAGTCACTTCCCGTACCGCCATCGAGGATATCGTCGCCAGCGTCTCCAAAAAGAAAGTCATTTCCGTCACTTCCTTCGAGTTCGTCGTCACCCTCATCGCCTCTAAGTAAATCCACTCCTTCCCCTCCGGATAGATAGTCGTCTCCTCTGTCCCCATAAAGCAGGTCGTTTCCAGCGTCTCCGAAGAGGTCGTCATTTCCGTTGTCCCCTCTCAGGACGTCGTTCCCATCACCCCCATACAGGCGGTCATTTCCATCTCCTCCATACAGGAGATCGTTTCCAGGACCACCACAGAGTACGTCGTTGCCCCCTAAGCCTCTGATCACATCGTGCCCGCCGAGACCGATAATGACGTCGTCGCCTGGTGTTCCGACGAGAATATCGTTACCCTCTGTCCCGATAATAGCGTCAGGAGGGAAAAAATCACAAATATAGTCGAGGATCCCCACATATCTCACCGCGACCGGATTCCCAGTAACGGCATTGGTCGCCAGCACTTCAAAGAAAGACAGGTCGTATTCTTCTTGCCAGCAACACACATCCAAGGAGTCAGTAAGACCGAACAGCGCTCCTTCATCTGTTGGAGTGATGTTCGCAGTTTCCTGCCCCGTATGTGCTTTCATCCCTCCCACAGTCGACGGTACATACGCATAAGGATTTGCGAAGCCACGTTGAGAAAAGCCAAGAAGGGCGCCACTGTTATTCAGAAACGCTTCCAGATCGGTCTGTCGTTCCGCAAACGCATCGTTCTCAGCTTGCGTCAATCCGCCGGAAGGCGTTCCCGCTTCACTGCTGGTAACGGCAATGACACTGAAGCCGGAGAAGGGTTGATTACGAATTGCCTTAGCCCCATTCACAAAAGTGATGCGGAGAGACAAATCCTTTCCTATTTGCCGCCAAAAAGAGGTCACTTCATCCCGTTGATTCTTCCCGCCGCCGACGACGAGAATGTTAGAGTTACTGTAGAACGATAGCATATTGCTTACCATGTCCTCATAATTGGCAAGCAATACTGGATGTTCAACGATCGCCCTTTCCGCATTAACGCCAAGTAGCACAACCTGAACTGTCGCCGCCTGAGCACAGACAACCGCTACTGCTGAGAAAATTAAAGTCAAGACAAATTTTTTCATCACACTTCCCCTTTTCACGCTGACACTCTTCATGACGGATGAAGAGCTGGTTAATACACTGAAAACACCTCACTGTGATTCTCTTCCCAACCTGTGGAACGGTAGTAGGGCTAGTGGAAGATGCGACGGAAGGGGGAGGAGCCTGCTACCTGCTGAAAAGTCTTTATCAAAGGCTTTACAAAAAATCATGAGAATTTTGTCGTGTTTTAGCGGAATTTTCGTGGAATTTTGGTGGAGCGACGTTCCGCCCTGGCAACAAAAGGAACTCAGCTCCCTACACTCAAGACAGAAGCTCTCACACATTCAGACGAAAGGAACGACTGTCATGAGGGAACCTATTCAGTGCACGCTGTTATATAGCGAAGTCCGGAATCATCGATAGGCTCTAACGATTTCATCGATTGTGGCGTG
Organism: Binatia bacterium; assembly: GCA_050185455.1. Taxonomy (GTDB): domain Bacteria; phylum Desulfobacterota; class Binatia; order Bin18; family Bin18; genus SYOC01. Next base: position 70 of record JBFWZL010000508.1, on the reverse strand, counting down.
TTCCTGGTATTCTCGGTGTTTCTTGAGCGTGGCGAAGTCGTGTTCGATGGGGTTGAAGTCGGGAGAGTAG
>JBFWZL010000507.1:0-4596 GCA_050185455.1 Binatia bacterium | reverse complement strand
TGCGCACGTAGACTGTAGCCTGGATGAAGCGCAGCGTAATCCAGGAACGAACGGGCAGCAAAGCAGGACTCCCGGATTACACTCCGTTTCATCCGGGCTACAGGCTGGAACGGAAGGGACGTTGTAAAGAGTTTCTAGCTGTGTGGTGCGCAAAAATGTGGCCTGGATGAAGCAAGAATGTAGAATGTAGCCTGGATGAAGCGCAGCGTAATCCAGGAACGAATGGGGAGCGGAGTAGGAACCCCGGTACAGGCTAACTCTTTTGGTATGCAAGCGCATCCTATGAGTGGACCTTCTGTTCTCTCACCGGCAAAATAATCGCCGTGCCCACCGCCAATACGACCGCCAGCGCTGTCCACGCCCATTGCCAGGAATGGGTGTAATCGACGAATAAGCCAAACAACGGCGGCAAAACAATGATGCCCGGATACATCAGCGTCATGGCCATGCCGAGCGTGCGTCCTTGTTTGTCCGGCCCGGCGATTTCCGCCAGCATAGCGATCCAGCTGCCATGCCAACCGATGGTGTTGAAGGCGTACACTAACACGATGAGGCCGATGACCCAGAGCGGCGTTCCTTGTGGCAACCAGCCTAACACCAGTGAGCCGCCGGTAGAGAACACACTGGCCCAGACCAACGCGGGTTTCCGGTGCTGAAGAAACAGACGGTCACTCCATATTCCCCATAAAATGCGTCCCGCCGCGCCGGCGATTTGCGCGCCGACTAGCAAGGTTGCGGTTGTGGTTATGGGAATGTTTTGCGTCTCTTTCAAGTACAACGCCAGATACGTCAAGAGCGCAAACTGACCAAGCGGCAGGAGCGCTCCAGCCAAGCCGAGGAGCGCGACATCGCGCGTCAGAATATCTCTGATGTTGTTCTGCTGCTTGCGCATGACAGGGGAACTGCCGTCAGCGGCTCTGTCGGGACTACTATACAGAAACCAGCAGGCCGCGACGGCGATGAAACAAGTAACGCCGCTCACAACTACAGCGGTTCGCCAGCCGGAAGTGATCGCAATGGCCGGGAGGCTGGCGGCCGCCAAGGCGCCGCCAACGGGAATCCCTGTTTGTCGCACGCCCATCGCCATCCCTCGTTTTTCAACCGGGAACCAGGACATGACCGCTTTGCTGCCCGCTGGTGTGGGAAACGACGCGCCCATGCCGGCGGCGAAAAGAGCGAGGAGGGCGGTGAAAAATCCTTGCGTTGCCGCCACGGTCAGGCAAAAAAGGCCGACAAGCACATTGCCCCAGACGAGCGCTGCCCGTTCTCCTTGCACGTCGACTACCCACCCAGCAGCAAACATGGAGACGAGCGACCCCGCCATGATCGCGGAGTTAAACAAGCCAACCTGAGCACGAGTGAGGTCGAGATCCGCCTGCATAAACGGCGCGAGAATCGGCACGCCTTGGGTGACGATGGACACCGTGACCTGCGCGAGCAGCGCAATGCCGAGCATCAGCCAGTGGAGCGGGAGCCCGAGCCGTGTGTGCGTGGGAAGGGTGGGGAGGGGTGCGGAAAGCGGCTGAACGCCGGAAAAGGTTTTTACTTGTTCGTCAGACATCGGGAGGTGTGTAGCGGTTTTCGTGACCTTTCGAAAGCTCATCACCAGTGTATACTTCCTGGAAAAAAGAGGGGGGAAGGTGGAGACGGAACGGGTCGCGTATCGTTGGTGGGTGTTAACCAATACGTTTCTAATTTTTACGTTTGCTTTTGGCATGGGATGGACCTACATCGTCATGCTGGTCTCCCAGGTTCTTCAGGATCTTGGCCTCGCCCTGACGGATTGGGGCGCATTATGGTCGGCGATTGCCTTGGGGACCATGCTTTCCGCCATTATTGGCGGCGCGTTGGGAGATCGTTTTGGCATTCGTTGGGTGGTCGGGTGTGGCGTCTTTTTTATGGGTTTCTTCTTGACCCTGCGCGGCACGGCATCCAGCTTTGCTACGTTGTACGCCTGGATGTTGCTCTTTGGCGTTGCGCTGGCTGTCACCTTTTCCAACGTCCCAAAGGCTTTGGGTATGTGGTTTCCTCCTGAAGAATTCGGTCTCGCCAATGGAGTGACCCAAGCAGGCTATGGCGCGGGAGCTGGATTGGCGACCGTGTTGACTCCCTTGATTCTTGAGATGCTCGGCGGCTGGCGTCGGCTGACCTATCTGCTCGGCGTTTTGACCATGATGCTTGGCGTGCTGTGGCTCCTGACGGTGCGAGATCGCACCTCCGCCACGCCTAGCGGAGAAGGGCGGGTTGGAGTGGGGGAGGCGCTTCATCGTGTTCTCAAAGTCAGAGATGTCTGGATTGTCGCCGGGTGTTATTTCTTATTCCTGGGAGGATATATCGGACTTATTGGCTACGCGCCGACATATTTTGTCAATGTGCAAGAAATGACCGCGCCTGCTGCCGGAGTGGTGCTTTCCGTTGTGATGTGGCTCTATGTGCCTGGCACGTTCATCATTCCGACACTGTCGGACAGAGTTGGGCTGCGGAAGGCGTTTTACTTTCCTGGCATGTTGGCGACTGGGTTACTCATTTTTTCAGCGGCGTTTGTACTCGGTACGCCGTTGTGGATTATCACGGCGCTCTGGGGATTCCTGGCGGGCTCAGGGGCCTTGGCGTTTGTGGTTCCTCTGGAAATGGCTGGCGTCGGCCCGGCGCTCGCCGGTTCAGCGCTGGGCGTGGCGGTGACTGCCGGATATTTTGGCGGATTCATTGCACCGCTCATTTGCGCGCGACTGGTAGAGATAAACCCAGTCGCCGGGTTTGCGTTCGGCGGCGGTTGTTTCGCGCTTTCAGGGATTTTGTTTTTATTTCTCAAGGAAACCGGGCCAAGAGTGCGGCGGGTGTAAGGCGCGCTCCCTTGGCACGAACGAAAGAATTTCGAACTCCCTCAGGCGTGAGCTGTCGTTTTCTTCTTCCCTTTCCGTTTCACCGGCGTGAGTAACGAGGCATAGCTGATGCCATCGCGGTTATCCATAGTCGTCGGTAGTTTTTGCTCGCGCCAGCCGGGGTGGCCGTCGGGCATAATGCTCACATTGATATAGCCCGCTTGTTGGAGCTGTTCCGCCGCTTGTTGGGCGCGGTTCCCTGTTTCACACCCAATAATAAGCGGGGCGTCTTTTGCATACAGCGACTGGATCACCTCCAGAAAGCTACTGTTCGAGTAATTCTCGTTCGTTGTCGGATGACGAAAGAGGATGGGGATGTTGACGACCTTGCCGCGCGGATGTCCAGCCGCGAATTCGGAAACCGTGCGGACATCGATGTAGACAGCAGCGGGGTTGGTTTTGAAAAGCTCTTGGACTTCCTGAGGGGTAAATATTTTTGAATGCATTACGAGACTCCTAGCTTCTTGAGTAACGAGTACTGAGTGCTGAGTACCGAGTGAACAGGCTTAGGTCGTCAAATCCTCACATCAAATCTTCTCCCTCTTTCATTGTCGATACGAGGAACGTATGGCCTTAAGATTTTAAGATTTGACGACTATTCTACCGCGCTAAATTCCCGCACAAACGGCGGGATAATGCGGCAGCGCTCGCGTCCTGGAGTTGGCGCCTGACCGTTCAAAGTGTACAGAACGCCATCATTGGGCAGGTCGCTTGTACTGACCTCTTCTTGATGGTGATGAAGGATCGGACCTGCGGGCGACAATGCAAAAATGCACTCCAATACTTTCCGGGCGGGTAATTGCCCGAAGGTTGGATGAGAGAGAATTTCCGTTTTGGGCATCTACTTCCCCTCCTTCGCCGTTAGCGATAGGCTTTTTTGGCTTCTTTTCATACGGGCTTTTTTCTTGACAAGCAATCGCAAAGCAGATTAGCTTGGGAGAACACGAAAGGGAGGGCCTGCCTAATGCCGGAACTGACCCAGAAAGAATTGGTTACCGGGCAACAGTGGTTTCAACATGGGGACGATATTCCCAACGTTGCCACGAAACTCTTCGCGCTGCAGAATCTATGTACGGACTGCAAGATCTGTGAAGTCGCCTGTTCACTGATTCATTCGCCAAACGGAGAACTGAATCCTACCTTAGCGCGGCTCAAAATTGGGCATCTGCCGCAGGTAGGGACGCGCCACAACAAAGACGGCTTTGGTTTTGATGTGGCGATCTGCCATCACTGCGCGAATCCACCGCCGTGCGCTGAGGTCTGTCCGACCGATGCCTTCTATTATGATCCTAAAACGTTAGCGGCGATTATCGATCAGAGCAAATGCATCCAGTGCATGGAGTGCGTGCCCGCGTGTCCGTTCGATACGGTCTATGTCGCCCCGAGTGGTGAGTTGTTGAAATGCGACCTGTGCGGCGGCGATCCGGCCTGCGTCAAAGCGTGCGCCACGCGTCCCGAAAAGCTCAACGCCGGAAAACAATATCCCCGTTTTCCAGTCCTTTTCTATGAAACGAAAGCGGCGTATAGCGTCATTCTACGAACGCCGCCTGAAGATAAAAAAGAAGTAGGTCTCGGGGATGCGATGTTGGCAGGGAAGGTGAGCACAGCGGCATGAGACGTATTGCGTGTAGCGTATTACGTGAGGAAAGGCCATCACAGTCACGCAGCACGTAACATAACAATGGCTAAAGCGGAGCGACAAAAAAGGAGACAA
>JBFWZL010000506.1:0-4601 GCA_050185455.1 Binatia bacterium | reverse complement strand
GTTCTTTGTATTGTCTGCTGTCGGCTCGCTCTCACCTTTGCCAATCGTATCCAGACGGCTTGCCTCGACGCCGCGAGAAACCAGATATTGCTTCACCGCTTTGGCTCGCCGCTCTGACAATCTTTGATTGTATGTGTCAGAACCGATAGAATCCGTATGCCCTTCGATAGTGACCTTGACGTTTGCATTGTCTTTTAAAATCTGCGCCGCTTCATCCAAGATGGGAACGAACTCGCTTTTGATATTGGATTGATCGAAATCGAAGTTGACGCCGCGCAAGACGATTCTCTTCGACTCTGCCGGAGGTGGCGCTGGTGGAGTGGGAGCTGCTGCTCGCGGCGGTGGAGGCGGCGGGGGCGGTGGAGGCGGCGGAGGTTCTTCTTGAGTTAAAGTGTATCCAATAATTCCACCGAGAATGGCGCCAATGCCTGCGCCGATGCCTGCGCCTTTGCCGCGTTCATTGTTGGTATCACCAACCCCTGTCCCGGCCGCCGCGCCGATACCAGCCCCTACTATCGCTCCGGCAATAGCGTTATTCACCTTTCTCGAGGATGAACACGCCGCCGCTGACAGGGAAAGCGCTGCTACCCCGCAGATCAACCGAAATCCTATTCCGCCTCTGGCCATCTTCATCTCCTCTTACCCTTCCTTACCTTCCTGAAAAGTGAGATTACAGAGTTGATTACGCGACACCGTTACCAGAAAAGCCTCCACCGGGAAAGAGGGGAGTGATGGAGGCGCCGCGCGGGAAAATCACAATATGAGTTCAAGTGTGGCCGAAATTACGCGTGCATTCGTAATGCCGCCAGGCCAGGGAGGTCACCAGATTCAAGGAATTCCAACGATGCTCCGCCTCCCGTGGAAATATGACTGATCTTGTCCGCCAACCCTGCTTGGGTTAGCGCCGCGACCGTGTCGCCACCGCCCGCAACACTAAAGCTTGTGGTTGCGGCCACGGCCTCCGCTAATGCATGTGTTCCTTGATCAAAAGGAGGAATCTCGAAGACTCCCATGGGGCCGTTCCATAAGATGGTCTTGGCGTCTTGAAGTGCCGCGCGGAACGTCTGAATACTTTGTGGTCCGATATCAACCCCTAACTGATCCGTCGGAATTTCTCGTCCGGAGGTTACCGAGGAGGCCGTGCCAGCTTTGAGTTCTTTGGCAATGATGTGATCTTGCGGTAATAAGAGCGCTACGCCTCGCGACGCTGCGTCCGCCAACACTGCTTTTGCTTCTTCTATATGATCTGGCTCAAGGAGGGATTTTCCTATTGCGATTCCCTGGGCCTTTTGTAGGGTGTACGCCATTGCGCCGCCGATAATAATGGTATCGGCTCGTGTGAGTAAGCTTCGGATGAGACCAATCTTATCTGAAACTTTTGCGCCGCCCAAAATGGCTATAAATGGGGGTTCAGGGTTGGCTAACAAACGAGAAAGCGCGTCGATCTCCTTACGCATCAAGAAACCAATGCCTGTGGCGGGGACGTGTGGCACTATCCCCACGACCGAAGCATGCGCGCGGTGCGAAGAGCCGAAAGCATCGTTGATGTAGACATCCGCCAGTGTCGCCAGTGCTTGAGCGAAATTTGGGTCGTTCTTTTCTTCTTCTGGGTGAAACCGGAGATTTTCTAAAATCAAGACTGCCCCTACCGGGAGTTCAGCACTAAGTGTTTGGACTGCCGGGCCGATGCAGTCCGGAGCGAGCGAAACTGAGACACCGCCGAGAAGCATTCGCAAGCGATCTGCGGCGGGTTTCAGGCTGAAGGCTGGATCAACTTTACCTTTCGGACGTCCGAGATGAGAAGCTAAAAGAACTTTCGCGCCGTGATCGAGCGCGTAACGAATCGTCGGAAGCGCTTCACGAATGCGAGTATCGTCAGTAACTGCCTCAGCTTTATCTAAGGGAACGTTGAAATCGACACGGATAAACACACGCTTTCCAGCAAGTTGCAATTGATCAATAGGAGTGAGAGCCATGGAGCTTTACCTTATGGAATAGCAGGATTCTAAAAAAAAGGGACAAGGTCTTTCTCTTCTCTCACGATACCCTTGTCCCTCACCACGGTGCAGTTCTTATGATAGGGGGCGTTTGATCATGAAGGCGGAGACGTTTCTCTAAATCCCGAGACCGCGGCTCTCACGGGTACCGCCGCTGGTTCGAGGGCGAAATCAAGCACCTCATCGATCGTTTCGACAAATTGGAACTGTAACTCCTGCTGTACATTTGCGGGTACGTCTTCCAGGTCTTTTTCGTTACGTTGCGGCAGAATGATGGTGGTGACGCCTGCACGGCGTGCGGCGAGTACTTTCTCTTTTACTCCACCAATAGGCATTACTCTTCCTCGCAGAGTTATTTCTCCGGTCATTGCCAAGTGTGAACGGATGGGGCGACCCGTGAGAAGTGAGGCGAGCGCAGTCGCCATGGTAATACCGGCGGAGGGTCCGTCTTTAGGAATGGCTCCCGCTGGAACGTGAATGTGCAAATCGCAGTTTTCGAAGAAGTCTGCCGGGATACCCAAGCGATCGGCGCGTGATCGTATATACGAGAGTGCTGCTTGCGCGGACTCCTTCATGACATCTCCCAGATGGCCGGTTAGAGTCAGTCCTTTTTTGCCCGCCATACGAGTTGCTTCGATGAAAAGAATATCACCGCCGTTAGGCGTCCAGGCAAGACCGATGGCGACCCCCGGCTCCATCGTGCGTTCCGCCACTTCGGAGAAAAACTTTTCCGGGCCGAGCAGTTCACGCAACTTAACCGAGGTAATTTCTGTCAGGCCAGTATGTCCTTCCGTGACTGCGCGGGCAATTTTCCGGCAAACGCGACCAAGTTCGCGCTCCAGATTGCGCACCCCAGCTTCATGCGTGTAACTCCGGGCCACGAGCAGAATCGCCGCATCTTCGAAACTAATTTGTTCCGGAGTCAAGCCGTTTTCTCGAATCTGCTTAGGAATGAGGTGGCGCTTTGCGATTTCCAGTTTCTCCTCATCCGTGTAGCCCGCTAGCTCGATGACTTCCATGCGGTCTTTGAGGGCGGGCGGCACAGGTTCTAGGTAATTGGCGGTTGTGATGAACATTACTTTTGAGAGGTCAAAAGGAACGTCCAAATAATGATCTTGAAACGAAAAATTTTGCTCCGGGTCAAGCACTTCTAGTAGGGCTGATGCCGGGTCGCCGCGAAAGTCCATGCCTAGCTTATCAACCTCATCGAGCATGAAGAGCGGATTGTTAGAACCTGCCGTGCGCAGGGATTGAATGATGCGACCCGGTAAAGAACCAATATACGTGCGCCGATGACCGCGGATCTCCGCTTCATCTCGGACGCCGCCAAGTGAAATACGGGCGAACTTGCGACCGATCGCGCGCGCAATTGAGCGGCCGAGGGAGGTCTTTCCCACGCCAGGAGGACCAACAAAACACAGGATCGGGCCTTTGGGATCTTTGCGCAGCTTGCGCACCGCCAGGTATTCGAGAATCCGATCTTTGATCTTTTCAAGATCGTAATGATCTTCGTCCAGCACCTGTCGAGCGTGCGGCATGTCGAGATGATCTTCGGTTGAGATAGACCACGGCAGATTGGCGAGCCACTCAAGGTAGGTGCGCACCATGGAGTGTTCAGCTGATTCCGGGGGGATGATGCGCAGCCGCTCCAATTCATTATCCGCGGCTTTCCGCGCTTCTTCGGGCATTTTGGCTTCTTCGATTTTCTTTTTCAGCTCTTCCATCTCATTCGAGCGCGAATCGCCTTCGCCCAGTTCTTTTTGAATCGCCCGCATTTGCTGACGTAAGTAGAATTCTTTCTGATTCTTATTCAGTTCGGTTTGCACTTGAGACTGAATTTTGTGTCCTAATTCTACCAATTCAACCTCGCGAGTGAGAATAGTTGACAACTTCTCCAGGCGAGTGCGGATATCAAGCATATTGAGAAGATCCTGTTTCTCCTCGCTTGAAATGTTGAGTTGAGAGGCGATCAAATCCGCCACGCGACCCGGGTCCTTGATGTTCATGACCACGCCTTGCAGTTCATCCGGCAGATACGGCACCATGGATACAAACTTTGAGAACTGACTGACGACATGGGCTTGCAGGGCATCCAGGTCTCGTGAAGACTGAATAGCATCTTGGAGCGAAACGATGCGAGCGCGTAGATAAGGATCTTGCTGGATGTAGTCTCGGATTTCGACGCGTTGAATACCCTGCACCAGGATCCGCATGCTCCCGTCGGGGTATTTCAACATCTTAAGAATGCGCCCGGCGCTGCCGCGAGAAAACAAAGCTCCAGGCGCCGGGTTTTCATCTTCAGCGTTTTTCTGCGCCGCGAGCCCAAGAATGCGGTCGCCCTTCAGACAGTCCTCAACAAGCTTGAGAGAGGAACCGCGCGAGATCAACAGCGGTACGATAGCAGACGGAAAAATGACTACTCCACGCAGGGGCAATATCGGCAATTCAGTTGGAACCGTCACGGCTGCTGGATCTTCTTCAAAGCCGACTGGACGATGTTCCTGTCCTTCTTCTTCCCCGCTGGCGCGGATTGTAAAATCTGCCATTGAGGTCTCCTCCAATGTGAATCAATACACAACACAATGCACAATGCGATGCGATATG
>JBFWZL010000505.1:0-4605 GCA_050185455.1 Binatia bacterium | reverse complement strand
GCCTGCAGGGTGTCGAGCTGATCATCTCCGATGCCTGCATGGGACTGGTCGAGAGTGCCGCCGAGTTCTTTCCCCAGGCTCGCTGGCAGCGCTGCATGGTTGGTTCATTTTTACCGCAACGTCTTCAGCCATGTGCCGGCTGGTAAGTTGCGCGAGGTAGCCTTGATGCTCAAGTCCACGCCCAGGAAGATCTTGCGGCGGCTCAACGCAAGGCGGCGGAGGTCGTCGCACGTCTCCACAGCATGAGGCTCGGCAAGGCGGCCGAGCTGGTCGAGACGGCCGTGCCAGAGACTCTGGCGTACTCTTCCCGGAAGAGCATTGGCGACGCATCAGGACCAACAACCCGCTCGAGAGGATCATGCGCGAGATCCGCCGGCGCACCCGCGTGGTCGGTGATTTCCCGACGGCAACTCCGCCATCAACCTGGCCGCCGCCAGGCTAAGGCACATCGCCGGCACGCGCTGGTCAACCAAACGGTATCTGGACCTGAGATTGCTCAAGCAGCGCAACGCTTTGATCGCTTAATCGAAAGCCACCGACCAAAGTGCGAAAGATTCTGGACACTACCTGTCGGCGAACGCATGGCCGCGCTGCCGGTCGAACGCGCCGCCTTGTCAGCGCCGAAGGTCGACGCGACTGATCTTGTGGCACGGGCATTCCTGCGTGGGCCTGATCCAAGCGCACGTAGGCCGGACGGTGGACCCGTTCAAATCCGCATAGGACGACGCCGCGCGAGGTCGCGGCGCCATCACTGCTGCAGTCCGACCATGTCCAACGCAGCGTCGCCATATGCGACGACCAGGCCGATGCCGATCAAGGCCGCAGCGCCGATCGCGATCGCCCGCACGATGTTGATGAGGAATCGAGCCCCGCAAGTCCACGAACGATCATTTCGAGCTCAGTTTGGCAATTGCTTCGCTCGCTTGCAGGATGCGTGACAAACCATCTGCCGCGGCAGTGTCCTCGTCTGCCAACAACAGAATAGCCTCCTGAAGAGAGCCTTTGTTCTTTACTAGAAACCAGCAAGGCTCTGGCTTGCTCCATCGCCAGGTTCGTAGTTGAAACAGTCCTTGGTGTTGGTGATGGCGCGCTCGCGTAGTCGCGGTGTGACTGCGCTTCCGCCATCTCACTTGCATGGATCAACGGCGCGCCCGTCTTTAGAGCGCGCTCGTCTCCTTCACTAGACGGACGTTCCCTAAAAGAATCATTTGCGGGACTCAAACGATTTGACGGCCTCCCAGCATCCGCTTCGCGGCGCCCGCGACGGTAACTAAACACGAACGAAGCTGCGAAAAAAAGCAGTCCCGGCACGAAAAGAACTATCTCGAATATTTCCGTGCCTTTGGGAAAGCGCTGAAGGATCAGCCAGTTGTAAAGCACGATGATCACTGTGCTAGTCGCTAGCCACTAGACGACCGATTCCATGAAACCGATCATATCGGCTGCCACCACAGGTTCCTCGTTAGCCCGTATGTCGCAGCAATATCCCGGTGTTCCAATCTGGTCGGCATAGGATTCGAACCATGGAAGCGCTCGACTAGTAGCTCAAGTACCGCAGCGCGGTGGCCATTCGATACCCTCAAAGGCAGACAAAGCGTCCAACATCACGAGCAAGTTGAGCGCGGTCTCTAGGCGGCCCGCTGCCCGAGCGGGATGGCACATTCGCGCGCGCCGTAGGCCGCTTGTCACAAGATGGTTGCGCGCCCGAGCGACAACAATTGCATAACTTGCGAAAAACACACAGGCGAAACGTCATGCAGCCAGAACTAGTCCCGAACCACGATTGGCAAGTCGTCAAACAGCGCGTCGACGATCCCTACTCCGGACTCTCGTTCGAGTTCATTCGAAACGACAGGGGCGAACTTCGTTTATGGGTACGTGGGCCGAGCGTGTCGCGAACGATCGACTTTGGAGGCGATGGCGCCGTTCAAATTTCCAACGTAGTACTGGGCGCTGATGCCAAGGGCCGCAATGAGACTCTCTCCGAGACACTAGCGTCTGAAAAACGCAACAAAAAGCGAGACCAACAACGATAGCACCGAAATACCGACAGCCGAGTAACTCAGGATGCTTGCCCGCAGCGTTGCTTCGGCCTCTTTCCGGCCCAGCCATACAGCCGCAGCGCGATGGTGCATCTCGTTAGGAAACCTGCTCGTTTCGTACATATGGCGGACAGTCGCTACGCCGAGTTTCTCGAACTCTTTCACATGATCGCCGTTGAATCCCTGTTTTAACCAGTCGTCCTCACCTTTTCTCCCAAACATGCTGGTCGCACTCCCAAGCGGTCTAGCAGTTTGCTGAAGAACCTTCCTGTTTTTCAGGATTGATGATCCCATAGCGCAGTTTGGCTGTGGAGTGAAGTTGCCCAGTTTCGTGGACACTCGAACATTTGTGTTTCAGGAGTCCGCAATGGCCAAGAAGAGTGTTCCCTAATTCTCCCGAGTTCCGTCAGCAGATGGTCGAGCTGGTCAGGGCCGGTCGCAACCCGGGAGAATTGGCGAGGTGTAATGACGACGAACTGACGAGACATCTGTGGATGTCTATCGGCGTTCACGGAGTGCCTCGTAAGGTGCCTTTCCGTTGAACGCGCCGCAAGGTGAACGGTAGTCTCTATGGGGACTAATCCTTTACGCTGGCGGTATCCTCGAACGTCGCAGGCGTTGCTTCAAACGGATAACAAAGAACCGTAGCCCGCCGGGACGGCTATGCTCGACGAAGGCGCGAACTACGATGCGATGGCGAGACGGTACCAAAATGTCACCTCTGGTTTCAAAAATTTTGCGCGACTTTTTCGAGCGACCATCCACGTGCAAAGATGCCCCGTCGTCAGATTGCGGCAATTGTAGCGGTTGATCTGGAAAAAATGGTCGCCTTGGTAACCGACGGGTCCAACTCCACAGTTGCGCGCGAGGGATGTACCCCCCCAGGGCACGGGTATCCCTAGGCGGGGTCGGGGTCGGCCTGCTTGGGTTCGCCAGCCGGATCAGCATCGATCACTGTCGCATCCATTACTGGCGCCGCAGCGTTCGCGCGCTTGGCTCGCTCGTCCCTGATAAAGGCGTCCAACTCTTGGATGCTCATCTCGGAGACACGCTTGCCGCTCAAGGCATCTTCGTCTGTCTCTGGCGCCTTAGGCTCGACATGACCAGCGAGCGCGAGCGTGAGCTTGATGGCCTGGAAGCGAACGGCGGTACTCACCTTGCGGTCGCGGATCAGAAGTTCCAATTCGCGCAAGGACAGTGAAGCCAGCTTGTCTATGCGCCTGGCGCGCCGCTCGCGGATGATTGCGCGAATGCGAGGATCGCGGCCGAGGCGCGCGCCTGCAACGCTTGGGTTTGCGTAGCCGGCGACGCGCGCCGCTTCAGTGGGACCAAGACCATGCGATAGACCCAGCGCAAAGCGCGTCTGTAGGTCGGTTGCCACCGTGGTGGGGTATGACGTGTTCGTAGACATGACACATCGTAGCATCACGACGGTCAGTCCTCATTGTGTCGGCGGGCAACTGACCGCCCCAACCAATCACGCGATCGCGCAGTGTCCAAATTTGAACCCTGGGAGCCAAACCAATCTTTTGCGAGGGTCTCCCTCATTGGGCGCTCAATCGTTTGGGGCGACCCACTTATGGTCATTTGGCTTGCATACTCCCAGACATCCTCGCTGCAGCGGCGCCGCCAATAGCCAAGGCGAACCTCATTTTCGGGATGATGTTCCCACTTAATCATAATTCACTGGGCGACGAATCCGACTAGTTCTTGCGCGTTGCTGCCACGACAGCCGCTCGCACTGTATCCAGCGGCGACCATATCCCGCCCAAGCGCAGCACGGCATAGGACCCACCGCCGCTCCGTTCCCTCTATGGCGATGACCAGGCATAAACCCGGGTAGCCATAGTTGTCGTAAAGCTCCAGTGTGCACGCGCCGTCCCACTCATCGTTGATGCGGCCGGTCCCTAGGCACTGTTCGGCCGCCCGCTCGATCGCGAAAGTCGTTGTTGCACCTGCTCTCCTCATTGCGCGCGACGTTGGCGCAGTAGGTCCAGACGTTCATGGTGCGTCGCTCTGTGCGTTTTTCCGGCCCGGGGCGGGCATTGTGATGTCATCCTGGCGCGGCGCATTGACACAGCATTCACGCACGGCACAGTGCTACGAACCCATCCTGGCGGCGGCCGAATGGTGGGTACGGCGGTGGGTACAGACGCCTAGCCTTCTATAGAATGCCGTGTCTATTGGTGTTTCGTAGCGTAACGCGCGGAGGTCCAAACCCCGCGTCCTTCCACAGTGAGCGGAGTCCACATCCCATGCCCGACGTCACGACGACGGCGCCCAACACGCATCTGGCGCCCTACGCTGCCCGCGGCCTGAAAGGTCGCATCCTTTCCGGCGTGCAGCCGACCGGCAATCTCCACCTCGGCAACTATCTCGGCGCGATCCGCAACTTCGCGCGCCTGCAGAACGACTTCGAGTGCCTGTACTGCGTGGTCGACATGCACGCCATCACCCAGCCGCAGGATCCCGCGCTGATGGCGGCCCAGACGCGCGAGATCGCCGCGGCGTTCCTGGCGGCGGGGGTCGACGGCTCCAAGCAGATCATCTTCAACCAGTCGAT
>JBFWZL010000504.1:0-4605 GCA_050185455.1 Binatia bacterium | reverse complement strand
GCAGGTAAAAGTGCCTACTCTTTTGTTGGCTCCCGCACATAGTCCTCTTTTGCCGTTAACCGAACAAGTCATGGTGCGTGACGCAATCGCTGGATCGCGTATCGCTGTGATTGAAGGTCATGGGCATGAGATCTACCTGGACGGAGCGGAGGCGTGTATCGCCGCATTGCTGTCTTTTTTGCGTTCTCTGAAATAATACTAAAACATGAGATCTTCCAGTATAAAGGCACTTAATATAGAGACTTTCGAAACCTCAGTGCAATCTCACCTATTTAGTGTGGACGAATACCACAAGATGGGTGAGGCTGGCATATTGTGTGAGGATGACCGCGTGGAATTAATCGAAGGGGAGTTAATTGATATGCCGCCGATCGGAAGTCTTCATGCAGGGAAGGTCATGCGGCTTGTCTCTTTTCTCACTACGGCCTTGTCTAATCGTGCGATAGTATCTCCCCAGAATCCGGTTCGTTTAGGAGAGCGTTCAGAGCCTCAACCCGACCTCACCGTGCTGCGTTTTCGCGAAGATTTCTACGAAAGTTCACATCCTCAGCCGGAAGATGTACTCTTGCTTATCGAAGTTGCGGATGCCACTGTTCGTTACGATCGAGAAGTCAAAATCCCTATTTATGCTCGATATGGTATTCCAGAAGTCTGGTTGATTGATCTTCAAACCACCTGCGTCGAAGTCTATCTGCAACCTAGCAGTGATGGCTATCGGCATGTATTTCGTCCAGCAAAGGACGACCGGCTCGTGCTCTCTTTACTGCCAGACGTTTCGCTTGCGATTGCTGACCTTTGGTCATAATCCGCAACGAGTCGCACCAAGAAACGGAGGAGCTATGTCACCAGCAGGGCAACGTTTGCGCGAGATGCTCAAAGAGCAAGATATGGTTGTTGCTCCGTTTGTCTTCGACGCCTTTCAAGCCAAAATTGCCCAGGCTGCCGGTTTTGCCGCGGTGTATATGACCGGCTTCGGTACGGCTGCGGCGCGTGGTTTCCCCGATGTCGGTTTGCTGACGATGGCTGAGATGGTTGAGAATGTGCGTTATATCGCCAATGCGATTGATATCCCGCTCATCTGCGATGCTGACACTGGCTATGGAAATCCCGTGAATGTCTATCGCACGGTGCGCGACTACGAAGCGGCGGGCGCGGCGGCTCTGCATATCGAGGATCAGGTATGGCCCAAACGCTGTGGTTTTCTTGCCGGGAAACAGGTTATTCCGCTGGAGGAGATGGTTCCGAAAGTGCGAGCCGCTTGTGATGCACGGAAGGATCTGGTCATCATTGCGCGCACCGATGCGCTGGCGGTAACAGGCTGGGAAGATGTCGCGAGACGAGCGCGCGCTTATCGCGAAGCCGGCGCCGATCTCATCTTTGTGGACGGCATCCGCACTGCCGAAGATATGAAGCGCTACGTTCAGGAAATTGGTGATCTACCGTTGCTGTACAACGGGCAATTGTTGCCAATCCAGAAAACGGCGAAGATGGGGTTCAAGCTGATGATCAATTCCTCAACGTTAATGGTGTGTTATCTGCGTATGCGTGATGCCATGCGCGAATTGCGTAGCGTTGGGACGATAGCGAACAGCACGGAACCTGGGGCATTCGGAGAATTGACGGCGTTGCTGGGCGTCAACGAGGCGCTCGAACTTGGCAAAAAATATGAAAACTAAGTGTCTCATGCGCAAAACGGCGAACAATAGCCTGACATTGTGAGCTAATTCGTCGCGATATTTTTTCCTTACTCTTCGCTCTCTTCCTTCTTATCCTCCATGTATTGCAATCGCTGGCGCGAATGGGGATAATGCTCAGCCGCAAGGGAGGCGCTGGGGTTAAGTAAGGAGGATATCAATGGCTGAAAGAAGTGTGACCGAAAGGATCCTGAATGTCCTTCGTCCGTATGCCGCCCATTGGGGCGGTACGCTCGGGCGCGGCGACCTCGTGATTCCCCAACGGGAAATCCCCCGTGTTATCCATGAAATCATTGACGCCGTGTGTGAAATCACGGAAGGGCGTCGTGAAGCGTCGGACGTAGACTTGTTCCAGGTGTTGAAAGAGAGTCGTCATCTTCCCTCGATTCAAGATCAGGTCAGTAAGATGAAAGAACAATTTGTCGTGTTAAAGCGGCAGTAGCCGTTATGACCTTTTCTCTTTTTCCGTCTTCGTGCGTTCCTCGAAGTTGACTCCTGAGTTGACGAAACGACGCGCTTGTCGTCTTCTATACACATGAATCCCGTATTTACAGCCCGCCTGGTCAATGGTCCCTTTGGCGATCCAGGCTTGTATATCCATCTTCGTTGGGAAGGCCGTGGACTGCTGTTTGATCTGGGAAATAACGACGGGTTTCCCACCGCGGAATTGCTCCGCGTGACCCATGTGTTTGTTTCCCATTGCCACATCGATCATTTCATTGGTTTTGACCGCTTGCTGCGACTCTTCCTGGCGCGTGACAAGAAACTCTATGTGTTTGGCCCGCCGGGGATCATCGACTGTGTTGAGGGGAAACTCCGCGGATATACCTGGAATCTGGTGGACAACTACGGCTTCATCATTGAGGTTGCGGAAGTTTCTCCTGATCGCATTCAACGCGCCGTGTTCCCGGCGGCGAACGCCTTTCAGGCTGAGACGCTTCCGTCTCGACCGCTTGTGGACGGAATCGTGCTTGATGAGCCGGCGTTTGTCGTGCGCGTGGCGCATCTCGATCACCGCATCTATTCGCTCGGCTTTGCCCTGGAAGAGAAGAGCCATCTGAATATTGATAAAGATTTGTTGAACCGACTCGGCGTGCCGACTGGTCCGTGGTTGTCTGAGTTAAAGCACGCACTCCGGCGAGACAAAGCGGATGATTTCATCGTCACGGCGACGTGGCGCAAGAAAGATGGTGAAGAACATCGATGGGACTTTCGTTTAGGTGACGTCCGTGACCGATTGGTGAAAGAAACACGGGGACAAAAAATCGCCTACGTAGTTGATACGCTCTACAGTCCGGACAACGCCGCTCGTATCGCGACGCTGGCGCGGGAGGCGGATATCTTCTTTTGTGAGTCGCCATTTCTGCATGACGATGAAGAACAAGCGACCAAGCGCCACCACCTGACGACTCGACAGGCCGGCCTCCTTGCGCAGGCGGCGGCGGCGCGAAAACTCGTCGTCTTTCATTTTTCGCCTCGTTATGCAGGTCAGGCCGAGCGGATGTATCAAGAAGCTCAGGCGGCGTTTCGTGGGGAGACGCTCGTCGATAACTCGGGGACCCGGAGCGCGGCGCCCTCTTTTTCCGTCTAGCGCGTGGGACAAGCGATGAGTTACACGATCTCCGCGGAAGTCCGGCGTTTCATTGGGGCGCACCCAGTAGCGCGGCTGGCCACGGCGGATGCCCACGGCCAACCGCATGTGATTCCGTTTTGCTACGCGTTCGACGGTGCATATTTCTATTTTGTCGTTGACGAGAAGCCGAAGAAGCAAACCGGGAAGCCACTCAAGCGCATTCGCAATATCTTGGAAAACCCGCACGTCTCACTTGTCATCGACGACTATGCGGACGATTGGTCTCAGCTGGCGTATGTGCTAGTGTTGGGAGCCGCTCAGTTAGTAGAGAATGAAACGGAATATGCAGCCGCGCTCGCGCTTCTCCGCGAGCGGTATCCGCAGTACCGTTCCATGCGTCTTCTCTATCCTGCCAACTCGATGGTGCGCATCACGCCAAGGAAAGTGATCTCCTGGGGCAAGGTGGCGTAGTTACTCACAGTCGAGCATGGGGGTTACCCCGGCGGCAATTCATCAAGCCGCGCCTGCGCCCATTATTCTGGCCGCTTGTTCTGCTAAACTCTTGCTCGTGCAAGCGCTGTGGAGCCTGGGCCAAGAGTTGGCTGACCATTGCTTTCAGCTCTTGCGTTTCTCCTAAAATCTCTTGATGGTGGCGTTTGGCATCCGCTTTTATGGCTGTGAATTCGTTAAACACCCGTCCAAACTGGGCATCCAGTTGATCGAACCGTTGCCGGAACTCTGCCGCACGCTCGGATTCTTGCTGCGCCAATATGGCGCAGCAAGGTATGGACTTTTGGGTCAGCCTCACGCGTCCTGTGCGCTCGCAGTTCTTCCAACAAATCTTGCGTGAGTTGCGTCTGTTCACGCGGCAGGGCGACGAGCGTATGCAGCGTCGCCAGCACATCGCCCATGAACGCCAGGTGCAGCGCAGCGTAAGCGCGGCCATCGGTGGTGAAGTCTTTCTTCAACTCGCTGCGGATTGCGTTCCACAGCCGCTCATGCAGGCGTCGAGCGAGCAACTCCTCGGTGGCGTCTTCAAGCCCGGCTATGCAGTGACTGTTGAGCCGCCTGACGAGCTCCCGCCAGTTCTCTAGGGCACCGACGGGCGGCAAAGCCTGGTCGCGCGCGGCGTCGGTGAGCAGTTGCTTGACATCGGGCGGAGCGATGTCCGGTAATTCCTCGTTGTGCACGAACTGCTCAAACGCTCCGGCAACGCGTTTGGCGAATGCCTCCAGCCGTCGTCGTTCCGCTGGAACGCGCGACGCCGTCGCGCGAGCGCAATGCGCAATTTCCCTGGCGATGGCGTTGCCGACGAGATTCAGTAGATCGCCGTTAATG
>JBFWZL010000503.1:0-4611 GCA_050185455.1 Binatia bacterium | reverse complement strand
GTTTCATGCTGAACTTCAGCTACGCCGGCATGCCGTTCGACGAAGCCGAGCGGAATCTGAAGCTATTCGCGAAGAGTGTACTGCCTGAGGTGAAGAAGTGGCAGGCCGAGCCGCTTAAGGACCCGGCGGAATTCGACGCTCGCCAATACACCGCCGCGTGAGGCGTTCAATCAGACCGCGCAACATGCGCACACTTCTTCACTACACGTGAAGAAAGTCCCCTTGCCCCCCTTTGATAAAAGGGGGGAGCGCACAGCGCAGGGAGACTTCTAAAATGAACTGTACTGATTTGGCGTGGTTCGATGTAGAGCTAAGGTCCTATCGCCGTTGATTCTTTCCTGGCGATGGCAACAGCAGCCTTAGGAAGCGACCGCAGTTAAGGAGAGGACAGACATGGCGAGTGAACAACTCAAGAAAGTGCTCGACATCGCGAAATTACAACAAATAGGCGGCGCGAGCGAGCCGACCATCGAACAACTACGCGCCGGGATCGAAAAGGTGGCTGAACGGGTGGCGAGCGATGTACACTGCGAGCCGGTTATGGCTGGGGATGTGCAGGCGGAATGGATCGTTCCACCAGAAGCGGATGCCGAGCGCACGTTATTGTACTTTCACGGCGGCGGCTATGTCATGGGATCGATCAACACCCATCGAGCGATGGTGGCCCGTATGGCGCGCGCCGCCCGCGCGCGGGCGCTTGCGATCGACTATCGACTTGCGCCGGAGCATCCGTTTCCAGCGGCGGTCGAAGACGCGACGGCCGCGTATAGATGGTTACTTGCTCAGGGATACAAGCCGCACAAAATCGCTCTTGCCGGAGATTCCGCCGGTGGTGGTCTCACGCTCACGACCTTGCTCGCATTGCGCGACGCACAGACGCCGCTCCCGGCGTGCGCGGTTCCCATTTCTCCCTGGACAGACGCCGAAGGCACAGGCGCTTCAGTAAAGACAAAAGCGGCCAAGGACCCCATGGTGCGGGAAGCTGACCTGCTGAGATATGGGAAGCTCTATGGGGGAAATACAGACCTCAAAAATCCTCTCATCTCTCCACTGTACGGAGACTACCGAGGAATACCGCCCGTGTTGATTCAGGTAGGCGAGGCGGAGATCATCCTCGATGACTCAACACGGGTGGCTGAGCGCGCCAAACAGGCCGGGGTGCAGGTCGACCTCGAAGTATGGGATGAGATGGTGCATGTGTGGCATATATTTGCGAAACTTCTGCCGGAAGCGCAACAGGCCATCGAGAAGCTTGGCGCCTATGTGATTGCCCACACGCCATAAACCGCAATGAACCGTGAACTCGTTTGAAAATGAGGAATGGCCCGACCGCTCGGAGCGAGTGAAAGGAGGAGCAATGGCTGACCAGACGTTTCTGACAGGATACAAGGTGCTGGATTTCACCCACGCGCTTGCCGGTCCGACCACTACTCGCCTGATGGCCGAGATGGGTGCAGAAGTCATCAAGGTCGAACAGGCTCCTAATGGGGACCCTGCCCGACTGACGCCGGTCATTAAAAACAAACGGAGCGCATATTTTGTACAGCATAACCTCGGTAAGCAGGGGATTTGCGTCAATCTCAAGACTGAGGCTGGACGGGAGATCATACGCGCGCTCGTGCCGCACATGGATGTTGTGGTGGAGAACTACAGTCCCGGAGTAATAGGCCGCATGGGATTTGACTATGACAACCTCAAGCAATTGAACCCGCGCCTGATCATGTGTTCGATCTCGGTGTTGGGGCAAACCGGCCCATTGTCCCATCTGCCGGGCTTCGACTACATCGCGCAAGCGTATGCCGGAATTACGGAGATGATCGGCGAGCCAAACCAATCCCCGGTGATCCCCACAACGTCCATGGGTGACGTTAGCACAGGCGTCCATGCTTTGGCGGCGATTGCCTGCGCCCTCTTGCATCGGGAACGCACGGGAGAAGGACAGTTCATCGACGTTTCTCTGCTCGACGCCTATATTCATAAACTGGACTCTGGCCTTGAATTATACGAAGCCAGCCAGGGTCAAATCGTGCCCACACGCGGCGGGGCGCATCATACGATAGTGGCGCCTTGTGGTGTGTTTAAAGCGGCTCAGGGGTACATTTTGCTCATTGCTATTCTCCCTCATCATTGGCGCAGCTTGACGCAAGTGATGAATCGGCCCGAGCTGTACGACGATCCGCGGTTTCGCACCATGACTGACCGTGCACAGAATCGACAGGCCCTGACCGTTGAGATTGAGCAGTGGCTCCAATCGTTCCCGGATCGTGCTTCGGTCCTAGCAGCCTTGGAGAAAGAGCATATTCCGGTTGCTCCGGTGCTGACGATTCCTGAGGTGGTGCAACAGCCGCATTTTCTCGAACGGGGCGCGGTGCGGCCAATATCTGATCGGGTGTTCGGGACGCTGCGACTCCCTGGCTTCCCGTTTCATTTTTCCGCCACGCGCGAATCGCGTCCCCTAATTGCTCCTGACCTGGGGGAACACAACGAAGCAGTGTTGGCGCAGTACTTAGGTTATGATGCAGCCCGCGTTGCCCATTTGACCACTACGGGCGTATTGAGGTTTCAACGGACAGGCGAGTAGCCCCTCGTCCGTACAGTCGGGGAAAAGCGAAGAGTGCTGCGATATGGACCGTACGGACGCAGGCGCGAAAGATACGGCGTCACTCGTGAGCGCTGACGTAACGAAGAGTGATTAACGAGGCGCCTTGTAAACATTTATCGATGCAGCAAATTTGACTGTTTAAGGAGGACTGACACGATGAGTCAAACCGTATCCCAATCTCAACCGAACCGCATACCGACCGCCGAAGAGTTAGGCTTTGACCCCGGCGCCCTACGCGAGAAGTACGCCGCCGAGCGCGCGAGACGTCTGCGCGCGGACGCAAACAGCCAATACCAGGAAATCACCGGCCAGTTCGCGCACTACAATGAGGACCCTTACGTCGAGCCGGGCTTCACCCGCCCTGCGTTGCACGAAGAACTCGAGGTGCTGATCGTTGGTGGAGGCTTTGGGGGCATGTTAGCGGCGGCTCGGCTGCAAGAGGTCGGGATTACGAACTTTCGTATCATCGAGAAAGCAGGGGATTTTGGCGGCACCTGGTACTGGAACCGCTATCCCGGCGCGCAGTGTGACGTCGAAGGGTATCTCTATCTGCCCCTGCTCGAAGAACTCAATTACATCCCGAAGGAACGCTACTCCTTTGCCCCGGAAATTTTTGCTCACGCGCAACGGATCGGCAAACACTTCAATCTGTACGAACGGGCCTGCTTTCAGACGAAAATCAATGAGGCGCGCTGGGATGAGGAAACAGGACGCTGGACAGTCACCTCCGATCGCGGCGATGTCTTCAAGACACGCTTTGTGGTGATGTCGAGTGGGCCACTGAACAAGCCCAAGTTGCCTGGGATTCCTGGGATCGAAAATTTCAAGGGGCATACGTTCCATACGAGTCGGTGGGATTACGACTACACTGGCGGCGACACCACCGGCGGCTTGCACAAACTCCACGACAAACGCGTCGGCATCATTGGGACTGGAGCCACGGCGATCCAGTGCATACCACATCTCGGCGAGCATGCGCAGCAGCTCTATGTCTTTCAGCGTACGCCGTCCTCCGTGGACGAACGCAACAATACGCCCACCAACCCGGAATGGGCGAAGACACTCAAGCCCGGATGGCAGGCCTATCGGAACCGCAACTTCACCGCCCTCTTAGACGGGGTGCGCGTCGAGGGAGATGAGGTCGGTGACAAATGGACCAGCCCACTCAAGAAGCTCGGCGATCTGCTCAATAGCAAAAGCTCGGATCTCTCCGGCGAAGAAAAGGCGCTCTTGGCGGAGATCGCCGACTTTCAAAAGATGAACGAGATTCGCACGCGCGTGTCTTCGACTGTGAGCGACCAGGCGACGGCCGAAGCGCTCAAGCCGTGGTTCGGGCAATGGTGTAAGCGTCCAACCTTCAATGACGACTACCTCCCCACTTTCAATCGGCCCAACGTGAAGCTGGTGGATACTAAGGGAAAAGGGGTAGACCGCGTGACCGAGCACGGAGTCGTGGTGGATGGAGTTGAGTACGAAGTGGACTGCCTGATCTTCGCGACCGGATTCGAGGTGGGGACAGCATATACGCGGCGAGCCGAGTTCGGGATGTACGGCCGTAACGGCGTGTCTCTCTCTGACGCCTGGGCAAACGGGATGCGGACTTTCCACGGTTTCTTGAGCCACGGGTTTCCAAACTGTTTCCACATGGGGCTCACGCAGACCGGCCTCACGGCGAACTTCACCTACATGCTCGATAATCAGGCCCGGCACGTCGCAGCGCTCGTCACACAGGTCAACAGTCGCAAAGCGAAATCAATCGAGCCGACCCCCGAGGCTGAGGCAGAGTGGGTAAAGATCGTGACCGGACCGAACATGATGACCAAGTACCAAAACGTCTGCACGCCGGGGTACTACAATGGCGAGGGGACAAACGAGGGACAGGGATTCCTCCAGACCGTGTACCCCCATGGCGCGCTAGCCTTTTACGACATGCTCGCCAAATGGCGCGAACAGGGGGATTTTGCCGGGCTCATCGTGAAGTAGGCCAAGGAGAAGAGAGCGGCGAAGCA
>JBFWZL010000502.1:0-4611 GCA_050185455.1 Binatia bacterium | reverse complement strand
CGCTATCAGATTGACCTGGTAGCCGCGGCGCAACGCGCTCGGGACCGTATGGAGGATCAGCTGCGCCAGATTTGCGCCGCACAAATTCCTGGAGACACCTATCGCAATTTACGCATAGCAGCTGACTATTCCGGCCAGACATTTAAGCACATTCTCGCGCCGGTCTGGTTGCTCTCGTACCACTACGGAGCCAAGGCGTATCAAGTCGTCATCAACGGCTCCACCGGCGCGATCAGCGGCGAGTATCCCAAGAGTTGGGTTAAGATCTCCATCGCCGTGATGCTGGCGATTATCGTACTTTTGCTGATTCTCGCGGGGCTTGAGGGCGGGCTATGAAGAATTGAGTTGTCCCACCTATGGGCGCTTCTAACCATAGCCCGGATGAAATCCGGGGAAATTATTTTTCTATTCCTGGATTTCGCTCCGCTCCATCCAGGCTACTACCCACCGTCGCATCAACTCCACGGTATAACGACACGTACTATTGTTGATTGTCACCACATCATGTCGCTGCAAGGCGTCCAGCGCGGCGTTAAACGCGTGATCATCAAAACCGCTTGTCTGCTGTAAAGCTCCACGCTCTAACCCCTCAAGATGCGGAGCCAGCGCCGTGAAGATGGGGTGTTGCCCCTGCGGCGCTTCTCCGGCTTGCGCCCAGATGCCGCGAAATGGCAGAGACAAGATTGCTTGTGGCTGACAGCCCAGCCAGGAAGGGATGTCCTTTTGTATCTCTCGCAGGAGATGTGATCTGCCGCTTCCTGGCGGCCCAACGAGAGAGCAATGGTTCCCAGCCTGGAGTTTCTCTTTGATGCGTTGAATCTCCTGCTCTCGTCCGAGCAGTTGTAAACTTTCTCCGCAAAAAGGATTCTGTGCAGGGAGAGCAGGGGCTTGCGAAGTGGGAGCGTCTGATGTTGCAGAAGTTTCCTGAGATGTGAGCTGGCTCAGGAGATGTCACCACGCCTGCTCATCTACGACACGAAAGTCTGCATATGTCCGCAACCTGATACGCTCTGGCAATCTACAATCCTTGAGGAGTAGAGGTATCAGTCTTTGTGATCGCCTGACAGGATCGTTAAGAATAGCGACCAACGCTCCAAACTGCGACCAGTCACTGTCCACCCAGTTTTGCGTTAGTACAGCAATGGTGTGGCGGCTATTCTTTGCCGCCTCCTCCATATTGATCTGACTAAATAATCCAATCCGAAAATCCCGATAGAAAATGCAGACCTTGAGATCAGCATTTTCTATTCGAGGCAGCAGCTCCTGCTCGACCCATGGCCGGTCAAGATGACTGTAGCTAATGAAGACATCATATTGATACGCAGATGTCTTTGCCATCGCGACGCCGCCTTACCGAGCTGCTTGAATAATCCGTACTTCATCAACACTGGCTGCAGAAAGATATAGGTTATTTTGGTGATCGGCGATAAGAGCCTGCACTGACTCGTTCAATTTCGCAGGGGCGGCAATCCACCACAGCCAACAGTGTGTGTCTAGAAGAACTGTCATGGTTCAAAGGACTGGAGAATTTCTTCTGGTAAAGGCGCGTCGAAGTCCTCAGCAATCTCTACGAGTCCAGCATCCGGACCTGGCGCTCGATTTCGTTGGAGAGTTTCATAAGGGACGAGTCGCGCTACGGGCTTCCCTGACTCGGCGATGATGATTTCTTCTCCCAAAGCAACTTGTTTTAAGAGACGAGAGAGATGAGTTTGCACCTCGTCAATACTAACTTCTAACATTCGTGAATCTCCCATTCCGAGGTTAGACAAGAGTCGTGGAGAAAACAAACAGTCTTTTGTCCTATTTCTCTTTCTCCCAATACGGTTCATTATTGAGCGCGGGCATGTTCTCAGCCAGTTGAAACAGCAGACCACAGCCGCTTTTGGGGGAGATAAACGCTTCGACCACCCGGTCGTTTTCTTCTTGCTTATCAACGATTCTCAAGCCCTGTCCTTCCATCGCCAGGACTTTTTCGTGAAGCTCTGGTGTTTGTAGGGTCATGTGATGCACGCCTTCGCCGCGCTTTGCGAGAAACGTCGCGACAAAATTGTTCGGATCAATCGCTTCAAGCACTTCGATGGTCAATTCGTGCAGATCGTAGACGGCGTAACGAAACCCGCCGCCGCGGCCTACTTTGATGTAACGAAATTTTGCGCCGAGCGCGTTCTCGAAAAACGGACGGGCTTTTTCAATGCTGTGAACGGCAAAAGCAATGTGATCGAGGCGGCCAATCGGTTCTGACATGGATATGCTCCTTTTCCTGTCGGGTTGTAGCGTGTTTCGGCGGTCCAGTTCAAGGTTCCATCCTATTTGGGTTCCACGTGCTGTTCACTGCTAACTGCTGGCTGCCCACTGCCTACTGAAACACTGCCCCTTTGACCTCTAGTGCACGGGCGCCATAATGGCGGAGGAGGAATTTCGTAATGACAGCTGAGCACACATTAGCGGCAGGGCCACGCCCGAGCCGGGTGGCGATCTGGATCGAAGCGACACGACCCTATTCTTTTACGGCGTCAGTAACACCGGTATTAATCGGGTCTGTTCTGGCGCTCATTGATGGACCCTTTTCTCTTGGCCGATTCTTGCTCGCCTTGATCGGCGCACTCTTTATTCACATTGGCACAAATCTGATTAACGACTACTATGACCATTTGAGCGGCGTCGATACACTTGAGTCCATGAGTGGCAGCCAGGTCATCCAGCGCGGTTTGCTCACGCCAGGAGAAATCTATTGGGGAGGAATTGTCACATTTGGGATTGGTAGTGTGTTTGGGTTAATCCTGGTCGGTTTGTGTGGCTGGCCGATTCTTGCGCTTGGCGTGGCGAGTGTTCTGGCTGGATACTTTTACACGGCGAATCCGTTACCGCTTGCCTACAAAGCACTCGGTGAAGCCACGGTATTCGTTTTCATGGGACCGGTGATCATCGTCGGGGCGTACTACGTACAACGCGAAGTTTTCGCGCTTTCGCCTATCTTGATTTCTTTACCGGTTGGTTGTCTCGTGGCGTCTATCCTCCACGCCAACAACATTCGCGATCTCAACTTCGACGTGGAACACGGCAAGCATACACTAGCAACGATGATCGGTCGCCAGGCGGCGAATTGGGAATTGGCGGGGCTCGTGTACGGCGCGTATGTCATTACCGCGGGGCTCATTCTTCTTGGCTATGCGCCTTGGACCGTCTTGCTCACCTTTGTAACGCTGCGCCATGCGATTCCCGCCGTGCGCCTTGCCTTCGAAAAGGACAAAGTAGAAGAGTTGAACGAGGCGTTGATGCATACCGTCAAAGCGCATCTCGAGTATGGCGTGTTGCTGATCTTCGGTTTATTGCTTGGTCAGACGCTGATCTAAGTCATGAATTTCTTTGGAAACGACAAAACGAAAATGCACCTGGCCTCCTCTTCTTTAGTTGACACCATGGAGTGGCAGCCTTACCGTATAGGGTAGTAACGGAGGTATATTTTTATGTTACGTACAACCATTCTCCTCGGCGCCCTCACGGGTATCATCATGGCCATGGGGCAATGGCTAGGCGGTACCCAGGGAATGACGATCGCGTTCATCTTCGCTGTCATTATGAACTTTGGGAGCTATTGGTTCTCCGACAAGATTGTTCTCTCCATGTACGGCGCCCAACAGGTGAGCGAGGCGGATGCGCCTATGCTCTACCGCATCGTGCACAACCTGACGCTCAAAGCCGGCATGCCGATGCCGAAAGTCTACATCATCCCGATGGAGGGAGCGAACGCCTTTGCCACGGGGCGTAATCCTCAACATGCAGCTGTGGCGGTAACCCAAGGGATCATGCGACTCATGAATGAAAGAGAACTGACAGGCGTGCTCGCGCACGAATTAGGGCACGTCAGAAATCGAGACATTCTCATCAGTTCAATTGCCGCCACTTTGGCGGGCGTGATTGTGCATGTCGCTTATATGGCGCAGTGGGCGGCGATGTTCGGCGGTTTCGGTAATCGTGACGACCGCGAAGGCGGAGGTGGGGTGCTTGGCCTTATTCTGATGGCAATTCTTGCTCCACTCGCCGCAACCATCATCCAGATGGCGATTTCACGAACGCGCGAGTACGCAGCGGACGATAGTGGTGCGCGGTTGTGCGGTGATCCTCTGGCTTTGGCTTCCGCACTCCGAAAACTCGGTATGGCGTCTGAGCGTATTCCATTAGATGCGTCGCCACAGACGTCGCATCTGTTTATCGTAAACCCGCTCTCAGGACAGTCTTTTGCTCGTTTGTTCAGCACCCACCCACCGCTTGAAGAACGGATTGAGCGGCTTGAGAGAATGGCTGGGCAGAGAGCATAATTGGCCCTCACCCTAGCCTTCTCCCGCCGTGCGGGAGAGGGGATCGATCTTGTAGGGGCAGCCCCAGGCGGCTGCCCTTTTTATTTTTATTCTGCGGGCTGCAGGCAACTACATTATTTAATCGCCAGTGGATTCAACGGACTGCCGACCGCATGAGGAATGTTGAGCGGCGGCGCCACCCAGAGAAATTCGTACACACTATCCTCTGCACAGTCTTTCGCCAGCTCTTCAAAAGTAAAAATTTCTCCTAACGACAATCCGAGATCGCGAATAGCGACCTGATGGAAAGGGA
>JBFWZL010000501.1:0-4643 GCA_050185455.1 Binatia bacterium | reverse complement strand
CTACAACTACGGCAGGCAAATTTACTACCTGGAACAGCATTCATTCACTCCTAATTGGAAACAGATTTACAATCGCAGTGGCGAATATTGGCGGACTGGCGGCCTCTGGTTTGAGTTTCCACGCTTCAAGGTGGAGGGAGGTAAGGAAATAGTGTGTCTTGATGGGGTGGCCACTAGCGTGATTGACGAGAAGAGCAATCGAGGCACCGTCGGCGTGGACACCGGAGATCTCTTGAAAGGGGGATCCGGTGGACCAACGGTTTCGTACAACACCGGTTTAGGCTCGGACGTCTTTCAGTTAGAAAGATTTTTGGAATACGGGAAATAACCGGCGCGGGACGCTCTGTGCGATGCGCGTCGTTGGGGGCCGTTCCTCTTACTCTGAGCGGCTCCAACTCATGATTGCTCAGACGCGTCCATATCGGTCCGAACACCGAGGAGATTCGTTACTGTGGTGGAACAAACCGTGCGATGCA
Organism: Binatia bacterium; assembly: GCA_050185455.1. GTDB lineage: Bacteria > Desulfobacterota > Binatia > Bin18 > Bin18 > SYOC01. Next base: position 4,167 of record JBFWZL010000501.1, on the reverse strand, counting down.
TAACCTTGTCCGCGTTGCTCATCATATGTGTGCCCTTCTTTGCCATTTCTCCTGCTCTGGCGCAGGGAAAACTTACTCGCCCCACCGCCAATTTGCACGGCGTTTGTTTCCTCTCCCCTGAGGAAGGGTGGGTCGTTGGGCAACTCGGGAAAATTTTTCATACGACAGAGGGGGGAAAAAACTGGGAAGAACAGCCGAGCCAAACGAATCTCCTGCTTACCGAAGTAAATTTTGTTGATCAATCGCACGGCTGGGCGGTCGGTGAACGCGGCGTCATCCTTCATTCGGAGGATGGCGGCAAGACTTGGGAAACGCAGCAAAGCAGCGTGACATATCCGCTCTTTGATATTGATTTTATAGATCAAAAGAAAGGCTGGGCAGTCGGACATTGGGGCACGATCCTCTTCACTGAAGATGGCGGGCGACATTGGAATGAGCGCTCCCTCTCGCGAGAACTGAAGGAACGGAATCAGATTGACCCGGCGGCATTAACCGATATCGTTGACCCGGCTACCGGTGAGGTTGTCGCCAAAGCCGGGCAACTGCTGCCCAAAGATATCATCGCGGAAATTTTAAAGCGCGGGATCAGCAACGTCCGTGTTCGTGAAGACATTGTATTGAATTCCGTCTTCTTTTTAGATGACTCCCACGGTTGGATCGTGGGAGAACAGGGACGCATTCTGCGTACTGAAGATGGAGGGCAGCACTGGGAGAACATCACGTTGCCTCGCCCACCTCAGCAAGCTGAAGCAACGGAAGATGAAGAGTTCATGAGTAATGAAGAACTGGCCGCGTTTGGCGTCCTTTCGCCGTTGCCAAGCCTCTATAGTGTTTACTTTGTTTCCCCTCAGCATGGCTGGGCGGTTGGACAAGAAGGCACGATCGCCCAGACATACGATGGAGGACGTCAATGGGAATTCCACCAGAACGACGTTAAAGAGGCGCTGTACGATATTGGAGTGATTGGGAATAGTGGGTGGATCGCGGGAGACAAAGGCTCGGTGTTGATCTCAAACGATGGCGGAGCCCAGTGGGAGCAGAAAGAATTGGGGCTAGAGTACCGCTTGTCTTGGCTGAGACGGCTGGCCGTTACTTCAGGAGATCATTCTTTCTTAGTTGGCGCCGATGGGCTTGTACTTGCAGGCGGGAATTCTTCATCTGAAGGATTTTCGCTCCATCCAGCTAGCGGTCAGTAAGACGCGGGAATTCCTCGCGAATGCCAACTTGAGGCGCTCACCCCGCAACCCGTGGGGCTCTTTCAATTAAACGACCCATAATCCAGGACTTAGTTGCACTAGTCGTATTGCATAAGGAGCAGGAATGGCATCGACATCGTGGAGTAAACTAGACCGTCGACACCTGACGCAACAGTATCTGTATCTTTTACTCCGTCATCGGTTGGCAGTGTGCCTTTTTATTTTGTGCGGGACATTGTTCCTTGGCTATCAAGCGTTCAGTCTACGCGTCCATACTGATTTCTTTAACTTGTATCCACCCTCGCATCCATACATCAAACTGTACCAGGAGTATCGGCAGATGTTTGGTACAGCCAATGTCTTGCAGGTCGTCCTAGAAGTGCAAGATGGCGATATCTATACAATCGACGCCATAAAAAAAATTGACGGACTCACTCGCGCCTTAGTGGAAACCCGAGGGGTAAATCCGTTTCAAGTGACCTCGCTGACCCACCCGAGCGTGCGCAACATCACGATTTCTTCCGCCGGTATTTCTGCACTGCCCCTGGTGAGAAAAGTTCCGGAGACATCTGGTGAACTGGAGTCGATTCGTCAGTTGGTGTATACCGCCGCTGGCGTGCGTGGAGTTCATGTTTCACTGGACGACAAAGCCGCTTTAATTACCGCTGGCCTGTGGGAAGAAGGGACCGACTTTCAGTACCTCTGGGATCGTATTGGTGAACTGACAGAAACCTATCAAGACGCCAATACCAAGCTCTACGTCAGTGGCTATCCAATGCTCTATGCGTGGGTCGGGCATTATTATCCCGCAATTCTGCGGGTGATCTTTTACACTGGTTGTGTCATTGCGGTCCTGTTGTGGTTTTATTTTCGCACTATCATCGGCGTGCTCGTACCGCTTTTCTCGGGGCTCTTGAGCGCCCTCTGGGCCATCGGCTTTGCTGCCCTGTTTGGCTTCAACATCGACCCCCTCGTATTAGTGGTGTTCGTCTTGATTACCGCCCGCGCACTCTCCCATTCGGTGCAATCGATGGAACGGTATCATGAAGAATATTTTCGGCTTGGCAACCGAGAACAAGCCATCTTATCGTCTTATTTGAGCCTTTTTGACCCGGCCTTTGTCTCAATTGCGGCAGACGCCTTGGCGCTGCTGACGCTGGCGGTTGCGCGCATCCCAGTCATCCAAAATCTCGCCTACGTGTCGAGCTTCTGGATTCTGACCATCACGGTGAGCGTCATTACCCTTCATCCCGTCTTGTTGACCTTTATTCCTCCTCCACGGCACGACCCCAAAGCTGGGACCCGACTTTCCGACCGCTTTTACCAGGGAATGTGTCATGCTCTAGTGTGGCTCAGCCAGGGCTCGCGACGTTATCTCAGTGTGGTTGCGCTCGTATTGTCGTTCACACTTGGCCTCTACCTTTCCCACCAGCTTAGCGTAGGAACAGTCTCGATCGGTGAAGCGATTATGTACCCTGACCATCCGTACAATATCGCCTCGCGTAAAGTGAGCGAGAAGTTCCTGGGCGCGAGCCAGATGGTGGTGGTCGTTGAGGGAAAAGTCGAAGAAGCGATCAAAAACGAAGCGGTATTACGCGGTATGGAAGAGTTTCAATACTATATGCGCCAGCACGGTGGGGCAGCGGGCTCGATTAGCGCTATTTCGATACTCAAGCGAGTGTTTCGCATGTTCCACGAGGGAGACCCCAACTGGGAAATTATTCCCTCGCTGCGGTCTGACATTGGCAATGTATTTTTCACTATTAGTGATCAAAGTGGAGGCAAAGACGCCGGGCGTTTGTTTAGTGATGACTATCGCAACGCCACGATCACCCTCTTTTATCGAGACTACTCGAACCTTGCCGCCAAAAATGCTCTGGAAGCCGCCAAGACTTTTATCTCTGCGAATCCACAAGAACAGGTTACGTTCCGCTTGGCGGGCGGCCTAATCGGGCTCCTGGCGGCGGTAAACGAAGAAATTGAAAATTCGTACCGCATTAATCTTTACCTGGTGCTTATTACAGTTTTTATCCTTAGTTATTTGACCTATTGGTCGTTGATGGGAGCAATCATTGTCATGCTCCCTTCGCTTATTGCACAGCCACTGACCGAAGCCGTTATGTACTTGTGGGGAATCGATATGAATATCAATTCCTTGCCAGTAGCCGCGGTCGGCATCGGCATCGGCATTGATTATGGCTACTACGTGCTGAGTCGCATTGTCGAAGAATACGCGGAAGTGAAAGATTTCGATAAAGCCAACGAACGAGCGTTGCTGACTACCGGTCGAGCGATTTTCTTCACTGGCACGACACTTGTCGCCAGTGTTGCGTTGTGGATTTTCTTCCCCATGCGCTTTCAAGCGGAGATGGCCTTATTGTTGAGTCTGATCTTGATCTTCCATGTTATTGGGGCGTTAATCTTCATTCCCGCCGCGGTCTCGCTCTTAAAGCCACGTTTTGGCGTTCTTCGCGGAGAACGGATCGCCCAAGAAACCCTCGATCGCGAAGCAACTGCTCAAACTGCTAACGCATAGCTTGACCGTTCTTTCAGCCAAAGTTGGCATGACCGCCAAGAGTTCGCAAAGAATGGAGCGTGGCAAGGCAGCTCGGCGGGACGCTCCTTCTTGTCCTCCCATTACATTGCGGCCGCCTCCGCCATCAGTGTCATTTTCTAAATGTTCTTTCTCAGACGCTTGAGACGAAGATGAGGCTTGTGTTTAGGCATCAGAAGGGCCGCGACGAAGACAAGCCACTCCTTATAGGCCATCAACCAAGGCGCCGGGTGCAGTGTGAAGCCCACAAATTTGTTATGCACCTGCTCAAGGGAGTTTTGCCAGAAGCTCTTGGGCTGCGTGAGCCGGACTGGGGGCCGTGCTAATCGCGGTGACGACTCCGATACCATGCGCCCCGGTCGCCAATACTTCCAAGATCTGTTCTTCCTTAATGCCGCCAATGGCAATAATGGGGGC
>JBFWZL010000500.1:0-4659 GCA_050185455.1 Binatia bacterium | reverse complement strand
ATATAATCGCTAAAGACAGTAATGTTCATGTTCGTTGCGTACCTCGCGCGCGCGCCTTGGTTTGAGCCAAAGGGCATATGACTAGTCCCGAACGGCATGTGACTTGTGCCGAAAGGCATATGCGTTGGGGCCGGCGTTGAAAAGCCGGAGGACTGCTCTGTCGCGTTTTCTTGTGGGACTCGATGTGGTCTATCTGGTCTCTTACCCCGATGGCCATGCCGACGGGGAGCTCCCACGATCACTGGTTGAGGAATGTATACTGGTTCACGGATAACTTCGATGATCTGAGGCGGTTGCTGTTCGATGATGATTTCCGGTCCTTGATCATAAAATGCTTCTCCTTCGTATTCGTTTGTAGGCGGAGCCTGGATTTGAGCAACTGGCGGGAGAGGCAGGAAAGCTATCGCTGCTTGTCGGACTATTGCTTCAGCTCCGTCCGCCGACACGCGAACACGTTGCGAATTCGCCGCTCGCCGCGCCGCGTTGATCACTTCAGCCTGTGCTTCAGGCGTCAAAGGATCATACACTTGCCATCCGCCAGCAGGTTGAATGCCCGCTGTGCCGAGCGGCCCGAGCGCATCTTCGCCAGAGTTTTTGATCAATCCTAGATCAAGCGCCAGTTTTTGCGCGAACGCGCCTTGGCTGTTCTCCGAGTAGGTTCGGCTAGGAGCGAGCAGGCTCATCTGCGAGTTTGTCGGTTTTGCCGTGCGGTGGGTTTTAACGCTGCCGCGGTAAGCGTCAGGTATTAAGCCTGTGTCGTCGACGACATGCGTGACTCCCTGTGCGTCCGTCCATTGATAGAGATCGGCGTGTGCTATGGTGGCGCCGAAGAAAAAAAGGCCACAAAAAAGGGAGGCAAGTTTCATGCTCTCGCATTATAAACGAGAAAACTCAGAGGCAATAGGCTAGCGAAAAGGGGAAATGAAAGATTTGGGATTTGAGATTGGGAGTTTGGGAGGAAGAAAAGACAAGTCTCTGGTCCTCAGCCTCTATCTTCTCCTTGCCTCTTGACCCTTCCGGGGTTCCAGGGCATAAGAAACTCCTATTTCTTTACGAACGGAACGGTGAGGTGGACACACTCATTCAAAAGGCGGACACGCTGCTTGAAGCGTTGCCTTACATACGAAGATTTTCAGGAAGGACCTTCGTCGTCAAATATGGTGGTCACGCCATGGAGGACGACGAACTAAGGCAGCGCTTCGCCCAAGACATTGTACTGCTCAAGTTCGTCGGTGTGAAACCCGTGGTTGTCCATGGCGGCGGGCCGCAGATTGGCGACATGCTCAAGAAGCTTGGCATTTCCTCACGGTTCGTCCGGGGGATGCGCGTCACCGATGCCGCCACGATGGAAGTGGTGGAAATGGTGTTGGGGAAGATTAACCAAGAGGTGGTGACGCTGATCAATCGTCAGGGTGGAAAAGCGGTTGGGTTAAGTGGGAAAGATGGCGAATTGATCGTTGCGCGTAAGATGATGGTGACTGTTGAGGAAGACGGGAGGCCGCCCACGACGCACGATGTAGGGCTGGTGGGTGAAGTCGTCGGCGTGAACCCGCGCGTCATTGATGCGCTCGCCGAGGCGAATTTTATTCCTGTTATTGCTCCGGTGGGCGTCGGTGTCGACAGTGAGAGCTACAATATCAACGCCGATTTGGTGGCGGGAAAAGTAGCCGAGGCGCTGCAAGCGGAGAAGCTCATTCTCTTAACCGACGTCGAAGGAATTAAAGATAAAAGCGGCGCGCTTATTCCCACTTTAGACAGTGCAGAGGCTGAGAAACTGATCAAGAATGGCACGATCGGTGAAGGGATGATCCCCAAAGTGGAGTGCTGCATTGCGGCGTTGCATGGCGGGGTGCAGAAGACGCACATTATCGATGGCCGGGTGCGCCACGCCACGCTACTAGAAATTTTTACCAAAGAAGGTATTGGCACAGAGGTGGTACGACGGACACCTTAGTAAGTGCAATCCTCTCCACCAGGTTAAAGTGGTGCTTCTTGGAGTTGAGCGTCTGGAAGGTTCGCCGCCTTTGCTTCCATCTCTAGCCGTTTGAGTTCGCGCTGGGCGAACTCGCGGTGAGCGCCACCCGGTTCCGCCGCCAGCTTTTTCAACACGGCTTGCGTTTCCGTGCTTTCATCGTCATACCGCACGAGCACCTCTAACCCTGCCTGACGCACGGCCGAATCCGGGTCGCTGATCGCCATGGATATGGATGCTTTTCAGGGTAACTTTGTCGTTGACGGTCCCCCAACGCATCGCCTCCAGCGCGGCTTTGCGGATTTCCACTCTCTCCGAATACAGTGCTGGCCCTAACACTTCCAGGGTGCGTGGGTCTTGAAAGCTCCCCAGGGCGAGCAACGCCTTGACTTGCTCTTTTGGACTCTTTGCCAGCTGCGCCGCTTCCATCGCTTGCTCCGGGGACATGATAGGTCTCATTCCCACCGCGACTACAGGAGGAGAACTAGCCTCACTGGCAGTGGCGGACGGAGTTGCGCCCGATGCCGAGCTGAGGATATGAATCGATTGTGGGAGCCTCGTGTGTTGATCCGTGATAATGACGTAATTGGCTGACTGTAGGCGGCTTTCGAGAAGGCGGGCGATGCCTTGCGCGAGTGGGAGACCGGTGAAGACATCCGTAATAAGAAGTTCAGCGAGTTCCGCGCTCCGCGCTCCCCTCGGAATATTCATTTTGATATCCGTCTGCGCGCTAATAGCCCACAAAACGCCATACAATGGCGCGCTGTGGGCGCGGACAGTGAGCTTACTTTCCTGCACCTGCACCATAAGCTCAGGTAAAGTAGCGCCTGTCAGCAAGACACTTGCCGCCAACGCTATCCCAAACTGCCTGAGCCTCTTTTCCATTTCACCTCTTTAGCGCGTCGAGCAAGACTTTGAAGAACCTTTTGTGTCTGTCGCTCACAGCTCCGTCATTGTGACAACGTGAGTGTCCTCGCGCCTGTAGTCATACTTCACTAGTATAGACACAAAATAAAGCCGGCATCTGTGTTAACGCCAGCTTTATTTTGGATGAGCACAAAGACCGAACTAGTGTCTCCGACACGGTCTGCAACGCCTATCGTTCCAGAAAAAAACCCGGCTGCCTGCGTATCAAGCGTGGCGTGTTTGACAAATTTCGTTACAGTTGTACTCAGCGGAGTAAAGTCCACTTCGTATTGACCAGCGAATAACCTTCGCGTTTCGAGTGCGGAAAGATTACAGCGAAAACTCTCGGCGCCGATGGGTGTGCCGGTGGATTGGACCTTGCAGCAGGCGACCTGCGCTTGCGCTTCCATCACTTGTATCCCCAGCAGTACCGCCATTGCCATAAACACTACTGATACAATCTGCTTCATACTTCTCCCTTTATGAATGTTTGATTCACTCTTCCGAGGCTTCCAACTAAAGGTTCTTCACGGGCGACTCTCGGCAAACGTCAGACCAAGTCGGTCAAAACGAAAGCACAGAGGAATTTCCTCGCTTTCTACACTTGATGAGGAAACATTTGAGGAAGAAATTCCCGATTGCGCAAAAACGCTCGAAGAATGAATGAAGGTTAGACGTTTTTGCGCTTTGCTAGTTTGATGAGGATGCGACCTACAGTCTCTGGCCGTTCCAGCGGGCGGTGAAACACAAAGGGCGTCGCTAGAACCGCTAATCTTTGGCGTACCTGAGGCGCCCTCACACATCCATGGGCGATAGGCGGGAGAGCCTGGACGGAGTCGAGCCCGAGCCGTTGCGGGCGCTCACGCCGAAAACGCCGCTCAAGCTCTTGGCAAAAGCAGGGGTCGGGTATATACGGGTTCACGACTTACGTCACACCTTTGCGAGCCTGTTGATTCAGAACGGTGAATCGTTAGCCTACGTGAAGGAGCAACTTGGACACCATAGCATCAAGATCACGGTAGACACTTATGGACACTTGATACCAAGAGGCAATAAAGCAGCGGTGGACCGGCTAGACGGGCTCGAAAATGCAACCATCCGCGACCCAGACGCAACCGGCGACTTGAGCCCTGCTGGAGAGAACACGCTAAGCGCCTGAAACAAGAGAAAAAAGTCTCGTGGGGAATCTTCATGACCAATCAAGAAATCATTGACTTAAATACCAAATATCTGTGCACTACCTATGCGCGTTTTCCGGTCGCCTTCGTGCGCGGTCAAGGCTGCCGCTTGTGGGATGCTGACGGTAAGGAATACCTTGATTTCTTCGCCAGCTTGGCGGTGATGAATCTCGGTCAGTGTCATCCTGCGGTGGTGAAGGCGGTCTATGAGCAGGTCTCGACGCTGACTCATATCTCGAATCTGCATCACACTATTCCCCAGGCGCGCCTGGCGGAACTGCTCTGTTCCAATTCCTTTGCCGATAAAGTGTTTTTCTGTAATAGCGGAGCCGAGGCGAGTGAGGCGGCAATCAAATTGGCGCGGAAGTACGGTGGCGACAAGCGTGATGGTCGTTATGAAATCATTACCGCTCTGGGGTCGTTCCACGGGCGCACCATGGCCGCCATTTCCGCCACGGGGCAGGAGAAAGTGCGTCAAGGGTTTGCACCGCATTTAGAAGGGTTCCGTTACGCGCCGTTCGATGACCTGGCGGCGACGGAAGCCGCGATTTCCGAGCGGACGATTGCCATTATGGTTGAGCCGATTCAAGGTGAGGGGGGGGT
>JBFWZL010000499.1:0-4665 GCA_050185455.1 Binatia bacterium | reverse complement strand
GGCGATCGCGACGTGCAGAAAACAGCAGCGCAACTTCTTCTCTTTCCTGCATGCTTCCCTCAAGGCGCAACTCGAACAGCAACCCGCACCAAGCCTACTCCGGGCCTAACCTGTGAACGGGTACCATCCAACGACCATGATTGGTTCTGATGGCATTCCTTCAGTCGAAGGGAAGCCGCACCCGCGTTTATACGGCACGTTTGCTCGTGTGCTGGGAACTTACACACGAGATGAACGGCTGTTCTCTCTTGCAGACGCCGTCCATCGCATGACGGGTTTTCCCGCGCAAAAATTCAAGCTCAAGGATCGGGGCGTCATCAGAGAAGGAGCATTCGCCGATCTGGTTGTCTTTGATCCAAGTTCGATTGCTGAAGTCGGCACGTACCAAGACCCCCGTCGCTACCCACCTGGGATCGACTACGTTATTGTCAACGGCAGGATCACCGCCGACCATGGGCGGCATACTGGGGAGCGAGGTGGGCGACTGCTGAGACAGAAACGGCGGTGATTATTTATGAGGAAAAGTTCCTGAGAGGAGAGTTGCCATGACTCTCTTTGAATTAAGAAATGCTGAATTGGTGAGTGAGTTTGACCGTTACGTACGTGAACATCCAGAATGGGCAGATCGTATTCCGGACAATGCTCTTGTCGCTCTTTTTGGGGAGGGTGACGAGGAATTCAAAAAATGGAGTCGCGAAGGAGCACTGAAGCAAGCCGAAGAAGGTCAGCCGATCGTTTATGTGAAGATAAAACGTCTCGAACCTGTTCGTTCACGGATTAGAGAATTGGAACTGGCAGAGGGAAGATAGGGAACCTGACTCGACCCTCTTGAAGATTGCAAGACGAAGGTGCTCCTCATGATTCACAAGCGCATCAGCCAAATGGAGAAAGTGGAACAAAGCCTCTGTCCTCGATAAAAAATATCGCCAGACGAAGGTAAGGGATCATGACCCTGTGTCGATTTGCATGGAGCTGGTTACAAAACCAGGTTGTTGAATGTACCCAGTGTCAAAAAACACTACCTCGTCAGCGGGTCAACTGTCCTCCTGGACGACTCTATCCTCTTCCCTTCCCCCTCATCCAGTGAAAGTGCTTTTTGTGGGAGTGGCCCCGCCAGAAAAGGGAAGACACTTCTACACCCATCCAAATGATAACCTGAGGCGTGGCTTGTTTGGGGTCTTGAATCAGTTATTACAAGCCCCACATTCCTGTACGAATATATCTGACTTCCTCCGGTATGGCTTCTTTCTCCTCCATACAGCAAAGTGCGCCATTCGGGGAACGATTAAGCCCTCTCTACCAGTTTCACAATTTTGCTCTTCACTGCACCTCAGGCGAGAAATTGAGCTGTTACTCCCCGACGCCGTTTGTTTTCTGAGCAAAAATGTTGGCTATCCGGTAGCCAAAGAGCTTTACCGTTGTTACATGAAACAGAGCGACGTTCTTGCCTTTGGCCAAGTAGCTTCGATTAGGATTAAAGCTAAAGAGATATTTTTTCTCGCCACGACTTGGCCAGGACGACCTTCTCTCGCACCTACTACTCAGTGTCATCTCGGTCAGCTCTTCAAGAAACTCAATTTGAAACTCCTCTAAAACGAAAGTGACGATGATTACCGCTCTTTATTAGGAAATCCTTCCTCAACGCCTCTTTTATCGTTAAAATTATAGACGCCAATGCGTCACTTCTTTAAGTTTAATTCTGCGAAGCTTCCCGCGTTCAAAGACAGGGCAATTGATACCGTCTTCTTCGATGGCCACTGTGGGTTGTGTCATCGCACCGTACGCTTTCTTCTCGCTAGGGACCACGGCGGAGAACTCTTTCGTTTCGCTCCTCTCGATAGCGAGGCTTTTCGCGCTTCTTTTTCAGAGCGTGAACGGAGCGAGTTTCCCGAGAGTCTTATTGTTCACACTGGCGCTGGCGAGGTGCTGGCTCGTTCTACTGCCATCCTCTATCTCTTACGACGCCTCGGCGGGCCGTGGCGATTACTCGGCGGGCTCCTCGCGCTCGTTCCTCTGTGCGTGAGAGACGCAGTGTACGACAAGATTGCCCGTATGCGACATCGTTTGTTCGCCGCTCCAACAGAGGCGTGCCCGCTGATTCCGCCAGAGTTGCGCTCTCGGTTCCTAGAGTAGTGGAATTGCCCTCCTTGCAAAAACGTTTTTTACCTGGACACTAAGCTGGAGGAGGTTTTTCATGACTACACCCCAGGAACGCACGATCATGGCTGGCGATTACCGGGTGCGTGTCTTTGAAGCAGGGTCTGGCGAACCGCTCTTGTTTCTCCATAGTGCTGGCGGCGCTGGGTTATGGACGGAGGGTATCGACCGGCTCGCGCAACATTTTCATGTCTTTCTTCCTGACCATCCCGGGTTCGGTCCCTCTCCGCTACCGGAGTGGTTGATCGGCATGGACGATATGGTCTTTCACTACCTTGACGTGTTGGACGCCTTGAATCTCCAAGGCCCAGTCCATATCGCCGGCGCGTCACTCGGCGGGTGGATTGCCGCGGAATTCGCGGTGTTTCACCCCGAACGCGTGAAAAAAATGATCTTAATCGACGCCGCCGGATTGCGCATTCCCGCAATGCCCTTGCCGGATGTGTTCCGCATTCCACCCCAGAACATTCTACCGCTGGTCTTTCATGATCTCTCAAAAGCCATAGCGGTCATGCCGAAGGATTTTGGCGTCGATACTATGGTGCAAATGTTCCACGATCGGAGCGCCTTCGCGCGGCTCTCATGGAACCCCTATCTCCATGATCCCAAACTGCCGCGCCGTCTCAAACGCGCCGCGAACACGCCTACTCTGATTGTCTGGGGCAAACAAGATCAACTGATTCCGCCCGTCTATGCTGAGGAGTACAAGAAACATTTTTCTCGCGCACAAGTTGTTTACCTCGACCAATGTGGACATGATCCGACCATCGAACAACCGGATGAATTCGCTCAAGCAGTTGTGGCGTTTCTTCGCTAATGCGGGCAAGAGGGTGTATGCAATCCTACTTTTTTCATCTCATGCCGTGGACTGATTATCCTGATGACTTCGACGAAAAATATGAATCGTCATGGGTGACATTTCCCAACACATTTTACGACCCGATAAAGGGGGCCGACCTTTATAATCGTTACCTCGATGAACTCGAATACGCCGATTCCTTGGGGTACGACGGCATCTGCGTGAACGAGCATCACCAGAATGCCTATGGATTGATGCCGTCGCCGAATATTATCGCCGGTATGTTGGCCCGCCGCACCAAAAACGCCAAGATCGCGATTCTGGGCAACGGATTGCCGCTGCGCGCGAACCCGCTGCGCGTGGCCGAAGAAATCGCCATGCTCGATGTGGTGACGCGCGGCCGTGTGATCTCCGGTTTCGTGCGCGGCATTGGGTGCGAATATTTCTCGCTTGACCTCAATCCGACGTTTTCGCGGGAGATGTTCTATGAGGCGCACGATCTCATCGTGCACGCCTGGACTGAGCCGGGACCATTTGAACACTTGGGAAAGCACTTTCAGTACCGCTATGTGAACGTCTGGCCGCGACCATATACGAAACCGCATCCGCCAATCTGGATGCCGTCGGCTGGCAGTTCGGAAACAATCGAGTTTGCCGCGCAGTATAAATACCCGTACGTATCGGTTTTTACACCGCTTGAGAATGTCAAGCGACTCCTCGATTCGTATCGGACAGTGGCGCGAGAAAAATTCGGGTATGAACCGGATCCAACGTTGCTCGGGTATGCGCCGGGTTTGTACGTTTCTGACGACGACAAGCGTGCGCAAGATGAAGCGGCGGAACATGAACGGTTTTTCCTCAGTAAAGCGTTCAAAATTCCCCCGCATTTTCTTATCCCGCCTGGCTATGTGACTGAAAATTCCCTCCGGGGTTTTTTAGCGGCTCGCGTGGGGGAAGGACCGAACTTGGGTAATGCGATCGCCGGGATGCCGAAGACGGTGCTTGATCGTTTAATTGCCGACTATGATTTTCTGAACGGATTTGGCTACATTATTGTTGGCGCCGGGCCGGGAAACTCGACTCATGAGCAGACTATGAAACACATGACGTTGTTCCAGACAGAAGTCCTGCCCGCACTCAAAAAGTATCACGAGCAAAAAGCCGGGCGACAAATCGCACAATGAGTCGTTCTCCGATTTGGACACAAACCGTTTGCTTCCGATGTAAAACTGCGCTAGTTAAGAGAAATGGCGGGAAACTCGCCTGAGTAATGGTAAGGTTTGGATAGGAAGGGAGGATCCTTTATGCGAAAAGGCTATAGGTTCTGGGTTTTGTGGAGTTGCGCTGTTGTGGGCATGAGCGGTTGCGCCATGACCCAAAAGCAGCGTGACTGCGCTGTATTAGGCGGGCTGACCGGCGCTCTTGTTGGTGGTGGTGTAGGCGCTGGGGTTGGTCCTGAAATTGGAAATCACAAGGGGCATGATCGCGCCGCTGGTATTGCCATTGGCGCGGCTGCAGGCTCTCTTATCGGTGGGATGATTGGCTACTGGATGTGTCCACCGGAGCCGCCCCCGCCGCCGCCCCCGCCGCCGCCACGTGCAGAAGCACCGCCGCCGCCACCCCCGCCCGCTCCTGCGCCGAGAGAATCCAAGAGAATTGTGCTTCGTGGCATCAACTTTGACTTCGATAAGTCTAATATCAAGAGCGAA
>JBFWZL010000498.1:0-4667 GCA_050185455.1 Binatia bacterium | reverse complement strand
GCCGTCAATAAAACGTTCGCTGCTGTCAAACTCTGCTTTTCGACTTTCATCAACTCTCTCAATTTCGCTTCGGTCAAATGTCGCTGGTATTGGCCCGATCCACAAATGATTTAGGAGAACTATATGAGCGGAACTCGTATCGCTTTATTGAGCGCCGTTATGAAAAAAACGATCTGCTTGAGATGTCGACCTGGTGGCAAGACCGACTACGGAAAGCCGTACATGACCTGCCGTCGGAAGCCCTCGATCAGATTTTTGCTGATGCAGCGGCTCTGAATCGTCGCAATGGGGAGCCGTCCCTGTAGCGGCTTAGAGCACGTTCTCTTTGACTCTTTTGACCTCAACGCCCACTTTTAATTCAGGTTCTCCACCGCCGAGAATGGTTCCTTTCAGCGGAGCCACGTCGCTATAATCGCGTCCCCACGCGAGCACGACGTGGCGATCGGACGGCATGAGGTCGTTCGTGGGATCGAAATCCACCCAGCCAAGGTCCGGACAATACACAGACACCCAGGCATGCGACGCCGCGGCGCCGATCAATTCAGGCTTCCCTTCCACCGGAGCGGTTTCGAGGTAGCCGCTCACATAACGCGCCGCGAGTCCCAGCGAACGCAGACAAGCGATGGCAAAATGCGCGAAATCCTGACACACTCCGCGCCGATGGGCAAAAACCTCGCTCACAGGAGTCGCGACCGTCGTAAATTCAGGATCATAGGTAAATTCGGTAAAAATACGGTGCATGAGATCATGGACGGCGGACAACACTGGGCATCCTGGCGGGAATAAGGAACTCGCATACTCGGCAAAAGCCACGGAGGTCGTGACAAAAGGAGAATTCAGCGCGAATTGTCGTGCTTCCAGCACGTTTCTACCAAGGTCACTCTCGATTCGTTTCCGCACCTCCTCCCAGGCCGGAGTTGCTTGCAAATCCGGAGGAGGAACAACAGTCATCTCCATTTCGCTCCACGCTGTCACTTCAAGTGTTGTGTGCGAATCTTCAATAGAAAAGTATACGACACGGTTGCCAAAGAAGTCTTTCCGTTCGTGGTATACCGTGGGTCTCGGTTGAATGTGCACCTGCGCGTTCATACAGCGTTGCCGCGATAAACTGCGTGGTAACAAATGTGCTTCGTTATGACATAGGGTTACCACCTCGCTGTACTGGTACAAAGTGGTGTGCGTGACGCGATAGAGCATCATTGAATATCCACAAGTTGGTGCGGAAGGTCGGTCTGCCGAAAGTACGTATTGGTCATTGCTTCAGAAAGAGCGTGCAACAGAAAGCTTAAACGGGACAAGAGCTGCTCTAACTCTTCGCGCTCCTCTTTCCCTTCCGGAACGAGTAAGAGGCGGTCAATGTCCATAAGACGTAAAGCGGTCAGGCCTTCCAAGACAAGCCGCTCTTCAGTGCTGCGGTGCGGCGGGACGACTTTTTTAGGTAACGCAGCCATATGTTCTTGCAAACGCACGAACTGATACGCAATGGAGCGGGGCGTACTCTCATCAAACATGAGCAGATCAATCACCGGCGCGGCTTCGAACTGAGAATGATACCGCCGACGATAGGTCACAAGATTATCCGTGACAGTTAAGAGCGCTTCCCATAAAGCAGACGACGCGTCATCGACGGATACGCATAACGCTCGTAATAATCCGCTCTCAAACAACGCGCGCTCCATGCGACGGCCGGTATCCAGAAAGCGCCAACCCGAGCCGCGACTCATGCGTTCCGTGCTGATGCCGGTGAACGCTGCCAGTCCGAGGATCACCTGATCCACGCCGGTAAGAGCCGCATCAGGTTGCGTGACGTGTGTCAGTGTATGGGGCAAGCCATTGAGAACCCGCCATCCGTCATCCGAAAGCCGATCTCGTACTGATCGCGCGGCCAACATCAATGCATTAAGGGTAAATTGCAATCCTCCAGATCGCTGCTCATTGCGCATCACGTCCAGAAGTTCTGCTTCTGGGTTCGTAAGCCGCTTGTCCGCGCCTTCGCGAGCAAACCCAGGATAGGTCGTTGTCAAATGGGTAACCGCTCGCAGCAGCATCGGCATACCGGCATCCGTTCGCACTTCGCCTATGTCCACCAATCTGACCAGCACGGTTCGTAACAAACGCGCGGTGCTTTCCGCCCGTTCTGCATATCTGCCGAGCCAGAAAAGATTATCCGCTACGCGACCAGGGATTTCTCCACCCGAACGAACCACATCAACAGAACGCCTGTGTGTACTAAGTAAACTTACTGCACGCTCCGGTTCTGATGCCAACACCCAGGTATCTTTACTAATGCCGCCGCGCTGGTTCGAAACAATCCACGTATCGAGACTGGGCGATACACGCGTCAGCCCGCCTGGCATGACCACATACGATTCATCACGCGCCACGAGAAAACTGCGCATGACCATTGGACGCGGTTCCAACCCATTCTTTGTGAACACAGGGGTGGTCGAAAGCGCCACCTGCTCTTGCCCCACAAACAGATGGGGCTGGGCGCGAATCCGTTCCACTAACGCCTGTCGCTCCACCGTGCTCAAGGCTGCACCAAAGATTGTCGAGGTGCTCGGATGCGGAAAAATAGGTTTAATCACCAACCGGTCGAGATTTTCGAGCACATGGGTTCGCTCTTTTTCCCCTCCACACCACCAAGTCGCTACAGACGGCAGGCGCAGATCTTCCCCTAAAAGTTGGCGCGACAGAGCAGGAAGAAACGCCATCAGAGCGGGATTTTCCAGAATGCCGCTGCCAAGTGGATTGACGATGGAGACGTGGCCAAGGCGAGCCGCTTGCAGTAATCCAGGCGTCCCCAAGAGCGAATCTTGTCGCAGTTCCAACGGGTCACAAAAAATATCATCCACGCGACGTAGAATGACGTCCACCGGCTGCAATCCATCTACCGTGCTGAGCCACACTTTCCCATCTCGCACTGTCAGATCTCCTCCTTGCGCTAACATGAACCCAAGATAGTTAGCCAAATAGGAGTGTTCGAAATAGGTCTCATTGTCTGGTCCCGGGGTCAACAGGACAATCCGCGGATTGTCCCGCTGTTGCGGCGCAAGCGCGTGTAAGGTGGCGCGCAACGCACGGAAAAAGAGCGCGACACGATGCACGTGTGAATCGCGGTACAGGCTCGGCAACATACGCGATAGTACAATACGGTTTTCCAAGGCGTACCCGGCTCCGGAAGGCGCCTGGGCTCGGTTCCCGATGACCCACATACTGCCGTCGGGCGCACGAGTAAGATCCGCCGCATACAGGGGTAAATGACAATTCCCGGCTTGTCGGACATTGACGCACGGCAACAGAAAGCCGGGATGTGTATACACTACCTCCGGCGGCAGCAGTCCTTTGGCGATTAAGGTGCGCGGCCCATAGAGATCCGCCAGGACGAGGTTGAATAATTCAGCGCGTTGAATCAGCCCTTGTTCGATAACGCTCCATTCTTGGCTGGTCACCAGAAGAGGCACGATATCGAGTTCCCACAAGCGCGCCACTCCCCGGGGATCATTATAGACATTGTAGGTCACACCGTTTTCGCGCAAGAGACGTTTCGCCTCTTGTTCCCGGTTCAAGAGTTCTTGGGGGCCCAATGTTTCTAGGGAACGGATCAGGTACTCCCACTGAGGACGGAGCGTCCCGTCAGCGGAGCACATCTCATCGTACGAGCTTGTCGTCGCGACGTACCCTGTCACGAACCGGGAGTGATCGGAAATCTGAGAGCTTTCAACATTCATAGTGGCGGCGGAGATCAAGGATATGCGGAAACTCGCCTTGAGGCTCCTCTGGAGGAGCCTGCATGGGTCCGGGCGTGTGTCCATGCGGCCAGAAGCGAGCGATACGGCGCGCCTCGGCCTCGTTGGCGTTGACAGGCGCTGTCGCGTAACTGCGTCCCCCGGGATGAGTGACATGATAGGCGCCACCGCCAATAGAACGACCAGTCCATACATCGAGAATATCAAAGATAAGAGGATTGTGCACGGGCAGGGTTGGATGCAGTCCGGAGTCAGGTTGCCAGGCTTTATACCGCACCCCGGCAACATATTCACCATGAGTTTCCGTTGGGCGGAGAGGAACACGTCGCCCGTTGCACGTCACAACATGGCGTGACCCGGTTATGCCGCCGATTTTGACCTGCAAACGCTCCACGGAAGAGTCTACGTAGCGGGCCGTTCCTCCTGCTGTCGCTTCTTCTCCTAACACGTGCCAGGGTTCGACCGCCATACGCAGCTCCAACTGCATATCCTGCACTTGCATCATTCCATAATGAGGGAAACGAAATTCAAAAAACGGAGCAAACCAGTCAAGTTGGAACGGATACCCCACCCCTTGCAACTCACACATTACTTCCCGGAAATCCTGCCACAGGTAGTGTGGCAACGTGAAACGATCGTGCAATTCCGTACCCCAACGCACCAACGAGTGTCGATAGGGAGTGTTCCAGAAGCGCGCCACTAAGGCGCGGAGGAGGAGCATCTGCACGATGCTCATTTGCGCGTGCGGAGGCATCTCAAAGGCGCGCATCTCCACGAGGCCCAAACGCCCGCGCTCGTTCTCAGGCGAGTATAACTTGTCAATACAAAACTCAGCGCGATGCGTATTGCCGGTCATATCAACCAGTAAGTTACGAAATAAGCGATCGACTAGCCACGGCGCTACCGTTTCTCCCGACG
>JBFWZL010000497.1:0-4732 GCA_050185455.1 Binatia bacterium | reverse complement strand
AAGCTTGTCGGGATTGTGACTGAGACAGATATGTTGAAATTAGTGGCGGAAATGTAAGATTTTGCCCGGAAGACGAAAGAAAAGAGGTGGGAAAAGAAAACCAAGAGAGAAGATTCTTGACTCGCCTCACGTCTCTCGTCTTCCTCTTTACGTCTTTGCACCAACAAGAAAGGCTATCTCGTGAGCGCCCTACTCCCCATTTTCGTTAGCATCTTCATCGCCGAACTTGGCGACAAAACGCAACTCGCCACGCTTCTATTTGCAACCGATGAGAATCTCAACCCTCTGAGTGTTTTTCTCGCCGCCTCATCAGCCTTGGTCTGCAGCAGCCTGCTGGCTGTGCTGGTGGGGACGCAGTTTACTCGTCTTCTGTCCCCTCCCACCTTACACCTTGTTGCTGGCGTTGGGTTCATCGTCATTGGCTTCTGGGTGCTCCTCGGATTCCGTGTCTAAGCGGCATTCTTTTTACAATGAGACAATGCGGCAGGTTTCCGACGCAAAGGGGTTTGCTCTTCCCACAAGACAGTTCGCAACCGAGGCGACCCTGCCGGAAAGACGGAAAGTTTTTTCGCCAGCTCTAACACCGGCTCCTTTTCTAAGCTTTCACCATCAAGTTGTTCGACAATCCGCACGATGGTTTCCAAGATGTCTTCGACATTAGTTTTCATCGCTTAGACTCCTATTCTCCGAGCCGCAGTGCGACCCAGGGTTTCTCGGCAAACTCTTTCGATTCTTCATGGAGGAAAAAATCCGTAGCTCCTTCTTCACTTCTCTAGCAAACTCCCATTCAAGCCTAGAGGAGGCAAGCATCGCCTGAGAGAACCCCCTCTTCGTAGGCCGCCCGATACCGCTGCTCCGGTTTGTGTGGAAATCTTCTTAACAGATCTCCAATAGGCATTCCGTGCCATTGCATTTTTCTGCCATACTCAGACCATCAGCGAACCCTTTCTCGTAAGCTTCCACGGAGCGATGAGCCATGAGTGTTTCCCTCCTCTTCATATTCAGCAGATATGGACGCCGCCGCCTGTTCTCCTCCACACGGTCGTAATGGAGAAGGCGGTCGCAATGCTGACTGTGGCCGCTGCTTGAGACGCGCCGGTGAGGTTGGAAGCGAATTTCTCAGTTCCGCAACTTCCGCCTCCAACACCATTAGATGTCGTTGATATCGATCTAGTATAATTTCAAGTGGTCCCCGAAGATCGTCAGGAAGAGAATTCCATAAGTCTTTTTCCAAAAGCATCAAGTTGTTTCTCCAAGCCTCAGATTTGCAGAGTGGACGCCCACAAGTTGAGAAGGCAGAGGAGCCTTCATAAGTTGATTAGACGGCGCTCACAAGGAAAACTTCTGAGAGTCTCCTCAGTCACTCCTTACCAGCGCTCGCCCCACTGCAATGCAGGATAGCACCCAAAGGCTGAAAGCAGCCTGAAAAGAGCTGAGAAAATTCACAGGCAAGGAGCGAAGGGAGAGAAAGAAGTTCGCCCCCTCTCACAACGGAAACCGGGACGTTCTATTCGAGGAGAACAGAAAAGAGATGCTACAGACGGCCTTTCAACATGCCATGCCAATAAAGAGCCGGCAGCCCATACGCTTTTAACAAATACATACTGTAACGTTCTTGCGATTGATCGAAGGGAAAGGTCTCTTTGGGATTCAGATCGTAGTCAAACTCGGCGAGGATCAACTTCCCATAACCGGTCACTAGCGGACAAGACGTATATCCGTCATATTGTGGCGCGGCCGTCTGCCCTTTCATCACCGCGAGCAGATTTTTCACCAGAATCGGCGCTTGCTTGCGGATCGCCGCGCCGGTTTTTGACGTGGGGAGACTGCTCGCGTCTCCGAGACTGAAGACGTTAGGGTAACGCACATGTTGCAGAGAGCCTTTGTCAACGTTAACCCATCCCGCCTCGTTCGCCAGAGGACTGCGCTTCAGAAAATCCGGCGCGCTCATTGGAGGCGTCACATGGAGCATGTCGTACTTCAGCATGATCGGTTCTTTTGTGTCTACGTTTTCAAAGACAGCCTCTTTCTCTGCCCCACGAATCTCCACAAGATTGTGTTTATAGCGTGCATCAATACCTTTGCGGGCCACGATCTTATCCAACGCCGCGGCGTATTTCTTCACGGCGAAAATGGTGGGAGTAGCGGACGCAAAGATAACTTGCGATTTCCCCCGCACGCCGGACTTGCGAAAATGGTCATCCGCCAAATACATAATCTTCTGCGGCGCGCCAGCGCATTTAATAGGGGGGAGCGGTTGCGTAAAAATAGCGTTGCCGCCTGTGAAATTACGAATGAACTCCCAGGTCTTATCGACGTACTCATAGGAGTAGTTGCTACACACCCCGTCATGACCGATTGCTTCCTGTAAGCCCTTGATCTTTTCCCAATCAATTTGGATTCCTGCGGCCACGACCAGGTAATCATATTTGATACGTTTCCCGCCTTGCGTCACAACGGTATTCTCCTCGGGGAGAAATTCCGTTACGGCGTCTTGAATCCAGGTCGTCCCCCGTGGAATGACCGCAACCTCATCGCGCTCAGATACCTGTTTAGGAAATACACCTCCGCCAACGAGCGTCCAGAGAGGTTGATAATAGTGCTTGCGCGAAGGTTCAATAACCGCGATGCTTCCCTGCGGCAACGCTTTCGCGAGCCGTGCAGCAACGGTAATCCCACCACTACCACCCCCAACAATCACGACCCGATGACGGATCTCTGTCTGCGGGGAAACCGTGACCGGAGATTCGACTGATTGTGTTTGCATGACTCGACTCTCCTTATTCATTCGCTAGGACTATTGAGGATAGGCCCTTATCCGCTGACGATCAAGACTTTTCTCTCGCTCATGGATTGAGCTTGCCAACGTCTCAAAGCATGGTTGTCGCAGCTCATAAAAAATTGGGATCCGTGAAAATTCCTGGAAAGACTGGCCTGACACCGGGGAAGCGTGAACAGGGTTTTTCCATTTTGGAGCACTGACCGGCGTCCTCACCACATTGACGGTGCGGGCCGTGGTTGGCCCCCATTGGGATATGGGTCCTGGCGATGCTGGCCGCGATGGCGCTGGGCATGATCGTTCACCTACTGCTCGGCCTCCTTCTTGCTCCCCTACTTCCTGCTCCATTGTTAGGGGGCTTTGAGGTACCGGCTAAGCGCTTTTCGTGCTTCGACGAAGGCTGTCCTAAGGTTGTCGAAGCATTCAGCACGAGTGGTAACCGATAGTGATTCATTCTCCATTCAGTTGGTCGCTTCTGCCGACGCCATGCGCGGCTTGACCTCTGTCCGCCACTTCCAGATGGCATAAATCGCCGGATAGACGAGCAACTCCAGAAAGAAAGAAGTAAAGATTCCGCCCACCATGGGCGCGGCAATCCGTTTCATCACATCCGCGCCAGTGCCGGTGGACCACATAATGGGCAGGAGCCCCATGAACATCACCCCTACCGTCATCACTTTGGGGCGTAAACGCTGCACAGCTCCGTGAATGATCGCTTCGCGTAAGTCGTTCCAGCTCTGCATCCGTCCCTGCTGTCGCCGCTCCTCATAAGCCAGATCGAGATAGAGTAACATAAACATGCCCGTCTCTGCATCGACGCCGAGGAGCGCAATGAGTCCCGTCCACGTGGCGATGCTCATGTTATAATCAAGGAGATACAGTAGCCAAATGGCGCCGACCGCCGAGAAAGGGACAGCTAAGAGAATAATGACGGTTTTGGCAAAAGACTGAGTATTCAAGTAGAGAAGAACAAAAACGATGAGCAGAGTCACGGGAACCACAATCATCAGTTTCTCTCGCACCCGTTCCAGGTATTGAAACTGTCCGGCCCAACCCAGGTGATACCCAGGCGGGAGATGGACCCTCTGCGCCACTGCCAGCTTGGCCTCCTCGACATAACGCCCCAAGTCTCGTCCGACAACATCGACAAAGACATATCCCACGAGCTGTCCGTCCTCGTCCCGGATTGAGGGCGGAGCTGTGGCGAAAGTCATGTCGGCAAGCTGGGCAAGGGGAATCTGCGCCCCAGCCGGGGTCGGAACCAGAACGCGCCGCAAAGACTCCACATCACTGCGCAGCTCACGGAAGTAGCGCACGTTGATAGTGTAGCGCTCGCGGCCTTCGATGGTTTGCGAAAAGGCGTTGCCGCCAATGGCTGATTCAATGACGTCTTGGACGTCACCCACCGTGAGGCCATGGCGAGCGGCTTCCTGTCGCTTCACATCGAACACCAGGTAATAGCCGCCGGTCGTTCGCTCGGCAAACGCGCTGCGCGTGCCGGGTAAAGGAGAGAGAACGGTTTCCACCTCCTTGGCGATCCGGCCAATCTCTTCCAGATCCGGGCCAAAGACTTTCACGCCCAGGATGCTACGGATGCCTGTCGTCAGCATCTCCGTACGGGTCTGAATGGGCATCCACCAGATGTTAGGCATGCCAGGAAATTGCAGCGTCGCATCCATCTCATTCAACAGTTCATCCCAGGTGAGGCGCCTCTCTTCCGGCCACAGCCGACGTAGTGGTTGTTTCAGCCAGAGAGGAGCCCAAGAGGAATACCAACGCTCTTCTGGCGTCGTACGCCACGCCTCCGGCGGCTTCAGGGTCACCGCTGTCTCGAACATGCTCAAAGGGGCCGGATCGGTCGGGCTCTCTACGCGCCCGGCCTTACCGAACACCGTCTCGACCTCGGGGAATTGCTTAATCACACGATCCTGCAATTGCAGAGCGGCCTTCGCT
>JBFWZL010000496.1:0-4769 GCA_050185455.1 Binatia bacterium | reverse complement strand
CGAGTAAGCGCGGCCAAACATCGTGACCACCTGCACGCCGAGGACCAGGAACCCCCAAAAGATAAAGAAATGCAGCCATCCAGCGGGCTGTTCCCCTACAATGAATTTTTTTTGGCCGAATGCGTAGACCAACATCGCCATGATACGTTCCGAAATCCGGTCGAACGCCTGGGCCGGACGGGCGGCCAGTAAGAGACGAAAACGGCCATAAATGGTGTGAATGAAGAAGCCCCCAGCAACTAAGATGGCCAGGGAAAAAATCACGGCAGACAACATGCGGACACTCCTTCCCTCAAAAAGCGCTCCCTTTGCGCAAGAAGCGAAGGCGTAATAGTAGCCGCTTTTTTCCACCTCCTCTACGAGGGGTCAGCCATTACCTCCAATGAAAGGTGAAGAAACGCACCAGGAAGGCGACGTTTCAGAAGGATGCGTGCGTAAAAATCCAGCAGAGGTTGAGATGTCTATGAAAGTTTTTAGCAGACACAACGAAGATAGTAAGGTTAAAGAAAGAGGTGAAACGACCGATACAACCCAGTGAAATGAGATCTGGCAATATGACCATGGACAAACAGTAGACAAAGTCACTTTTCCTCAACCCAACCAAAGGAGGACCTTTATGAATCCACAAACCTGCAGAGTGCAAGCTCGCCGTTTTTTCTCTTTCGCTGCACTTACCGCCGTGTTGCTCGGAAGCGCCATAGCCGCTTCGCCAATATCAGCTGCCGATTTCGTCACCAAGGAAGTTCCTTTGGCAATGGGAAATGGCGCGTCTGATTATTGGACGCCGGAGCGTCTGGCGAACGCCCAGCCGCTTGTACTTCCTGAAGCGAGCGCCGCGTCCGTCTGGGAAACCACTGCGGAAGCGATCATGGCCCAGGCGGGGTCTCCAGTTTCATCAAAGGCACATGGCCCGCTCGTCAAGGTTACGCCGGATCGGGCCAATAAGCTTTTTAATCCGATCTCTGTTATTCAACAACAGAGCGGCTCTGCAGTTGAACCGCAGGATAAGGGAACATTTAACTCCCATTTTACCAGCTCTCGCCTCACTCCCATCGGCGCGGATACCGCCTACCCTTATCGTACAGTTGGCAAATTGTTCTTTACGCAGCCTGGGGTTGGGAACTTTGTCTGCTCCGCTTCGGTGATTCAGCGCCGTGTCGTTCTCACCGCCGGCCACTGTGTGCACAAGGGTTCTGGCAGCTCCTCTGGATTCTACACGAACTTTCTGTTCGTCCCTGCTTACCGTGATGGTGTTGCTCCATTCGGACCGTGGGAAGTGGCGTATGTCACTACTACCTCCGCCTGGGCTACTGGCGGCGGCGTGGTCCCTAACGCAGCCGATTACGCCATGTTTGAGATGCAGGATAGTGTTATCGAGTCTACGACCCGTCGCATCGGTGAAGTCACCGGCTGGCTAGGTTGGCAAACGCAAAGCCTTATTCCTAACCATGCCCATCTCTTGGGGTATCCGGCCAGTTTTGACTCAGGCGCGAAGATGCACCAAGTCACTGCCGGTAGTTACCGAGCCGTTACTCCCAACAATGCCGAATACGGTTCTGACATGACGGGCGGCTCCAGCGGTGGTCCATGGGTGCAAAACTTTGGAGCAAAGGCGGCGGGACAACTGAACGGCCTTAATCCCGGACGGAATATGGTGATCGGCGTCACCTCCTACGGGTACGTCAGCGCAAACCCTAAAGTGCAGGGCAGCTCCATACCGGATAGCCGCTTCGTCAACATCTTTAATACCATCTGCGCTCATCGCGCCGGTAACTGTGAGTGAGCCTTATCCTCCGTGTTTCACGAAACAGAAAGGGAGAGGAGAAAAATTCTCCTCTCCCTTCTTTATCGCAACAAAAGACTCTACTATGGTCCCTATCAAGCAATGCGCGCTTTAAATTACTGTAATAGTCTCGTTAGCTTCACCATAGTTCTTACCGCGGCGACAACCGTCATGGCATGCCAACCTTCACCCAGCAGCCAACAGCAGCCGGCTAACACAGAGAACGGTCCCGTCATGACACATCCACGTTCTGAAGACAATTATTGGACGCCGGAGCGCATGAAGAAGGCAAAACCGATGCCGCTGCCCACACCGTCAGGATCGCCCCATCCAGATTCACAGGCTAACGACGTTTCCAGACCTTCTGGAGAATATTCATCGGGGTCGGAAGCAGGAGCCCCTGAAGGAGACGTGGGACCTGATCCCAATACTCGTCCCCTTGATTCAGGTAAGGAATGAGGATTCACAACCCCGGGGCCAGGAACAATTCATTTTGCCCCAGCCGCCAATAGTTGATCGACCTGTTTTTCCACGACCGTTCCCTTGAAGAAGTTCGGGTTCATCCCTGTCCACAAAGTAGTTGGATTAGTGAAGACAAAATCACGAAAATCCTCTTCGGTAATCACCGCATGCTCGACTAGTTCGTATGCCTCTTCGGTCACTTCAGTCATATCCGGCACATCCCAATGGCCAATATCTGAACTATAGACTGCTTTGATTTTTTGGCCGAAGGGATTGGCTTTCGTGTTAAAAGCCGTAGCGTTCATGGGATCATCCGCTTCACAACCAAAATAAAAATGCGGCACGAAGAGGTCGCGAATATCTTCTTCTTTCGTTACGCCACTGCGTGCGAAATCGTTGGTGTTGTCTGGGGCGGCTTTGGTGTTGATCGTCGCGCCGCTAGCAGTGCTTAGTTGATCAAGCTTCCCCTCGGTCACCCGTCCGCCGTAGCGTTGGCAAAGATCCACAACAAGTTCCATGTTGAGGTTCGCCGGATTGTAATTCTCAATTGCTTCAGGATTGCGTTTTTTCCAGCGCGCCAGCAGATCAGCATAAAGCCGCACGCCCGTGCTCACGCCTCCCTCAAGAAACGCGAACTTGAGCGTCGGGAAACGTTTGGTCACGCCGCCAAAGAATAATGCCTTGCAGAGCGCCTCACCAGCCTCAGCGAAGTGTCCGATATGGTTGTACATATATGTTGAAATCGAGGTGCGGTGGCCCCATCCCATTCCTGCAGAATGGAAGGTAGGCTCAACTTGCAACTCAACGCACTTCGCCCATACGGGATCGTAATCATATTCGCTTTCAAGGCAGAACGTGTCGAGCCAGTACGCATATTTAGCCATCTCTGGAGCGTTGCGCGCCACATACGGCACGGGACGGAGCACGTGTCCCGCCAGCATCACCGTTTTCATTCCCAGAGTTTTCACTGCGTACTCAAGTTCTTCGATCGCTTCTTGTGGAGTGTGCATGGGAATGACCGCGACAGGAATGATGCGGTCATTGTATTCACGAAATACGTCGGCATGGTACGAGTTGAAAGCGCGACAGGCAGCTTGACGAATTTCTGCATCATCAAGATGGGGAGCCAGCAACCCGAATGTTGGGTAGACTACGGTTACATCCAGCCCCATGTCATCCAGTCTTTCATACAACAGTTTGGGCAGCATAGAGGTCACGCGATCAAGCGTGTTCTTAGCCGGCAACGCCCACCAGGGCGGAACTGTGACGCGCTGCTGGCGTCGTTCTTCAGGTGAAAGACGATGCCAACTCAGCATTCCTCCCAAACCCGACACCATCCCCTTCGTCCGCTCGGTTTTGTAACGCTCGACAATACCTGGACCGCCAATGTTACGAAGCTGTTCCATCACACCCGGTTCGAACTCAACAGTGTGTCCGTCGGAATCGATGACCGGATGACTGAGCCGTTTACGCACCTCGGCTGACTTCGAGACGTATGCAGTCGCCATGAGAACCCCTCCTTATTTGGGTAATTTTTTGCGTTTCAGAGCGACGGTCAGGAGTAGCGTAGCTGAAGAAAGTCAGGATGTCACCAGAGAAAGGATTTCCCGAAGAATGTATGCAGTGTCCAGCAACTCAGAGCGCTACAGAGAATGGAAAGTAGCGGGAGGTTACACGATGAAAACTTTACGTCGTTTTGTTGCTGCTCTGACGCCTGAGAGAAAATCTGCGCAGGTCGTTGGCGTTATGATGATGGGCTGTGTGGCGCTGACTGGCGAGCAAGTGCTCGGCGAGTGCAACATCAACGTTCCAGGCGTGCCTGATCTTGATCAAAAACGTGAAGAGGCGACAGGCATACCCGGGCTGCCAAACGACGGGAAAATGTATTGTGTGCCAACGTCGGCGACGGATTGGTTTGCGTACATCGCGAACCATGGTTTGCCCGAAGTCTTGGACGGACCTAGAGATTGGCAAGCACAGGACAATTACAATTTCGTGACGAATAAGGTTGCCGATGTAGGGGAACTGATGGGAACCGATGGTGTCGATGGCACGAACGGTCTCGGCCAATTCTTCGGCACGGTCAGCCATCTTCAAGCTACGGCCCCCGGAGCGTTTACCGTGACGCAGGCGGCCGCCTTCCCTGGATTGTCCGTAACACCAGAGATGCTGTACGACGCGCTGGACAATAGCGGTTTTGTGAGCATGACACTAGGAAGCTACAAGACCGACACTTTTGGACACTGGAAACGCGTCGGAGGACACATTGTCGCCTTGCATCGAGTCCAAAACGGTTGCTCGGATTCGCCGGCGCTGTGGTGGCGGAATCCGAGCACGGGCAACTCGGAAAGTATGACACAACAGGCCACATTCAGCAGCCAAGATTCGGAGATGGAGGAAGTAACGGATCTGTGGGCAACCCCCATCTCTGCAGTAGGCGTTTCTCAAACAATGTGGAGGTTTTTACGTTATGAAAACGAAGAAAAACAACGATTTCTTGACTCGTTCATGACAATTACTCCCC
>JBFWZL010000495.1:0-4787 GCA_050185455.1 Binatia bacterium | reverse complement strand
CGCCGTTCGACGTCGTCCAACTCTTGTTCTTTGTGAATGTAAATCAAGACATTTTTTTCAACTGCGTCAAACAGTCCTGACCGCTCCACTTTGCGCGGCTGAAAGACGACGTCTCCATCCGAGAGAATCACCGCTGGTCCCCACTGTTTGACGTGATCGATAACGTCAAGCGAGTTAGGAAACAAACGGTTGGCAAACGGATAATTCGCCAGAAAACTGGAGACGGTCAGCAAGTGCGGGTCGCGCGGATGCTCGATGCGATAGCGTTGCAACGCGCCAAGATAGTCAGCGTACCCGAGTTCCTCCCGCAACTCCTCGAAAATCGCCCAATACCGCTGTTCTCGCTCAGCGCCAACTTCACGCTCTAGATGGCGCTGAAGATCAATGGCAACCCGATCATTGTCAAGTAGCGTGTTGTCAACATCAAGCAAGAACACCACCTCATGCATGGCCATTTCTGCTCCTTTCTTTTCTTGGTGACCGTGGTTGTCTCTTCAGTGCTCTTGCAGCAAATGAGCGGCCGTTTGATCGACGAGCCAGAGTAAGCGACCATGGCGAGGCTGAATTAATTGGGCGGGCAATTGTTCGGGTTCGTATCGTCCCTCCAGCACCGCTTTTAAGGGTAGGGCTTTTTCTTCGCCACTGACAAGAAAGATGATGCGCTTAGCATTGCTCAACACGGGCGCCGTCATGGTAATGCGGTCAGCATAGAACTTACCCACCCAGTTAGCGACAACCAGCCGCTGGTCTGCGTGGAGCGCCTGGGTGCCAGGGAACAAAGATGCGGTATGGGCGTCGGGACCTAAGCCGAGGAATACAAGATCAAAACGAGGGTACTGTTCACCACTTAAGTGAAAAAACGTTCGTAAGGCTTGCTCATACTCCTGAGCCGCTTGCTCAGCGTCTGCGTACTCACTTTTGATCCGGTGGATATTTGTTTCCGGGATAGGAACTTTTGCCAACATGGCCTCATGCGCCATGCGATAGTTGCTATCTGAATGATCGGGAGAAACGTGACGCTCGTCGCCCCAAAAGAAATGCGTCTTTTCCCATGGCACTCTCGTCCGCAAGGCGGCATCGTCTGCGAGCAGCGTATACAAGCCCTTCGGCGTAGTACCGCCAGATAAAACGACGGTAAATGAGCTTTGCTCTCGCACCGCGGCGTCCGCACACGATAGTACTTCCGTAGCCGCGATGTGACAGAGCACGTTAGTATCCGCCGCGATCTGAATGTCGGATGGCGCTAGGGTTTTCACGCCGAGTATCTCCCGCGACGCCTTACTCATCCGTTGTGCGGGCGTTCAGCATGGCCTCCGAACTCGAAACGCATCGCCGAGAGGATTTTTCCAGCAAAATCTCCTTCGCCGCGCGAGCTGAAGCGCTGATACAGCGCAGCGCTCAGCACGGGCGCCGGGCATCCTTCCTCAATCGCCGCCGCGACGGTCCAGCGTCCTTCGCCCGAGTCCGATACGCGCCCCGAAAAGTTCTCGAGGTCTGGACTCTTGCTCAAAGCAAGCGCAGTCAAGTCAAGCAGCCACGAGGCGACTACGCTGCCGCGCCGCCATACTTCGGCAATCTCCGCCAGATTGAAGTCGTATTGATAATGCTCCGGCTGGCGCAACGGCGTCGTTTCAGCGTCTGCAACCCGATCCTGCTTGCCTACATTGGCGTGTCGTAAGATGTTAAAACCTTCTGCGTAGGCGGCCATGAGGCCGTATTCGATGCCATTGTGCACCATCTTCACAAAATGTCCGGCTCCAGCAGGACCACAATGCAAATACCCGTCTTCCGCGGTCCCACTCGTTTTTTCCTTCCCGGGCGTACGTGCAATCTCAGTCCGCCCTGGCGCCAAGGCCTTGAAGAGGGGATCCAGATGCTGCACGGCCCGCTCTGGTCCGCCAATCATGAGGCAGTAGCCGCGCTCCAGGCCCCAGATGCCGCCGCTGGTCCCGACATCGAGATAGTGAATACCCTTTACGCTGAGTTCCTCAGACCGGCGTATGTCGTCAATGTAGTAGGAGTTCCCGCCATCAATGACGATGTCGTCCCGCTGCAAACGGGCGGCAAGGTCGCTCAGCGTCCGGTCGACGACAGCCGCGGGCACCATGATCCACGCGGCCCGCGGCGGCGTTAATTGGGCGACAAACTCGTCCAACGAGGCTGTGCCGATAGCTCCTTCATTCACAAGGGTTTGTACGGTCGTCGGGTTCGTATCGAAGACAACACACTGATGGCCGCCGCGCAACAAGCGGCTTACCATGTTTGCTCCCATCCTGCCGAGTCCAATCATCCCGAGTTGCATAATGTCCTCTCTTTCCAAGCAATTATGTTTATCGTGAGGCATGCAGCATAGCGCAACGCGCCGCACCCAGAAGGGCCGTTTGACCGTGAAGAATGACCCGCACTGGCGTCGCTTCGAGCACAGGACGCATACGCCCCTTTGTCAGGAAGGCTTGCATGAATGTCGGGGTCATAAGCTTAGGTACAATTTGGGGGGCGATACCGCCGCCAATAAAAATCCCCCCAGTCGCCATCAGTTTTAAAGTTAGATTTCCTGCCTCCGCGCCGTAAATAGCAACAAACAAGTCGAGAGCCTGCATGCACAGCGCGGAACGCTCCGCCAGCGCCGCTTGTGAGATAACCGCAGCCGGGTCATGGAGACGCAATTCTTCCGCAAGCCATGTGGGTTCGTCTCCGCGTCCAGTCTCACGCAGAAACTGATAGATATTCACCAAGCCGGGCCCGGAAAGCACACGCTCATAACTCACACGGTCAAACCTCGCCAGCAAAAACCGCAGGAGTTCGATTTCTAATGGCGAGCGTGGAGCAAAGTCAGTATGTCCCCCTTCGGTAGCAAAAGGGCGGTAGCTTTGGCCATTCCAGTAGAGTCCGGCTTCACCGAGCCCCGTGCCGGCGGCGATGACTGCGGCGTTGCCAACCGCATCAGGCGCGCCGGTATTGAGCACCGCCCACTCAGTCGGCGCCAAGATGGTCACACCATAGGCGGCTGCTTCTAAATCGTTAATGATGAGAACGGTTGGAATATGGAGCTCGTCGCTGAGGAGTTTCGCATCCACGATCCACGGCAAGTTGGTCGTCTCTCCTCGACCATTCTTCACCGGACCGGCGACGCCAAAACAAGCAATGGCGGGAGAGAATTTGTGCATTAACAAAAACTGCTGCACAATTGCGGCAAGCCCACTATGCGTGCGACTGGGAAACGTTTCTTCGTGTACAGAGAGAAGGCGATTTCCTTCTTCTCTAAAAAAGGCAAGACGCGTGTTGGTGCCGCCAATATCGCCCGCTAAAATCATAACCTTTCTCCTCGGGTGCTACCCTATAGGACCTATGGAGTTACGGCGGGACAGGTCGTCCAGCTTGTGTCAGAACTGTAAGAACACGTTGGCATTAAGGCTGTCTGTGCAGGCTCAGCCATTAGGCAGCCTTGGCTTTGTCAGCGATTGCAGCGAGAAGCTTAGCAAAAGCATCAGCGAAGAGCTGTACTCCTTCCTCAAGCAGCTTAGCGGTCACCTCCTGCATGGAAATGCCGACCTGCGCCAGCGTTTCCATCGTGTTGCGAGCCTCGTCGACGTTTTCGGTGAGGCTCGCGCGCAGACCACCGTGGTCTCGGAACGCATCGAACGTCGCCGGCGGCATGGTATTAACCGTGTCCGGCCCAATCAATTCTTCGACATACATCACGTCGCGGTAGTTGGGGTCCTTGGTGCTCGTACTCGCCCAGAGGACACGCTGCGTATGCGCGCCTTTGTCAGCCAAGCCCTGCCAGCGTCGGCTGCTGAACAATGCGCGATATCGCTGATAGGTCAGCTTTGCATTGGCGATAGCGACCTTGCCAGCAAGGCGGCGCAGCATCCCTTGTTTATCCGTGTCAGTAGACGTCTTGAGCCGGGCGGCAATAAGGGCGTCGACTGCCGTGTCAATCCGACTGACGAAAAAGCTGGCCACGCTTGCTATCTTACTCAGCTCGCCGCCTTGCGTTGCCCGCTGTTCCAGGCCTGCGATGTAGGCTTCGACTACCTGTTCGTAGGCTGCTTGCGAAAAGAGTAAGGTAACGTTGATGTTGATTCCTTCGCTAATGAGTTGTTGAATGGCGGGAATGCCTTCCGGGGTCGCCGGAACCTTGACCATCAGATTGTCGCGCTCGACCGCTTTCCACAATCGTCTCGCCTCTTCCATCGTGCCTTGCGTATCATGTGCAAGCGTTGGAGAAACTTCCAAACTGACATAGCCGTCCCGTCGCCCTGTCTGCTCATACACAGGATGCAGCAAATCTGCGGCGTCCTGAATGTCGCGGATCGCCAGCTGTTCGTACAGTGACTTTGCGTCCAAGTTCCGCGACGCGGAGGAGGTAAGCATTTGCTCGTAGTCGGTACTGCCGGCAATCGCTTTCTCAAAAATTGCCGGGTTTGAGGTCATGCCGCGTAAGCCATCCTCTTCAATCAACCGCCGCAGCTCTCCACCGGTGAGGAGATTGCGACGAATGTAATCCAACCAAACCGATTGCCCATAGTCCTGCAATGACTGCAAAGGATTTTTTCTTGTCGTGCTCATGATCGCTCCTCTTTCATTCCCGCGCTCCAGCGGCAGAAGCGCAGTTGTGTTACAATGACGGTATACGTTCGACTTTCGCGCCGCTGCTTATAGTTCTCCTAAATCATTTGTGGATCGGGCCAATACCAGCGACATTTGACCGAAGCGAAATTGAGAGAGTTGATGAAAGTCGAAAAGCAGAGTTTGACAGCAGCGAACGTTTTATTGACGGCAAA